>NZ_JBEXXK010000090.1:0-30678 GCF_040630405.1 Streptomyces sp. NPDC005811
GTCAGCCGGACGACCGGAGCCAATTTTCTCCCCTTTGGGGTATCACCGTCCGGAGATCGGATTACTCAATGACGAAGTCAAGCCGCCTGCGTGACGGGCGGGACGGAGGCGAAGACCCTTCCGTCACGCAGCAGCGCACACAGGACGCTCGCGCGACGGCGGGCCAGCGGGCCAGCGGGCCAGCGGGCCAGGGCGATGGTGACCTGGACGTGGTTTGCAGCCCTCGCCGTGCTTCTTGAGGTAGAAGTCCCGGTTGGAGCCCTCGCGGATGATGCTGGTCTGGGCAGGCATGTAGAACTCCCGTCGCAGGCAGCAGCTGTGGCGCTGGGCCGGTGCAGGTTGCCGGTGCGTCGTCCAGAGTCGCACGGGGCAGGTACCAGCCCAGCTGCGGAGGCCAGGTGGGCCAACGCCGGCGTAGGCCGACAGGTTGCCGGCCAAGACGATGAACTTGGCGCCGAGTATGTGGCCCGTACCGGGCAGGGACTCGATGATCTCCGCCTGCGGATGGCTGTGGACGGTCTCGCGGAGCTGCTGGTCGATCCGCTTCAGCCGGTCGTTCAGGCCAAGATCTGTGCCGCCAGGTCGGCGACGATCCAGGCGGCGACATCCGCGCCGGGCAGCACGGTCTGCTGGGCCTGCGCGGCCTCCAGCGCGGTCGCGGCGACAACGTCGGCGGTGCGCACGCTCCGGTTGGCCAGCCACGCCGTCAGCCGGGCCCGGACGCGGCGGCGGAGTGCCGCCGGAGTCTGGTAACCCGTCAGTAGAACCAGCACGGGTGACAACCCCGATCGGCGGCGCTCCGAAGTCGCAGGGCGGCCAGGCCCTGCAGCTGACCGCGGTGTGCGATCAGTCCCACCAGGTGTCGCGGAGCCCTACGGACCACATGGCCACCGCCGGACGGCGTCCCCCGGACAGCGAGCCGCTCACCGTGGACCGGGCCCAGGCCTCGGGGAGGAGAGCCCGACCGCCCAGTCGGCAAGCTGCTTGTGGTCCGGTGAGCGCAGATGCCAGTGCCTCCCGTGCCAACCCAGGGGTCTTCCTGGACAGCAGGCACGTCACCGACCGCCGCGGCGAGATACCGAACTCCTCGATCCGGGGTTCTGACTGCGACACGCGCGCCTCGGCCTGCAAAACTATGAACGACAGTCTTCAGCAGGCTACTTGGCCTTGTGACGCTGATAGTGGCGGGCGACGCGCATCCGGTTGCCACAGCGGGCGGCCGAGCACCAGCGGCGGCGCGGGTGGGCGGCCAGGAAGAGCAGTGTGCAGTCGTCGGCCTCGCACTGGCGGATGCTGGTGACCGCCGGGTCGGCCAGCAGTTCGACAACAGCCTCGGCGAGCCTGGCGGCCAATTGCCGACCTGGCGAGCCGTCGCGCCGCCGGGTGACAGTGAGCGTCGAACCGTCCCACTGCAGCTCGAGGATGGCGGGCGCGGCGCGCTGCGACTGATTGAGTGCCTCCAGGTCAACCTCCAGGGGCTGTCCACCGTGACGGACGCTGTCGAGCGCACGGGCAGCGTGCTCCCGCACGGCGTGCACGGCGGACAGATCCGTGCCTGTGACCTCCTTCGGCACGTCTGGTAGGCGGTCGGCCTGGAGAGCCCACCAGGCGCCAAGATCACCGGGAGTGGCGAGCAGATCGCCGACGGTGGGACGGGTGTTGACCAGGTCCAATGCCAGCGGCTCTCCGGTCAGCGGCACGAGATCGCTCATGCGACTAATGCTACCTCCATGCGTTGACGTGTTAGGCATACCCGGCTATACCTAATGCATTCAAACGCAAGGAAAGGATTAGCCATGTCCGCCTTCCCCGCCCGCACCGCACACCGTCACCTGGATGTCGACGGCGTCCGCGTCTTCTACCGCGAGTCCGTTCCCGACCGGGTCGACGCTCCCGTAATGCTGCTCCTGCACGGCTTCCCGTCCGGCTCACACCAGTTCCGCCGCCTCATCGACGCGCTGGGCCTTCACTACCGGCTGATCGCTCCGGACTACCCCGGGTTCGGTCACACTGAGGCGCCGGAAGCCTTCAGCTACTCGTTCGACCGACTCGCCGACGTCACTGAAGGCTTCGTTCAGCAACTGGGCCTCGACCGGTTCGTGATGTATGTCTTCGACTTCGGCGCCCCGGTCGGCTTCCGCCTCGCCGAACGCCACCCCGAGTGGATCGCGGGGCTGATCGTGCAGAACGGCAACGCATACGAGGTCGGGCTGTCGGACGCGGCCCGCGACGTCCTGCTCCTCACCCCGCAGACCCCCGGCGCCGAGGACGCACTGCGTGACCTGCTCACTCTCGGTGGAACCCGCTTCCAGTACGAGGCGGGCGTCACCGATCCCGGCCTGATCGCCCCGGACGGCTGGACGCTCGACCTGCACTTCCTGGATCTCCCGGGCCGCAAGGAGGCTCAACTGGCACTCTTCTTCGACTACCGCACCAATATCGAGAGTTACGACCGCTGGCAGGCATGGATGCGCCGACACACGCCGCCCACCCTGATCATCTGGGGAGCTCACGACCCCTTCTTCATCGCACCCGGGGCCCGCGCCTACCTCCGCGACCTGCCCGACGCCGAACTCCACCTCCTCGACACCGGCCACTTCGCCCTGGAAACCCACCTGCCGGAGACCACCCCGTTGATCGCCGACTTCCTCGACCGCGCCTGGAAGTGACTGCGCCTGCTCACCCAGGAACGGCTGGCCCACAGCGCGGCTGGCGGGTCGTCGGCGGCGGCCTGCTCGCAGCGATCGTCGCCACCGGGGACGCACCGGGAGCCGTCGGCCGGACCAAGGTGCGCCGGATGCCGAACGCTCACCAAGCCTTGCTCAGGTGGCTTGTTCCGGTCGCACCGGCGGTCTCCTGCGTTCCCGATCTCTGCCGTTCGACGAAGGCGGCACAGACGGAGCCGTTGCTGCACTGTTCACGCACGCGACCGTGACAGCGATCGCGGTCGCCTCGTACCGCAGAGCAATGCCCTTGACGGCAGGTGACCTCTTTCACCGCTGCGACCGTTTGGCCGTCATACCCCTGGGGGGTATATATATACCCCCCAGGGGTATGACAGAATTCTTTCAGGTATACCGCGTGGCTCCGGCATTCCCAGCACCTACACACCATGGCCCGCCGCGGGCTGCGCGGCCGCCGCCTCGGCCGTCGAGCGTCACCGAGCGCGGCCGGTCACGGCCGACGACGAAGCCGCCTGCCGGTCACCTCCGTGGATCATCCCGCCCGTCTTTGGAGCCCTCATGACTGCTGTCGGCGCAACCGACGCCTCCTTCCCACAACCCGACGTCTCAAGGACCCCATCCGGCGCGCGCCGGCTCGGCATCGCGCTGCTCGTAATCGCCGCTGCACAGCTGATGCTGCTCGTGGATGCCACGATCACGAACATCGCATTGCCGAGCATCCAGAGCGACCTGGATGTCTCCGCGTCGAACCTGGCATGGGTGGTCAACGCCTACCTTTTGGTATTCGGCGGCCTGCTGCTGTTCGGCGGGCGGGCCGGAGACCTCTACGGGCGCCGACGGGTCTTCCAGGTGGGCGTCGCTCTCTTCACTCTCGCCTCGCTCGTGGCTGGCCTGGCCCCGAACGAGGGCCTCCTCATCGCGGCGCGCATCCTGCAGGGCGCCGGAGCCGCGATCACCGCGCCCAACGCACTTGCCCTGATCACCACCACTTTCCCGGAGGGAAAGCCCCGTAATAGCGCAATGGCCGTCTACGGAGCCATGTCCGGCCTGGGCATCACCCTCGGCGTGCTATTGGGGGGCATTCTGACCGGCTACCTCGACTGGCGGTGGGTGTTCCTGATCAACATCCCCATCGGTCTGGCCGTCCTCCTCGGCAGCCACACCCTCGTCCAGGCCGAACGCCACCGCGGGAGCCTGGACGTGCCAAGCGCCCTCAGCGGCACGAGCGGCATGTTGGCTCTGGTGTATGGCATCACGCGCGGCGGCGAGCACGGCTGGGCCGAAGGCATGACCCTGACCGCGTTCGCCCTTGCCGCGGCCCTACTGACGGTGTTCCTGGTGCTCCAGGCACACACCGCGCACCCGATGCTACCGCTGCACCTGCTGCGGGACGGCAACCGTGCGGGCTCGTACGCCGTGATGCTCCTCGCCGGCGCCGGCCTGGAGGCCACCTTCTACCTCCTGACCCTGTACATGCAGCTGGTACTGCGCTACGAACCCGTTCAGGCAGGCCTCGCCTATCTGCCGTTCAGTGTCGGGCTGATCCTCGCAGCCGGGCTCAGTTCCAAGCTGATCACCCGCATCACGCCTCGTCTGATCGTGGGCCCCGGCCTGCTGATCGCTACGGCAGCGCTGTTCTGGTTCTCCACGCTGGAACACGGCTCCTCCTACCCCGGGCACCTGATGCCCGCGATCTTCGCCATGGCGTTCGGTATCGGAGCGACCTTCGTGCCGCTGACCCTCACCGCAGTCAGCGGAGTCGAGGACCAAGAGTCCGGCATCGCCTCGGCGGTACTCAACACCTCCCAGCAGATCGGCGGCGCACTGGGCATCGCCGTCCTATCGGCCGTGGCGACCTCGGCGGCCGAGAACCGGGTGCCCGACACCGTCAATGCCCTCGCGCGTGGGCTCGCTGCCAAGGACTCGGCTCTCGTGGAAAAGGCCGTCACGGCACTGACCCATGGGTACACCGTGGCCTTCGCCGTCGGAGGCGCCCTGTTCCTGACGGCCCTGACCATAACCATGACGGCAGTCAACGCCGGGCCGCAGCAACACGCTCCGACGGAAACGGGACAGGCCCCTGTGGGGTAATGCGGACACCGCCTTGGAGATGCAGGTGCCCCTGTCGGAAGCATCGCGGTATCCGACAGGGACACGTTCGGCAGGGCGCCGGGCGCCGCTACCCGGCGGCTATCGCTACGCCCACCGGCTTGACCCGCGCGAACGCGGCACTCCCCTCGTCCACTGAGGCAACCTTGGCGCCATCCAGCAACGCAAGGAGAACGCGTGCCACCTCAGTGCGCTCCGCAGCTGTCGGCCGCACCACGCTCCGCTCGAAGCAGGCCAGCAGGAACGCCCGGTGCTCGGCGAGAATCTCGATTGCGCGACTGTTGGTGTCGAGGTGTTCGGCAGCCGCATTGAGGAAGCAGCAGCCCTGGTAGTTCTGCGCGTCGGCACCCTCCGCCGCGTGGTCGAACACGGCGGCGATACAAGCCGGACCGGCCTCCGCCTCGATATGCAGCAGTTCCGCGTGCGCACGCTCGGCCTGGCGCCTTAGATAGGCCTCGACCAGTGCGTTCTTCGACCGGAAGTGGGTATACAGGGTGGCCTTGGCCACGTTCGACTCTTTGATCACGCGGTCGACGCCGACCGCCCGAACCCCGTGGGCGTAGAACAACCTGGCTGCCGTGTCCAGAATCCGCTCGCGCACCGCCGAGCCGCTGGCTGCTTCCTGCATGCACTTGACCTTACCAGACAGACCTGTCTACCTTGCCGCACAGACAGACAGGTCTGTCTTGCCTGGTGCGGTAAGTCTGCCAGCGAGTGCTCAATGAAGAAAAGGAATCCCACGAAGCCGTGAAGAACGACAACAATGCAGGTCAAACGTACGATCTAGCGGTCATCGGCGCTGGTTCGGCCGCCAAGGCCGCAGCCACGGACGCCCGGCTGCGGGGCAAGTCCGTCATCATGGTGGAGCGTGGCGCCCCCGGCGGCACCTGCCTGAACGTGGGCTGCATCCCCTCCAAGACGCTGCTCGCCGCAGCCGCCGTACATGCCACCGCTCAGCGGGGCGGCTTCCCCGGAATCGACACTTCCGCCGGGCCGGTCGACTTGTCACAGCTCGTCAAGGACAAGGACCGGTTCATCGCCGAGCGGCGCGAGGAAGACCACGTCAAGGGCACCGAACAGGCCGGTATCGACCTGCTGCGGGGCGAGGCGTCCTTCGCCCCCTCCGTCCAGGACCGCCTGACACTGGCCGTCACCGGAAACGGCAGCGCCAAAGTCCGGATCACTGCCGAGCATGTACTCATCGCCACTGGCGCCCGGCCCTTCATCCCGGACATCCCTGGTCTGGCGGACGTCGATTACTTGACGTCGTCGACGGCTATGTCTCTCGACCGCGTGCCCGAGTCCCTACTGGTGATCGGTGGCAACGCCATCGGCCTGGAGCAGGCCCAGTTCTTCGCCCGCCTGGGCGCCCGGACCACCGTGGTCGAACTGGCCCCGCGTATCGCCCCGTTCGAGGACCTGGCCATCTCCGCGGCCTTGTGCCAAGCGCTGACCGAAGAGGGCATCGCCTTCCGCACCAGTGCGATCCTGACGAGCGTCGAGCCGACCGACACTGGTGTCCTGGCCACGGTCACCGCAGGTGAGGACGTGTTCCATCTCTCTGCGGAGAAGATCCTTATAGCCACCGGCCGCCGCCCGGTGACCGATGGACTCAACCTCGCTGCTGTCGGTGTGAACGTCGGCCCGCGCGGCGAAGTGGTCGTGGACGAATATTTGCGCACCACCCACCCGCACATCTGGGCTGCTGGAGACGTCACAGGGCATCGGCAGTTCGTGTACGTGGCCGGCGCACAGGGCGCAACGGCCGTTGCCAACGCCTTCGGGGAAACGGCCCGGAGCCTCGACTACACCACCGTGCCCCGCGTCACTTTCACCTCTCCCACGCTGGCCTCGGTCGGTCTCACTCCGGCAGAGGCGGAAGCCGCTGGACAGCCGTACGAGACTCGTGAGCTCCCGCTCGCGTTCGTGCCCCGGGCGGTGGTCAGTCGGCACCCCCACGGGGTGCTCAAGCTCGTGTCCGACCCCGAAACAGGCCGGCTCCTGGGCGTCCACATGGTCGGCCTGGAGGCCGGCGAGGTCATCACCGCCGCCACGTACGCGCTGTCGGCCCGCTTCACCGTCCAGCAACTGGCCACCACCTGGGCGCCGTTCCTCACCATGGCGGAAGCGCTCAGGATGGCGGCCCAGATGCCCGCCGCAGCAACCAGCTGAAAGGCTGCCCGAGCGACGGACGAGCGGGTGGTGACGAGCGGCTAACCCGGCGGCATCGGCGGGGTGAGGTACAGCCTCGACACCGTCCGCACCGGCTGGGCTGACCTCGCCTGCGGCTGGCTACTTGTTGACGCCGAGCAGCGCCCCGGGCCTCTGGCCGTCGTCGCCCCCTGGCCGCCATCCTGCTCGCGGCCCGCCAGCCGTCGAGACGTGCAGCGCACACCCCATGCTGCCGCTCGGCCTCCGGCGGGACCGCAACCCTGCCGGCACGTACTCCCTACTGTTCATCAGGGCGGGCCAGCCACTTTTGCTGCCTCGCCCTGTGCCTGCATCACACCCAGCGCCCCTGCCCGCATGGAATGGCAGAACTCGATTCGTGTCGCCCGCGGCCACCACGGCGCGCAGTCAGCCGAGGGGTACAGCCGTTTCCGGGGGAAGTGGTACTTCTGCCCAGATCGTCTTGCCCATGCGTGTGTGACGGGTGCCCCAGCGCTGCGTGAGCTGGGCCACGATGAACAGGCCTCGGCCACCTTCGTCGAAGACACGGGCGCGACGCAGATGGGGGGCGGTGTTGCTGTCGTCGCTCACCTCACAGACAAGGGTGGTGTCGTGAATCAGTCGCAGGTGGATGGGGGGACGGCCGTAGCGGATGGCGTTGGTGACCAGTTCGCTCACAACAAGTTCGGTGGCGAAGGCGGCGTCGTTCATGCCCCAGGCAGCCAGCTGATCACACGCGAGATCACGGGCACGAGCAACTGCGGCGGGCTCAGCCGGGAGCCCCCAAGTGGCGACCTGGTCGGCGCCCAGTTGCCGCGTTCGCACCAGCAGAAGGGCGGCATCGTCCGCGCGACGGTCGGGTAGCAGTCCGTCCACGGCTCTGTCGCACGTGGTCTCCAGAGGGCGAGCCAAGCTGCCGACGAGGACAGCGCGGAGTGCGTCACGTCCCTCGTCCAGGTCGCGGTCAGCGAGGAGCCCGTCGGTGTAGATGGCGATCACGCTGCCTGCGGGTATGTCGAACTCCGCCACCTCGAACGGCAGACCACCCAGTCCCAGGGGAGGCCCGGCCGGGACGTGGAGGAACTCCACTGCGCCGTCAGGGGTGACCAGGGCTGGTTCGGGATGACCAGCCCGGGCCATCGAGCAGCGTCGCGAGACCGGGTCGTACACGGCATACAGGCAGGTGGCCCCGACCTCGCCCCCTGCGTGGTACGCCCTGTCCGCCGTCGCCTTCCGGTCCAGACGCAGGACAAGGTCGTCGAGCTGAGTGAGCAGTTCGTCAGGAGCCAGGTCCACGTCGGCCAGGGTACGGACGGCCGTACACAGGCGCCCCATCGTGGCCGCTGCCTGGATTCCGTGCCCCACCACATCGCCCATCACCAACGCCACTCTCGCACCCGACAGCGGGATCACATCGAACCAATCACCGCCGATCCCCACACCCGGGTCGGAGGGCAGATAGCGGAAGGCCGTCTCCACACCGGCCTGGTGGGGCGAACGGTCGAGGAGAAGACTCTCCTGCAGAGCGAGCGCGATCGATCGTTCGCGGGTATACCGGCGGGCGTTGTCGACCCAAACCGCCGCCCTGGCGGCAAGCTCCTCCGCCAGCCGCAGGTCGTCCTCGCGGAAGGGTTCCGGCGTACCGTGGCGGGAGAAGATCGCCAGCCCCAGAGTGACGCCCCGAGCACGCAGCGGCACGGCCATGATCGAGTGAATCCCATGCGTCTTGATGCTGCGGACGCGTTCCGGGGAGTCCATGGCCCACAATCGCATGGAGCGGCTGTTGACGCGTTCATGCAAGGCATGGCCTTCGGCCAGCGCGCGACCCGGCGTGGACTCCGCGTGGTAGCTGTGCAAGGCACCGATCGGAACCACCGTTTCGGGACAGCCCGGTAGGACGGACCGCTGAGCGACCCTGCGGAAGCGCAAGCGGTCGTCGGACGGGACTCCTTCGGTTTCTTCGCCGCCGAGGACACTGTCGAGAAGGTCAACCACCACGAAGTCGGCGAAGTGATCCGTGCCGACCTGCGCCAACTCGTCCGCGGTGCAGGCCACGTCCAGCGTGCTCCCGATCCGCGCCCCGGCCTCATTCAGGACGCTCAGCCGCTGCCGGGCATGGAACTGCTCGGACGCGTCGCCCCCTGTAACCGAGACAGCGCATACCCTGCCCGCAGGGTCCTCGACCGGGTGGAACCACGTCAGCCAGGCGTGCGCTCGGGCCTCACCGGGTGAACGGAAGTGCATCTCCCTGGACACCGTACGTCCGGTCCGCCACACCTGTTCCACGGTCTCGACCATGCGCTCCATGCCCTTGATGGGCTGTCCCTGCGCATCATGGCCGATACGCCGACCTGTCCGACCCTGTTCGGAGGTCCCCATCGCCCGCGCCATAGCCGCGTTGACCGCGATACATACCCCGCGGCGGTCGTACAGCCCCATGGGAAGCGGAAGCTGCTCCAGTGCCCATCGCTTGAGCACGGACGTCTCCGGCTCCCCGCTGTCGCCCGTACCGTCGTCCCTCGCGAACGACTGGGGCGCAGTGGCCGTGAGCGCCCAGAACCCACCTCCGGCCGCATCCGACAGCGGCTGACCCTCAATGCGCAGCCGCAGACGGCGACCGTCTCGGTGCCGCACAGGAATCAGGCCGCTCCATGCCTCCCGCTGGGCACAATGACGCTGGACGGCAACCGGCAGAGGCCCACCCAGCATCCGCGCAGCTTTGCCGCCGATCACGTCCCCTCGCTCATACCCCAGCAGAACACGCACGCTCGTACTGCACGCGGTCACCACGCCCCGACCGTCCACCACGGCCGAGATCTCAGCGCCCATGTGCAGCCGAACGCCGTCGGAACTATCCGATAGGGTGACTCGCTCGTCCATGGGTGCACCTCTCTCCACGGCACGACCACCACACTCAATACGCAGCCCGTCCTCGGCACTCACCAGCGTGCACCGTGCTTCGAGCCTTCTCAAGGCAGAACCTCCACTGTCACAGCATCGTCACGCAGTGTCACAGCCCTGGTGGCATCGCTCATCGGGCGCGACTCGGTCCATGGCCTGGAACCGCACATTGGGCGGGCTGCCCTTGAACATCTCCACCCAGTCCCGACGGCACCGCAGAGACCACGAGTGGTCGACGAGCACGGCAAGTCCGCCCGGGATCGGATCAGTCCACCGAACAAATCGTGAGCGGACACCCGATTCCTGGTAGCCCCGGGCCCATTCGTGCGAGGTGGAACGCCGAAGAACGCGCGTCGGGACGGGGCGCGGCCTCCGATGTGACATCCGCCCGCAGGAAGTCCTCAGTCCGCATCGGGGCGGACACGGCGGGCGTAGGCGCGGGCGGCGCGAGCGCGGTCGCCGCAACGGGTGGAGCACCACTGGCGGCGGCCATGGCGGAGCAGGTAGCGGTTGCAGGGTGTGGAGGCACAGGCGGTGAGGCGTTCTGCGTCGAGGGAGGTGAGCAGGTCGGCGGCGTCGGCGGCGAGAGTCGCCAGGGCGTGGTCGACGATCTCCGTGGTGGGATGCGGGGCCGCGCGGTAGGGACCCAACTTATCGTCCCACTGCAGCAGCGGAGCTGTAGGGACCCGGGTCATCGCGTCGTTGATGGCTGCGACGGCGGCGGGGATCGCGGGCAGCACGGCGACGCGGGAAGCCAGCAACGCCCTGATCTGTTCTCGCAATACACGCAACTGTGCCGCACACATCTCCCGCATGCCGACATCAGCCGGCGCGAGTCCACGACCCGCCAGCCATTGATTCGCTGCGGTCGGGGTGCCGATCAGGTCGATGAAGTGCCCGCCAGGCAAGGCGAGTGCACTGTTGGCCAGGGCGAGGGAGCGGTACTGCTCCTCGCCCGGCGCGGGTGGCAGGTCCGGCTGTGTGGTCACGATCTCATTCACGTTTCTCATGGTACGACTTGTGCACATCCATGAGAAACGGTTACGGTTACTCACGGATAATCGATACCCTATCCGTGAGGTTCACTTTCATGACTTCTCCCGCCGCATCCACCGACCAGTTCCCCGTCAGGGTCTTCGGTGGCCCGACCGCCGTCTTCGAGTACGGCGGCCTGCGCATTCTGACCGACCCGACCTTCGACGCCCCCGGCGACTACCAGGTCCCCGGCGGTCCGCTCCTGACCAAGACCGCGCCCTCCGTAGGCAGCCCCGCCGACCTCGGCCCCATCGACGTGGTCCTGCTCTCTCACGACGAGCACGCCGACAACCTCGACAACTCCGGCCGCGCCCTGCTCGCCGACGTCCCCCTCACGCTCACCACACCGGGCGGCGGACAGCGCCTCGGAGACAGGGCCCAGGGTCTGGCCGACTGGGCGTCGGTCGAGCTGGAGCGTCCCGGCGGCGGCACCGTCACCGTCACCGGCGTCCCCGCGATCCACGGGCCCGGAGCGCGTGAGGACGTCGAGCCGATCTCCGGCCAGGTCGTCGGCTTCATCCTGACCGGCGAGGGCCTGCCGACCGTCTACGTCAGCGGCGACAACGCCTCCTTGGAAGCGGTCAAGGAAATCGCCGAGCGCTTCGGCCCTGTCGACACCGCCCTCCTCTTCGCCGGCGCGCCTCGCTTCTCCGTCATCTACGACGGCCAGTGCGTCGTCCTGGACAGTGCTCAGACCGCCGAGGCCGCCCAGATCCTCGGCGCCCGCCGGATCGTCCCCGTCCATTACGACAGCTGGGCCCACTTCACCGAGGGCCGCAACGACCTCCAGGTGGCCTTCTCCGCCGCAGGCCTCGCCGATCGCGTTGACTGGGGACAGCGCGGCTGAGCCCTCGCCGGCGCACACGTCAAGCGGCGTCCTCGCCACCGCACCGCTCATCTCCGTGAGGTCCGGCAGCCCGCCGGACCTCACGGAACGCGCGACCACACACACCAAGCACCGGCCCGCCGGCCAAGCAGACCCTGAGGGGCAGGCATGTCTGTCGACATCCACACGAATCTGGTACGCCGCTTCTACGAGGCCCTCGAAAAGGCCGACTACACGGCAGTGACCAGCATGTTCCACGAGGACTTCGTCTTCTACAACCAGATCGACACCCCCCACCCGGGCCCCGAGGGTTTCATCGCGGAAGAGAAGAAGAACATCGATGCCTTCCGGGGCATCCGTATGACCGTCGAACGCACAGTGGCCGAAGGCGACCGGGTCGGCGCGTTCGTCGTGGTTGAGGGGAACCAGACCGGCGAGTTCCGGGGCCTGGCCCCGGCGGGAGCCCACCTGCGCTTCTCGATGTTCAACCTTTTCACCTTCAAGGACCGAAGGATCATCGAGAAGCGCGCCCACTACAACACCCAAGACATCCTCAACCAGCTCAAGGTGGGAACGCGCGCCTGACAGCGGCTACATGACTGTGCGCGCAGCCCCTGCGGACGGCCAGGAGCACTCGGCCGTCCCCGGCTCCCGGCACAGCCGTTTACTGTGCGCCGAGGCCCCGCCACACCTGGCGGGGCCTCGGCGTCCATCCGAAATGGTGCACATGCTGTCTGAAGGACAGATACCTCGGAGGTACGAGTGCCCATTCACCGAAACTTGGCCTTGCCCGGCCCCTCCTCGACGAAGCTCCGCATGCCGATCTCGCGGTCGGCGGTGGCGAACAGGCCCGCGAACCAGTTGCGCTCGACCGCCAGACCGGTGTCGATGTCCGTCTCCAGGCCGGTGTCGATCGACTCCTTCGCGGCCCGCAGCGCGAGCGCCGGGCCCTGGGCCAGCTTCGCGGCCCAGGCGTGGGCCTGCGGGTACACCTCGGCCGCCGGGACCACCCGGTCCACCAGGCCCAGGGTCAGCGCCTCGTCCGCCTTCACCATCCGGCCGGTGAAGATGAGGTCCTTCGCCTTGGAGGGGCCGATCAGCCGGGCCAGCCGCTGGGTGCCGCCCGCGCCGGGGATCAGCCCGAGCAGGATCTCCGGCTGGCCCAGCTTGGCGTTGTCCGCCACGATCCGGAAGTCCGCGCAGAGGGCGAGCTCGCAGCCGCCGCCCAGCGCGTAGCCCGTGACGGCGGCCACGACCGGCTTGGGGATCCGGGCCACCGCCGTGAAGGAGTCCTGGAGGGCGCGCGAGCGCAGGACCATCGCGGTGTGGTCCATGTCCTGCATCTCCTTGATGTCCGCGCCCGCCGCGAACACCTTCTCCCCGCCGTACACCACGACGGCGCGGACGTCGTCCCGGCGGGTCGCCTCCTCGGCCAGTTCCTTGAGCCGGTCCTGCGTGGCGACGTCCAGGGCGTTCATGGGCGGGCGGTCGAGGCGGATCGTGCCGACGCCCTCGGCGACTTCGAGATGAACGGTCATCGGGTCCTCAGCTGTCGAAGTCGACGGTCAGGGTTTCGGAGACGGGAAAGGTCTGACAGGTCAGCACGTAGCCGGCATCGACTTCGGCTCGTTCGAGGGCGTAGTTGCGGCGCATGTCGGCCTCGCCTTCGGTGACCAGGGCACGGCAGGTGCCGCAGACACCGCCCTTGCACGCGAAGGGCAGGTCGGGGCGCATCTTCTGAGCGCCGTCGAGCACCGTGCTGGTGCGTGGCAGAGCCGCGGTGGTGGAGCGGCCGTCGAGGCTGACAGTGACCTGGCTGACCGATTCGGCGCTTATGGAGTCGGAATCCTGGTGATGTACCTCGACCATTGGCTCGTCATCGGCGAAGAACAGTTCCTGATGAATCCGGTCGCCGGGCACACCGAGCCCGGCCAGCACCTGCTGGGCATCGCGGACCATGCCGTGCGGGCCGCACAGCCACCAGTGGTCGGCCGCAGTGACGTCGATCAGGCCCTTGATCAGCGCGCCGAGCCGCTCCGCGTCCAGCCGGCCGGAGAGCAGGTCGGCTTCGCGGGGCTCACGGGACAGGACGTGGGCGAGTTGGAAGCGGGCGGGGTGGAGGTCCTTCAGATCGGCGAGCTCATCGGCGAACATCACGGAGTCGGTGCGACGGTTGCCGTAGAAGAGGGTGACCCGTGAGGTGTCGTCGGCCGCAAGGACCGACTCGGCGATGGAGAGCATCGGTGTGATGCCCGACCCGGCGGCGATGAGCACGTGGTGGCCGGGCATGGTCAGGTCGGGGGTGAAAGCGCCGGTCGGCACCATCACCTCGAGCGTGTCGCCGAGCTGCACCTCGCGGACCAGCCACGAGGAGAACAGGCCACCGGGTACCTCGCGCACCCCGATCCGTGGCCGCGAACCCCTCGGGGAGCAGATGGAGTATGAGCGCCTCTCGTCCTGCCCGTCGACCTCGCGGCGCAGGGTGAGCGACTGACCGGGCGCAAAGGCGAACTCCCCGGCGAGGTCGGCGGGGATGTCGAAGCCGACGGCCACCGCGCCCTCGCACAACCTCTGTACGGAGGCGACGCGCAGGGAGTGGAAGGCCGGGCGGCGGCGCGGTTGCCGTGCCGCGGCGGGGATGGTGGTGCCGAGCACCGACTGCTCCTCCATCAGATCTCCTTGATGTATTCGAAGGGCTCACGGCAGGCTCGGCAGCGCCACAGCGCCTTGCAGGAGGTGGCGCCGAAGCGCGAGGTCTCCTCCGTATCCGCCGACCCACAGAGCGGGCAGGCCACCGCGCGCCGGGTGGCCGACAGCACCAGCGGCATGGGGCCGGGCGCGGGCCGTGGCGCCGGTCCCGGGGGCGCGATCCCGTGCTCGCCGAGTTTGCGACGACCGGCGGAAGTGATCCAGTCCGTCGTCCATGGCGGGTCGAGCACGGTGCGCACCCGAACGCTTACATACCCGGCGGCCTTCAAACGCGCGGCCACCGCGGCGCGCATCTCGGAGATGGCTGGGCAGCCGGAATACGTCGGGGTGAGGTCGGCGACCACCGTACCGTCCGGGGTTACGGATACGTCACGCAGGACACCGAGGTCGGCAAGCGTGAGCATCGGCAGTTCGGGATCCGGTACTTGCTCGGCAATCCGGCGGGCACGGCTCGCTTGTGTCTGCACGGTCACCACTTCGCCTCCGGGTGAGCCCGGGCCACGCCCTGCAGCTCGGCCAGCAGGGGGGCGAGGTGTTGGGTGTGCTCACCGCCGCGGCCGACGCCGGGCAACGGCCGGTACACCGGCACGGTCAGCCCGGCAGCATCGGTGACCTGGCGCAGCACAGCGCTCACCTCCTCACGGACGTCGTAGGCGTCGAACAACTCACCCAAATAAGCGGACACTTGCTCCAGCGCGACGTGCATTCGGCGACGGGACTCCTCGGTGCCGTCACCGAGCCGGACGACCCATTCGGCGGCGTACTGCCGGTGGTACGTCAGCTCCTTCACGCTCTTGCCAGCGATCGCGGCGAGCACCGGGTCGGCCGACGCGGTGAGCCGCTCGAAGTGGGCCAGCCGCCAGGCGGAGAGGACCAGCAGCCGGGCGACGCAAAACGCGAAGTCACCGCGCGGAAGCTCGGCTAGGCGTACGTTGCGGAAGTCGGCCGCGTCCCTGAAATAGGCGTACGCGTCCTCTCCTCGTCCCGTACCGTCGACCTGGCCGCAGCGCGCGTACAGCAGCCGGGCTTGACCTAGCAGGTCGAGGCCGATATTTGCGAGAGCGACCTCCTCCTCAAGTTCCGGAGCACGGGTGGTCCACTCCGCCAGCCGCTGTGCGCTCACCAGGGCGTCGTCACCCAAAGCCAGGCAGAGCGCGGCCAGTTCTTCTGTGTCGACGCCGGCCGGCACGGTGCTGGGCACGCCGTGCAGCGGGTCCTCGAAGCCGGTGCCGAACGCCCATCGGGCGTCACTCTCGTGCTCCTCGGCCAGCGAGAGGTAGACGTGGTCGTCACTCACTGCCTGCTCCTAGATGTGCGGGACATCATCGGGGATGTCGTAGAAGGTGGGGTGCCGGTAGACCTTGTCAGCGCTGGGGGTGAAGAAGGGGTCCTTCTCATCGCGTGTGGAGGCCGCGATGTACTCGGAGCGCACCACCCAGATGCTCACGCCCTCGTTGCGCCGGGTGTACAGGTCCCGGGCATGGGTCAGAGCCATGCGGTCGTCGGCGGCGTGCAGCGAGCCGACATGGACGTGGTTCAACCCGCGCTTGCCGCGGACGAACACCTCGTAAAGGGGCCAGTTCGCCTGGCTGGTCCGGGTCATGCCGCTGCTCCTTCATGCGTGCGTGCCGACTGCTTCGCCGTGTGCGCCGCGGCTGCTTCCCGCACCCAGGCTCCCTCCGCGTGGGCGATGCGGCGTCGCTCGACGCGCTGGACGTTGCACGGTCCGTCGCCGGAGACCACCCTCTTCAGCTCGTCCCAGTCGGGGGCGTTGAAGTCGTGGTGTCCGCGCTCCTCGTTCCACCGCAGATCCGGGTCGGGCAGGGTGACGCCGAGCTTCTCAGCCTGCGGCACGGTCATGTCGACGAACCTCTGGCGCAACTCGTCGTTGGAGTGCCGCTTGATCTTCCAGGCCATGGAACGTGCCGAGTTGGGCGAGTCGTCGTCCGGCGGGCCGAACATCATCAGCGACGGCCACCACCAGCGGTCCACGGCGTCCTGCACCATCTGCCGCTGGACTTCGGTGCCGCGCATCATCGTCATCAGCATTTCGTAGCCCTGCCGTTGGTGGAAGGACTCCTCCTTGCAGATGCGCACCATGGCGCGCGCGTACGGACCGTACGAGGTGCGGCACAGTGGGACCTGGTTGCAGATCGCCGCACCGTCCACGAACCAGCCGATCACACCGACGTCGGCGAAGGTCGGGGTCGGGTAGTTGAAGATCGAGGAGTACTTCTGGCGCCCCTCTACCAGGCGCTCCGTCAGGTCTGCGCGGTCGGCTCCGAGAGTCTCGGCGGCCGAGTAGAGGTAGAGGCCGTGTCCGGCCTCGTCCTGGACCTTGGCGAAGAGGGTCGCCTTGCGGCGCAACGAGGGCGCGCGCGTGATCCACTCGCCCTCCGGCTGCATGCCGATGATCTCCGAATGGGCGTGCTGCGCGATCTGCCGGATCAGGGTGGCGCGGTAGCCGTCGGGCATCCAGTCCCGCGGCTCGATGCGCTGGTCTCGCGCGATGGTTGCGTCGAAATGCTCCTGAAGTCGCAGTTCCGCGCAGCCCGCTGAGTCAGATTGTGTTGTGGTCATATCCATACCTTCCCAACCGATCGTTCGTTCGGTACATGGTTCGGTGCATCCTTTTTGTCCCGGCGAATGCCGTGTTCGTCAGCGGCCTTCGAAGAGGGGTTGCTGCCCTGCGAGAAAGGCCCGCACGGCACCTAGATGGTCTGCGGTCCGGCCCAGCCGCTCCTGCGCGGCCGCCTCGCGGTCCAGCACGGCGGACGTTTTCGTGTTGCCGACGTTCCGCAGCAGCACCTTGACCTCGGCGTACGCGGCGGTGGGACCTGTGGCGAGCCGCTTGGCGAGGGCCAGGCCTTCCCTGGCAGCACTGCCGTCCGGCACCACGTGATGGACAAGCCCCCACTGTTGCGCTGCCTCCGCGTCGAATCGGTCTCCGAGAAGCATCAGGCCAGCGGCTCGGGAAGGTCCCACCGACTGGGCCAGCGCCTTGCTCAGGCCGGTGTCGGCCGCCAGGCCGATGCCCGTGAAGGCGGTCGAGAAACGGGCACCCTCGGCCACGACCCGCAGGTCGGCACTGAGGGCGAGACCGAGCCCGGCCCCGACGCAGGCCCCCTCGATCGCGGCGACGACTGGCTGTCGAAGCCCGTGCAGTTCTTCCACGAGCGGGTTGTACTCGTCGCGCACGATGGCGAAGGCAGAGGAGGGCTTCGCCTCCAGAACCCGGGCATGCTCCTTGAGGTCCTGGCCAACGCAGAAGTGCCTGCCCTCGGCCGTGAGCAGGACCGCCCGCACCTTGTCCCCGTCGGCATGTACTCGGCGCACGGCCGCTAGGAGGCCGTGCCGGAGAGTCAGGTCCAGGGCGTTCCCGGCCGTGGGCCGACAGAGTGTGATGACGGCCACCGCGCCGTCGAGCGTGTAGCAGACCCGATGCTGTTCGGGTGCGGCCATCTCTTCACTCACAGCCATGTGTAGAATCCCTGTCCCGTCTTGCGTCCCAACTCACCGAGCGCGACCTTCTCCCGCAGGAGCCGGGGCGGCGCGAACCGCTCACCGAGGGTGGCGTACAAGTGCTCGGCGATGGCGAGGCGCACGTCGAGACCGACGAGGTCGGTCAGGCGCAGCGGCCCCATGGGGTGCTTGTAGCCAAGCCGCATGGCGTCGTCGATGGCCTCCGCCTGAGCGACGCCCTCCTCGACCATCCGGATCGCCTCCAGGCCCAGGGCCACACCCAGGCGGCTACTGGCGAAGCCGGGCGAGTCCTTGACCACGACGTCCTTCTTATCGAGGCTGCGTGTCCAGGCGAGGGCAGCCTTCACGGTGTCGGCACGGGTGTCCGGCGCGACAACGATCTCAATCAGCTCCGAGGCCGGAACGGGGTTGAAAAAGTGCATCCCCAAGAAGCGGCCAGGTCGGGTGAGCGCGCAGGCAAGGTCGGTGACAGACAGAGAGCTCGTGTTGCTCGCCAACACCGCCGTCTCGCTGACCCGTCGCTCGGCGCGGGCCAGGATGCGGGTCTTGAGCGCGGCATCCTCGGGGACGGCCTCCACCACCAGGTCGGTGTCCGGAGGCAGGTCGTCCACCGACTGGGCTATCTCCACCCGGAGGAGCACGTGTTCTACCGGCTCGGCCAGGCGGCCGCGTTCCGCGGCCCGCTTCAGGCCAGTGGCAACGCGGTCCAGTGCCGCGGCGGCCGCTGCGTCGTCGCTCTCCACGACGGTGACGGACGATCCGGCCGCCGCGAAGGTCTGCGCGATGCCGGCGCCCATCCTGCCACCGCCGATGACCCCGACGACAGAGGGTGCTGAGCTCATGTGCGGCTCCTCTTCTCCCGACCCCTCTTTTTCAAGAACTGGGTCATACGGTCCTTCTTGTCCTGCCCTTCGAACAGCACGGCCTGGGCCAGGTCGTCGGCAATCGGATGAGCACCGGGCGAGTCGACAACGAGCTTCGTCAGGCGTAGCGCCGTGGCCGAGGACTGGGTCATGCGATCGAGCAGCGCGTGTGCCTCGTCGAGCAACTCATCGGCCTCTACGACGTCGACGACCAGGCCGGCCGCCAGAGCCGCCTTCGCATCAAGGTTCCGTCCTGCGAGCAGCACCTGCTTCGCGATCGACTCGCCGACCAGTTCGGGAAGCCGCCAGCAGGCACCGGCCGCGGCCAGGATCCCGAGCCCGGGCTCGGGATTCCCGAAGACGGTGTCCGGGCCGGCGATACGGAGGTCGCAGGCGTACGCCAACTCGGCACCGCCCCCCAGCACCCAGCCGTCGACAGCGGCGAGCGTGGGCATGGGCAACCGCCGTACCCGCTCGAACAACCGGCTGTTGATCCCCTGCAGGGCTTCGTCCCGGCCCCTGCGCAGCAGCTCAGCGATGTCGGCGCCGCCCGCGAAGACTCGGCCGTGCCCGGTGAGCAGCAGCAGCCTCGGCTCACACTCCAGCAGAGTGCACACCTCGTGCAGCTCGGCGATCATCTGCTCGCTGATGGCGTTACGGGCCTCGGGCCGGTATAGCGTGACGACCACCCGGTCCTCACGCTCCTCTACCCGGAGCGTCTCGTAGGTCACCTCGTTCACACCCGCTCCACCAGCATGGCGACTCCCTGACCGACCCCGACGCACAGAGTCGCCAACCCGCGGCGCGTGTCCTCGCGCTCCAGCCGTCCGAGCAAAGTCAGCAGGATGCGTGCGCCGGAACAGCCGAGCGGATGGCCCAGCGCGATGGCCCCGCCATCGGCGTTGACCTTCTCCTCGTCGAACTTGAGGCGCCGCATGACCGCCAGCGCCTGGGCGGCAAACGCCTCGTTCACCTCGACCGCGTCCAGGTCTGCGCTCTGCCATCCGGCCCGGGCCAGGGCCTTCTCCGTGGCGGGGACGGGGCCGAGGCCCATGATGTTCGGCTGGACGCCGGCGGACGCGGCGGTGACGACCCGGGCTCGCGGGGTGAGTCCGTACCGCTCCACGGCCGCCGCGCTCGCCACCACCAGCGCAGCAGCGCCGTCGGAGAGCGGCGAGGAGGAACCGGCAGTGACGATGCCGTCCTTACGGAAGATCGTCCGTAGGCCGCCGAGCTTCTCCAGCGTCGTCGCCGGGCGCGGGCCTTCGTCGCGTGTCACCTGGCCGTCCGCCACGGGTACCGGCACGATCTCGCGGTCGAAGCGGCCCGCCTCCTGTGCCGCGACAGCCCGCTGGTGGCTGCGGAGCGCGTACGCGTCGGAGTCGAGACGGGTGATGCCGTCCAGGGCAGCGACCTCCTCGGCGGTCTCCCCCATCGACAGCGTCACCTTCACCGTCTCGGACGCGGCAGCCTCCGAAACGGCCCGGTCGGAAGCAGTAAAGAGGGGGTTGGTGAAGCGCCAACCCAGTGAGGTGTCGTGCACCTCGCCTGGCTTGGCCCATGGGGTGCCGGGCTTATCCATCACCCAGGGCGCGCGTGTCATGGACTCCACTCCGCCCGCTACGACCATCTCGGCCTCACCAGACCGGATCGCCTGGGCTGCCGAGGCAACCGCCGTCAGGCCCGAGGCACACAGCCGGTTGACGGTGTATCCGGGCACTGTGTGGGGCAGTCCGGCCAGCAACACGGCCATGCGCGCCACATCCCGGTTGTCCTCACCGGCCTGGTTGGCGGCCCCCAGGATCACCTCGTCCACGGCCTCGCCCGGGATCCCGGCACGGCGGACGGCCTCGCCAACGACGAGGGCGGCCAGGTCGTCGGGGCGTACGGAGGCCAGGGCGCCGCCGTAGCGGCCCTGGGGGGTGCGGGCTCCCTCGATCAGATAGACGTCATCAGACATGGGCGGGCTCCTCGACGGTGACGGGGCGACGCGACTGGAGTGTGGCGAACCGGCCGGTGACAAAGGCGGGGTCGGAGAGGGTGGCACTGGCCGCGGGGTTGGCCGCACTGCCGTGGAAGTCGCTGAAGGCGGCGGACTGGTTGACGAAGACGCCGCCAGTGAGGTTTTCCGCCAGGTGGACACCCGCGTCCAGGGCGGCCTCCTCGGCTGTCTTCAGCACCTCCTCACTGGTGGAGTGGACGATGGCGGTCAGCGCGCCGTGCGTCCGCACTGTCTCCTCGAAGATCCTGAGGCTGTGTTCGGTGGAGTCGGTGCCTACGACGAAGAAGACCGGTCCGAACCACTCCCGGGCGTAGGTCTTCTGGTCCGCTTCAGCGTCGAGCCGGGCCACCAGAGGCGTCCGGACCTCCGCCGCGGGGTACTCGGGGTGCTCCACCCGCACCGCCTCACGAACGGTGCGGCCGAGCTGTTCGGCCTGGGTGAGCCGCTCGCGCACGCCGTCGTTCACGAGGGCACCCAGTGTTCCGACTGCGCGGGCCGGATCGGCGAGCAGCCTGTCCAGCGCTGCGGCGAGATCGGCGGCGAACTCGTCGGCTGTCCGAACGCCCTGGTCGGTGGCCATGCCCTCCCGGGGTATCAGGAGGTTCTGCGGGGTGGTGCACATCTGCCCGCTGTACAGCGCCAGGGAGAAGGCCAGGTTGCCCAGGAGGCCCTGGTAGTCGTCTGTGGAGTCGAGGACCACCGTGTTCAGGCCGGCCTTCTCCGTGTACACCACGGCTTGGCGGGCGTTGGCCTCCAGCCAGTCGCCGAACTCGGTGGAACCTGTGAAGTCGATGATCCGTACGTCCGGGTGCAGGGCGAGGAATCCGGCTGACCGATCCCCCGGCTCTTCGGCGACCAGCACGACCAGATTCGGGTCGAAACCTGCTTCGGCAAGCACCTCACGGGCGATCCGCACAGTGATCGCGAGCGGCAGCACGGCCCCCGGGTGCGGCTTGACCACGACCGGGTTACCGGTGACGAGAGAGGCGAACAGGCCCGGATAGCTGTTCCAGGTCGGGAAGGTGTTGCAGGCGATCAGCAGCGACACGCCCCGACCCACCGGCGTGAACCTCTTGTCCATCACCAGAGGCCCGCCCTTGCGCTGCGGTTTGCGCCAGCGCGCTGATGCGGGGTGCCGCTTCTGCTCCGACCATGCGTACGCGACCGCCTCCAGCCCCCGATCCTGGGCATGCGGACCGCCGGCCTGGAACGCCATCACGAACGCCTGTCCGGTGGTGTGCTGCACGGCGTGCGCGATCTCGAAGCTCGCCGCGTTCAGCCGGGCGAGGATCTCCGCGGCGACACCCGCACGGACATCGGGACCAGCTCCCCGCCAAGCGGGAACGGCCTCCTTCGCCGCCGCCACCGCCACGTCCGGCGTGATCCGGGGGTAGATGACGCCGAGCGGGAATCCATACGGCGAGGTCTCACCCGACGCTACCCAGCCATCCCGGGGATGTCCCGGCAGCTCAAACCGTGCATTGATCCGGCTCCGGAAGGCGGCCTCTCCGCGTTCAGCGGCGTCTTCACCGTACAACGACTTGCTCGGCGACTCCGGGTAGGGCGTCCAGTGGTCCCGGTGCTCGGTGGCAGCTTCCGCCTGCTCCAGCAGCATGCGATGGCGTACGAAGAAATCAGGGCCTTTCGGCATCTTGTGCGACATTAAATCCACCTCTTGACAGGCAGTGATCTGGCTGGATTACTTTGGCCGTGCCGCACGCTAACCGAATGTTCGGTCGGGAGACAAGGCGGTTCAGACAGTGACACAAGCCACTAATACGACCCGCAGGCCTGTCGAATCGATGTGCTCCGCGGACGAGGCGTCCAAGCGGCTCGGTATCGCATTGCCGGCGCACGGCGAGGTGACCGCCATCCTCCGGATGACCGTGACAGCGACGCTGACCAACGGATTCGAGAGCGCATCCGGTTTGGTCGCAGCGGTATCCACGACGTGAGTCTCCTGCGGGGCGGCGAGGTGATCGCGGAGTTCCGCGGCCGCAGTCGCAGTGTCCGCACAACGGCACCAGACAGCCGCAATATGCACAGCACAGAGCCGAAGGAGTCGCAATGAGCAACAACCCCGACACCCGCTCGGTCAGGACGGCCCGCCACGGCGAGCCTCTGCCCGACGAACTGCGGGACGACGCCGAACGGATGCCCCGTGAGGAACTGAGAGCCATCCAGTTGCGCCGGCTGCGCGCGACCCTGCGGCATGCGTACGACAACGTCGAGCTGTACCGGAAGAAGTTCGACGAGGCCGACGTCGCACCCGAGGACTGCCGCTCGCTGGAAGACCTCGCCCTTTTCCCCTTCACCACGAAGGCAGACCTGCGGGACACGTACCCCTTCGGCATGTTCGCCGTGCCCATGGACCAAGTCCGCCGCGTCCACGCTTCCAGTGGTACAACAGGCCGTCCCACTGTGGTCGGCTACACCGAGAACGACATCTCCATGTGGGCGGACGTCATAGCGCGCTCGATCCGCGCCGCCGGCGGCCGCCCCGGCCACAGAGTTCACATCTCCTACGGCTACGGACTGTTCACCGGCGGTCTCGGTGCCCACTACGGTGCCGAGCGGGCGGGCTGCACGGTGATCCCCGCCTCGGGCGGCATGACCGCACGCCAGGTGCAGATCATCCAGGACTTCCGGCCCGAGATCATCATGGTCACCCCCTCCTACATGCTCACCCTGCTGGACGAGTTCGAGCGGCAGGGCGTCAACCCGCGCTCCACCTCGCTGAAGATCGGCATCTTCGGCGCCGAGCCCTGGACCGAGGAGATGCGCCGAGAGATCGAGGAGCGCATGGGGATCCACGCCGTGGACATCTACGGCCTCTCGGAGGTGATCGGCCCCGGCGTCGCCCAGGAGTGCGTGGAGACCAAAGACGGCCTGCACGTCTGGGAGGACCATTTCTACCCCGAGATCGTCGACCCGGTCATGAATGACGTCATGCCCGAGGGCGAGGGCGGCGAGCTGGTCTTCACCTCCCTCACCAAGGAAGCCCTTCCGATCGTCCGCTACCGCACGCGCGACCTGACCCGGCTGCTGCCCGGCACCGCCCGCCCCGCCTTCCGACGGATCGAGAAGATCACCGGCCGATGCGACGACATGATCATCCTGCGCGGAGTGAATGTCTTCCCCAGCCAGATCGAGGAGATCGTGCTGCGCACCCCCGCCGTCGCCCCCCACTTCCAGATCGAACTGTCCCGCCGCGAGCGCATGGACCACATGACGGTCCGCGTCGAGGCCCGCCCTGGCACGAGTCCCGAGCAGTTTGAGAGCGCCGCCCGGAGCATCAGCAAGGGCGTCAAGGACGGCGTCGGAGTGACCGTGGAGGTCGCTGTCGTCGCGCCGGACACTTTGGAGCGTTCTCTCGGCAAGCTGCACCGGGTCAAGGATCTGCGCAACGCCTGATCCGCTCGCTCGGGACAATGACCAGGTGAGCAGAACACCCATACGGGCCGTACCGATCGCCGGGAGCGGCCGCCTACGACCGCGACTCCGTTCTGGCAGTCGCGGTCGCGGCCTTCAACGAGCGCGGCTACGACGGCAACGGCATGGAAGAACTGGCCAGTCGGCTGGGTCTGAGCAAGTCGAGTATCGACCACCACGTCTCCGGCAAGGAGGAGCTCCTCGCCCTTGCCGTCACCCGCGCCCTGGACGCGCTGTTCGCCGTGCTCGGCGAACCCGACACGGCGGCCATCAGCGCGACCGGTCGGCCTGCGGCACATCGTACGGCGCAGCGTCGACGTCCTGGCCGCCGAACGTGCGGGCCCTGTAGCACCGCCGCGACTTCGATCACCACGTCCCCGAGCTCGTACCCCTTGCGGCGGCCGAGGGAGGCGTCCGCATCGACATCGAACCGCACCTCGTGAGCCGACTGCTGTTCGGCACGGTCAACTCGCTCGCGAGTGGTACCGGCTGCCCGGCAGCCTGCCGGTGGAGACCCGCCATGCTGGCCACGGTCCTCTCCGACGGCCTGAGCGGGCGGAATGGACACGTTCAGGCGCACAACCCGACATGACCAGGATCCCGGTAATGGCGTACCAAGCGGCTCAAACCAGGGAAGCCGAAGAGGGCCCGATCGCACAGAGCAGCGATCAGCGCCCGCCTGTCCGCGGGTAGCCCGCGACCGGAGCGAGCGCGCCATGCACGCGATGTGTGTCTGTCACGCGCAGGAACACCAATCGGCCGGTACGGCGACCGGACCGCACGCACCGTCCGTAGTGGCCGCAACACGGAACGCGCACCATGGTCGGACCGGCTTCGCGGGCCGTTGCCCAGCACCGCGGACACCTCACCCGGCCGCTGCCCCCGCTCCGACAGTGCGCGTCCGGATGAACGCGGCGGATCAGTCTGGCAGAGGGCGGGGCGGCAGGAACGCGGTCTCTTCGGCCAAGGCCTGCCACTCGCGGGGAGACATGTCGTAGGCGGCGCGGAACGCTCGGCTGAAGTGGGCCGGGCTGACGAAGCCCCACTGCTGCGCGACAGCGGCCACGGTCGGTCTGCTGCGGCGCGGACGGCCCAGCGCCCGACGGCATTCCTCCAGCCGACGGCCCCGGATCCACCCGGCCACTGTCGTACCGTCCGCCTGGAAGAGGCGCTGCAGGTGGCGCAGGGAAATGTGATGAGCGGCAGCGATCTCTTCGGCCGACAGAGCCGGGTCCGCCAGGCGAGCATCGATGAAGGCCCGGATCCGCAGAAGCAGGGTCTCCTGAGCGGCATCGGTACGGCGGGCATCCTGACCCAGGTACTCCGTGACGGTCGTGGTGAGCAAGTCCGTAACGTTGCGGGCGAGCATCTCGCCAACCTCGGGCCGACAGGTGCCGACCTCGGCGGCCAGCTTGGACAGAAACGGCACCACCAACGCAGCAAGCCCCTGGCGGGGCCCGATGGTGATGCCGGTGATGCGCCGCAGCTCGGCATCGGGCAGCCCGAGCGTGTGCCTCGGCATCTGGAAGACCACGGTCACGAACCGATCGGGAAAGTCGAGCGTGTACGGACGCGTCGTGTCGTACAGGGCGAACTCGCCAGGATGCAGCAGCGCGGTGCGTCCGTCCTGGACCACCACGCCGGTACCGCGGGCCTGCAGTCCCAGCAGCATGAGCTCCTGTCCTGACTCGGCGATCAGGCTGGGGCTGCGCCGGACCCGTTCCCGGTCGGCGTCGACCGTGGAGATCTGCAACTGCCCGAGCCGGTCCGTGATGACACTTCCACAGAAGGGCCTGTCCGCGGGTGCGTCGGGTGCGGTGACGTCCAGGGGTACGAAGGTCTTCCACACCGCCTCGTGCCAGTAGGCCAGCCGGTCACGGGGCGGTACGGAATCCGTGGAGAGAATGAGGGCCACAATGCCTCCTTACACGCGCCGGCTGGGCTGCGGGCACCGTAGCCACGCCGCATCACACCGCAGGTAACGCGGACATGTCCATCCCGTCGCAGAGGACGCCGATACCTGACCCGGTGTGTTCACCCGCACGTCGTTCCTGGTCAAGTTCCCTGGCGCGGACGGGCAAGACCGCCCGTGTTGTCGACCCTAAATTCGTCGCATACGCACCGCAAGAGGTGACGTGGCTTACATCCTCCCCATCCTTCTTCACAGCGCAGGAGACACTCGATGGTCGAGTACACAGGCACCTTCAAAGCAGCCGTGGTCCAGGCGGAGCCGGTATGGCTCAACGCGGATGCCACGATCGACAAGAGCATCGCCCTGATCGAGGAGGCTTCCCGCGCCGGGGCCCAGCTCATCGCCTTCGGGGAAACCTTCATTCCCGGATACCCGTGGTGGCTGTGGCTGGACTCACCGGCCTGGGGCATGCAGTTCTTCAACCGCTACCACGAGAACTCGATCACTCTGGACGGTCCCCGCTTCCAGCGGCTCCTGGATGCCGCCCGCGTGAACGGCATCTCCGTGGCCGCCGGGTACAGCGAGCGCAGCGGCGGGAGCCTCTACATGGGCCAGGCCCTGATCTCCGCGGAGGGCGAACAGGTGTTCACCCGGCGCAAGCTCAAGCCGACGCATGTGGAGCGTACGGTCTTCGGCGAAGGCGACGGCTCCGACCTGGTCGTCCGTGACACCCCGCTGGGCCGGGTCGGCGGTCTGTGCTGCTGGGAGCATCTGCAGCCGCTGTCCAAGTACGCCATGTACAGCCAGAATGAGCAGATCCACATCGCCGCGTGGCCCAGCTTCTCCATCTACCGGGGTGCCGCCAACGCACTCGGCCCCGAGGTCAACAACGCCGCGTCCATGTTCTACGCGGTCGAGGGCCAGGCCTACGTTCTCGCCCCGACGTCGGTCATCGGCGACGCGGCCATGGAGCTCTTCTGTGACTCCCCCGAGAAGGAGCAGCTCCTGCAGCGCGGCGGCGGCTTCGCCCGTATCTACGGCCCCGACGGCAGCTCGCTGGCCGAGCCGCTGCCCGAGGACGCCGAGGGCATCCTCTACGCAGACATCGATCTTTCCGCCATCGCCCTCTCCAAGGCGATCGCCGACCCGGCCGGCCACTACTCCCGTCCGGACGTGACTCGTCTGCTGCTGAACAAGGCCCCGCGTCGGCCCGTCGAACAGACCGCCCCCAGCACCGAGAGCTTCGAGGAGCTGCCCACCGTGGAAACGGAGAAGGCCGGACTCTGACACAGCCTGTGCAGAACCACGGCGTGCTGTTGGGCTGTCGATGGCCCGCGACCGCTGAGCGCGGCATGGGTCCCTCGATGGGGCTCGTGCCGCTCACCGCCGCGCGGCTCATCTCTGCTGCACTCATCGGGTCCCTCCATCGAATCACCCTAACGAGGGACTGTAAATCGTGACCTCCGCGCTGAACTGCGCAAACTCAAGCGGCCGGCCCAGATCAGTCGTTGCGCTCAACTCCGGGATCGCCCGGCGCAGTGCATTGAACGCCGCATGACGGTCCGAGCTCTGCGCTCCACCGCCCAGCGGATCAAAACGCTCCAGGCCGAGGCCAAAGAACTTGAAGAGGAGATCCTCAACATCGTGGAGCAGTTGATGTCGGCGTACACGTGAACGTGCTCAGATCCTGGTCAGCTGGTCGCACCCTGGACGCTTCCGCTCTGAAGCCGCGTTCGCCGCCTTCGCCGGCGTCGCACCGATCCCCGCGTCCTCCGGGCTGACCAACCGACACCGGATCAACCACAGCGGTGACCGGCAGCTGAATCGAGCCCTGCACACCATCACGCTGATCAGGATGCGGCTGGACCCAGCGGCCAAGACCTACATCGCCCGCCGGGCAACGAGGGCAAGACCTCCCGAGACGCGCAACGGTGCCTCAAGCGGACCATCTGCCGCCAGATCTTCAAGCTCCTCGAGCGCCCGAGTCAAAAGACATCCCGAGGCTTGAAGATCTCCCCTGCACCGCTTGACGCGATATAGCAGCCTCGGGGGGAGAACCTGGGAGAGACCATACCCGGCCGTTTCCGTGTGTGCCCTCAGGTCAGCGCAGGCCGTCTGTGTCGTCGAGCTCTTCACCGACGGGAAGTGGTCGACTGCCGTCCCACCGGCCCTCGCTGTAGAGGACTGCGGAGACCTCGCTGTCGTAGGCATCGTTAAGGCCGTTGCCGCTTGTGCCGAACATGTTCTCCCAGTCGATTCCCATGCCTACGAGCCTAGCCTCGCGCTTTCACGAGTTGGGCTGTCCAAGAGCTGATCAGAAACACGGAAAGTGCCCTTGACCTGCAACGATAGGACTTACTGAGGGTCCTGTTGGCTGCAAGGAAAAGAGTACTTTCCAGGTGAGAGAGCTTATCTCGTCGTACCCACGGGTCCGTGTCCAGGGAGACGGTCGGCAGGTGGTCTCGCAGGCCGGCCATCGTCCTGGAGAAGGCCGCAGAGCTGATCGTGGACGAGGGCAAGAGTGCCGACGAAGCCGCGGCGGCCCTGAACGCCCTTGGCCACCGCACCCGTTCCGGTGCGCCCTGGAAGGGCGGGAACCTGAAGGCCAAGTTCGCCAACACCGCCATGCATGGCGTGGTGGTCTTCCGGAACACGGACGAGAAAGTCAACAAGACCCGCGGCAAGCGGGCCACCCGCCTCGGGCGGGACGGTCAGCCGGCCCACGGCCAGACCGTCGAAATTCCCTGCCCCCCGCCACTGCCTATCGAGCGCGTCAGGGCCGCCAGGAAGGCGCTGGAGCGCCGGGCGCGACCCAAGTCGGTCACAGGGCAGGTCTACGCCCTCTCAAGGCGGCTCACGGGCGCCTGCGGGGCCCACTACGTGGGCCAGTACCTCAAAGAGGAAGGCAAGCGGGCCTACCGCTGCTCGGGCAGCAAGGCCCGCGGCTGCGGAGACTCGATCATCCTCGCCGACGAAGTCGAGGACTACGTCTGGGAGGGCCTGGCCGACTACCTGTCGGACGAGGGAACGTTGCAGGAGCTGGCCCAGCGCTGGATCGGGGACACCCCCGACCACCGTGAGCTGTATCAAGCCCGGCTGGAGGTGCTCGACAAGGAGATCGAGCAGCTGACCAACGACTCGGCGCAACGGCTCCTGGCCTTCACGACAGGCAGCACCGAGATCCCGCAGGCCGTAGTGAGCGCCGCCATGGCGGGACTCAGTAAGCAGATCAAGGACAAGGAGAAGGAACGGGACCTGGCCCAGCACATGCTGGACGACGCCGAGGGGGCGGCTACGAGGGCCGCCGGCATCGCTTCCCTGATCGAGCTGGCGAAGAGGAACCTCAGGCTGATCAAGGGCGAACGTCGAGCGGACATCATCGAGTTCATGGGCATCAAGGCCACCGTGGCCGGGCCCGTGCCGGTCCGTCAGGGCGGGCGGAGCTGCTTCATCGAAGCCTGGTTCGCCGAGCAGGAGCACGGCGTCCTGGGCCTGACGGACGACCTCTGGGAGGAAGTCGTCCAGCGCATCCCGCCGCACCAGGTCCGCAAGAACAGCCTGGACCCACGGGACGTCGTGGAAGCGACGCTGTACAAGATGCGCACGGGCACGGGCTGGGAGTCCCTGCCCGAAAGGTTCCCGGCCGGCTTCTCGGTCCGGGCCCGGGTGAAGAAGTGGATCTCCTCCGGCGCTTGGGCGCAGATGATGGAGCCGCTCTTCTCCCCCGAGACGCAGCGCTTCGAGCGCCCGATGCTTCCGCCCTTGAAGGTCCAGGGCGAGCTGGACCCCAACCTGGTCATCCTGCTCGATGGCGGCAACGTTATGGATCTTGATTGGGGCAAGCACTCGCGACGATGACGGAGACGACCGGTGACCTGATCGCGGTCGGCGAGATGACCGGGCGCCGGGTCGAGCCGCGCTCCCTCGCCGACGGGCTGCGCGCCGACGGCCTGTCCACCGTCCTGGGCGGCGTCTTCAACACGTTCCCCTACACGGCGTACGCGCAGAACGTCGGACTGGTCGGGATGACCCGGGTGCGCAGCCGCTGGGTGGTGGCCACCGCGGGCGGCATCCTCGTCCTGCTCGGCCTGCTGCCCAAGCTGGGCGCGCTGGTGGCGGCCGTGCCGGCGCCTGTCCTCGGCGGAGCGGGGCTGGTGATGTTCGGGACGGTCGCCGCGAGCGGACTGCGCACCCTGTCCCGGGTCGACTTCAAGGACAACCACAACCTCACCGTGGTCGCCGTGTCCGTGGCCGTCGGGACGCTGCCGGTCGGGGTGCCGACGGTCTACGAGAAGTTCCCCGACTGGTTCCAGACGATCATGAACAGCGGTATCAGCGCGGGCTGCCTGACGGCGATCGTGCTCAACCTGGTCTTCAACCACCTTCCGGCGCGGGGTGGTTCGGCACCGCGGACGGCGACACCGCCCACCGGCGGCGGGGAGGCGCGGGGAGAAGCCGCCTAGTGACCTGGTTTTGAGTTCTGGGCTCGCCCCATGAGTCGTGTTCTGTTTCAGATCTTGTGCTCTGCCTGACGGAGCCGGCATCGTTCCGGT
>NZ_JBEXXK010000091.1:0-28573 GCF_040630405.1 Streptomyces sp. NPDC005811
AGCCAGCTCAACATGCTCGGTTATCAAGTGTCCCTCCAATCAGCGGAAGCGGGGTGACCTGCGGGAAGGTTGGATTTTCGAATCAGACTCCTTCGTTCTCGATGTTGGGGGGGGGAGGGACGATCAACAGCAGTCGCGAGGCGCGACAGGTCAGAACCAGCCCGTGCAGACGATGGAGCCGCCCTTGCCGTTGGTGCCGCAGGCACGCATCACGAGGCCGTTGTCGTTCCACTGGGTGGTGTACGCGTCGCCGCCCGAGGTGACGGTCGTGCAGCCGAGCATCGGCTCCCAGGTGTTGCCGCCGTCGTTGCTGCGATCGACCCAGATCTCGTCACCGATCGTGCCGCCGCTGATACGGCCCCAGGCGCAGGCGGTCGTGCCGTTGTAGCGCAGCTCGACGGTACGACCGAACACGGTGGCGGACCTGGCCGTCCACGCGCCGGCGGATTCGGGTGGAGTGCCGTCACCGCAGGAGGTGTTGGAGGAAGCGCCCTCCAGCGTGCCGCCGATTCTCGAGTAGTCCCCGCACGACGGCACACCAGGTGTGATCGCCGGGCCCTGGAGGAAGAGGTTGCTGATCCAGGTTGTGTCTTCTCATGTCGTTCCCCGTTTTCTTTCTCCGGCCGTGATGGGTCGTCGCACGGCCGGCCGGCCGTTTGCTGTCGGCGTGGGTGAGCCAACCCCGGCGGTTGGTCGGCGCCGTCACGGGGTTGCTCCACAGCAGCGTGCTGGCGGCGCGAGGATCCTGTCGAGGCACGGACGTCGCCCGGCTGAACAGGCAACGGGAAACCCTCGGGAAACCCCAGGGAGCAGTTCGCTTGCCCCGTCCGGCACGTTGGTGCACGGCAGCACCCGCTGCCGTCTCGGATACGGGCGCTGATGTCAGTGGTCCCATTACGGTTCTCGCGTGGACGGGACAGGAGACGTGCGGGAGGCGTGGGGCCGGGTCACCGCGTGGCTTGAACGCAACGACCCCGAAACCCTCACCGCGCTGGGCGGCCCGGGGAGCCGTACGGCCATCAGGGAGGCCGAACTGCGCATGGGGCTGGACCTGCCCGAGGAGATGCGGCAGTGGCTGCTGGTGAACGACATCGATGCCGGCGGACAGCCCGACGGTCAGTCGTGTCTGGTGGCGCTGGGATGCGAGATGGACATCCCCGGAGGGCATCTCCTTCTCGGGCTGACGGACATCCAGCGGGTCTACCTCAGCCGGATGGGCCTGGAGGAGATGCAGCCGTCCCCGGACCCCGACCAGCCGTTCTGGCGTCGTGAGTGGGTGCCCATCGCCGCGGAGCGCGACGGTCTCTACGGGACGTTTCTGGACACTCTCAGCGGAAACATGGGGTCCTGGGACGAGGCTTCCGGCCCCGAGGAGGGCGCATACGCCTCGTTGTCCGCCTTCTTCCACGAGACAGCGGACCGCCTGGAAGGGGTGTCCTCGGGGGACTGGAGAGGCCCCGGCCGGCCTGCCGGCCCCCCTGGTCCCGATCCCCGTCCGGAAGACGAGCCGATACGTCTCTGGGCACGCGCGAACGGGTACCTCGTCAACGACCGTGGGCGTATCCCCGCGTCCATCCGCGAGGCCTACGAGGTGTCACAGAGGTAAGCACGCGATCGTGCCGATGAAGTCGTACGGGTCCCGGGTCCCGGGTCCCCGGCTCTCGGAGCGGCTTCTGTTGTCAGCGCAGGCCGGCGCCTTCCTGCGCGAGCGCGGTGCGCGGTTCGCCGAACTCGCCCGCGATCCCGATCCGGACGCGCGCCTGGCCGCGATCGGCGGGCTCGGGCTCGGGTGCATTGCGCGGCGGCGCTCCGGGAGATCGGCGGCCAGGCTGAGGCGCCGGCTGTCCTGCACGCACTGCTGAAGGCCATGGCTCAGAACCCCGCGACAGCGAACCACGTCGTGAACTGCCTGGACCGCATGGGCCCCCGCGCGGCACCGGCCGTTCCCCTGCTCCGCGAACAACCGCGAACAACCCGAGGCTGCACCGCCCCTCCCTCGCCAACACCGCGCCCACAGGGCGTTCCGACGTTGCCTCCCTCTTCCGAGACTCTGCTGGTCACGGCCGGTTTCCCGGTGGTGTGGCCGACGGGCAACGGGAAACCCGTCGACCTCCCCGGGCGCGGCGGGCCAGTCTGGTGGCTCAGATCAGACACGGCCTGCGAACAGGCAGGACGACCGCAAGGGGGAACCATGCGCAAGATCTTCCGTGGCGCCGCGGCGCTCGCGACGACGGCGGCCGCGGTGATGGCGATGAGCGGGGCGGCCCAGGCCCGGCCCGCCGCTGCCGCCGGGGACTGGGCCGGATGTCCGTCCGGCGCCGTCTGCGTCTACCCGCAGGGCCAGGACCCCGCCCAGCGCCCGAGCGACGTCTACTGGAGCTACGGGCCCCACGACCTGGTCAACCAGCACGGCTGGCACTGGGTCCTGAACAACCAGACCGGCGGTGCCACCGCCGAGCTCTGCCTCAACTACGGCGGTACCAACTGCAACTACACCATCCCGGCGCAGAGTGGGGTGTGGGCCGACCTGGGACCGGTCAACTCCATCAAGCTCAACCGTCCGTAGCACTCCTCAGCACCCCTCGCCCGGACACGAACGTCCGCAACCGCGCCCGCGGTTGCGGACGTTCGTGTCTGCGCCACACGGGTGAAAGGTTTGGTCGACCGTCCCACCCCCGCAGTAGCCTGTGCATCCGCTGTGTCACGGCGCTTGCGCGCGCAACACCCTGGGGGAAGCTGTGGGGGAGCAGCACACCGGCGACCGACGCGATGCGGGACCGCCCGACGGCACCGTCGCGTCCTTCCCTGCCCAGCTGCGGCGGCTGCGCCGCGAGCGCGGGCTGTCGCTGGCCGACCTGGCCCGGCAGACCCACTACAGCAAGGGCTACCTCAGCAAGATCGAGACGGGTGCGAAGCGGGCGACCGTCGATGTCGCGCGCCGCTGCGACCGGATACTGGGCGCCGAGGGCGGCCTGCTGCGGCTGCTGACGCCGGATTCCTCGCAGGCCGGGCAGAGCGAGGGCGCCACGACCGGTTCGGCGCAGTCCGACGGCGCATGTCCCTACCGGGGTCTGTCGGCGTTCACCGCGCAGGACACCGCATGGTTCTTCGGTCGCGAGCAGGCCACCGCCGCGGTGGTGGAACGGGTCTTCGAACGGGTCGGCGAGGGACCGCTGATCGTCGTCGCGCCCTCGGGCGCCGGCAAGTCGTCCCTGCTCAACGCAGGTCTCGTACCGGCTTTCGGGCGCCCCGGGGGTTTCCCCATGCCGGGCGCCGAGCGGTGGCCGGTCGCGGCGTTCACGCCCACCGCGCATCCGCTGGAGGAGCTGCTGACCGGCGTCGCGAAGGCCGTGGACGGCGATCTCGGCATCACCGTACGCCAGGTGCGGGAACGGCCCGAGACCCTGCTGGAGGCGGTGCGTCGGGCGGTGGACGGCAACCCCGGCGTCACCGCGGAGAGACGGTGCCCGCCGGTGCGGCCGGTGCTGCTCGTCGACCAGTTCGAGGAGTTGTTCACCCTCTGTACCGACGACGACGAACGACGGGCTTTCGTACGGGTGTTGTGCGCCCTGTCCGGATCCCGCCCGGCGGACGTCCAGGACCGGGCCCCGGCGGTCGTGGTCCTCGGCGTACGGGCCGACCTGTCGGGCCGCTGCCTCGAACTGCCCGAGCTGGCCCCGGCCTTCGCCGAAGGTCTCTTCGTGCTGCCCTCCATGTCCGTGGCCGAGCTGCGGGAGGCGATCACCCGGCCCGCCGAACTCGCCGGACTGACTCTGGAGTCGGGCCTGGTCCCCCTGCTGCTGCGGGACGCGGGCCTGCGGGACGAACCGGGCACCATGGCGGACGTCACCCCCTCCGGTGCACTCCCGTCGATCTCCCACGCCCTGCTGGCGACCTGGCAACGGCGCGAGGGCGCCACGCTGACCGTCGCCGGGTACGAGCGCACCGGCGGGATCCGGGGCGCGGTCGCGCGGACCGCCGAGAGCGTGTTCGCGGGGCTGTACCCGACCGAGCAGCAGACGATCCGCCGGATCCTGGTGCGCCTGGTGCACGTCGCCGACGGCACCGGACCGACCCGGCGCCGGATGAGCCGGACCGCGCTGATGGAGCGGGCGGCCGACACGGATGGCGCCGAGGCCGCCCTGGACGCGTTCGTGCGGGCCCGGCTGATCACCGCCGACCGGGACACGGTGGAGATCGCCCACGAGGCGCTGCTGCACGCCTGGCCGCGGCTGCGCGGCTGGATCGACGCCGACCGGGCCGGACTGCTGATCCACCAGCAGCTCGCCCAGGCCGCCGACGAATGGGAGCGTGAGGGTCGCGACCCGTCCGCCCTCTTCCGGGGCACCCGCCTGGACACCGTTCGTGCCTGGGTGCAGGAACGCGACGGCAGGACCGGGCTCAGCCCGCAGGAAGAGGCCTTCCTGCGGGCGAGCCTGGCCGAGGAGGCGCAACAACAGCGGCTGGCCCGGCGCCAGTTGCGGCGCCGGCAGGGCACGCTGGCCACGCTGGTCGTGCTGCTGGTCCTGGCCGTCACCGCCGGGGCCCTGGCGTACCAGCAGCGCGCGGCCGCCCTTCAGCACGAGCGGGTCGCACGCTCCAAGGCCCTCGCCCTCCAGTCCACATCCCTGGCCGCCGGGCAGCCCGAGGCCTCCATGCTGCTCGCGGAGGACGCCTACCGTTCGCAGGCGACGCCGGAGGCGCGCGGCGCCCTGCTGAGCACGCAGGCGCAGCCGTTCTCGGCCCGGCTCGGCGGACACCGCGGTCCGGTCAACTCGGTGGCGTTCGCGCCCGACGGGCGGACTCTCGCGACGGGCAGTTCGGACGGCACCGTGATGCTGCGCCGACTCGCCGACCGGCGTACGACCGCCACGTTCCGGATGCCCGGACGGGTGCGGTCGGTCGCCTTCAGCCCCGACGGCCGTACGCTCGCGGCGACCTCGACCGACGCCCCGGTCAGGCTGTGGGGCACGGCCGGCCACCGCGTCAGGCTGGTGCTGCCGGCGAGCACCACGGGCGCCCGGGCCGTGACCTTCGATCCCCGCGGGCGCACGCTGGCGGTCGCGGGGGCCGACGGGACCGTCCAGCTCTGGGCCTCGGACACCGGGCGCCGTGTCGCGTCCTTCGCCGGGCACACCGGGCAGGTCGACGCGGTGGCGTACGCGCCGGACGGCCGGACCCTGGCGTCGGCCGGCGCCGACCGGACCGTACGGCTGTGGGACACGGCCGGCGACCGGCGGCCCGTCGTGCTGCGGGGGCACACCGACGAGGTCTACGGCGTGGCGTTCGCACCGGACGGGCGGAGCCTGGCCAGCGGAAGCGCCGACCGGACGGTCCGGCTGTGGGACGTGTCCAGGCGTCGGACGACCGCGGTGCTGAGCGGGCACAGCGACGACGTCAACGCGGTGGCCTACGCCCCCGACGGCGCCACGGTGTTCAGCGCCGGCGGAGACGGCACGACCCGGGTGTGGGACGTGCGCAGCGGGATGCAGACGCTGACGCTCACCGGCCACACCGACTACACGATGGGGGTGGCCGTGAACGCCGACGGGAGGATGCTCGCCACCGCCGGGTTCGACCAGTCGGTGGTGCTGTGGGACCTGCGCGGCTCGGTGCTGACGGCGCGTCCGTTCACCGAGGTGTGGCAGTCCGCCTACAGCCCCGACGGCAGACTGCTGGCGACCGCCGACGCCGATCACACCGTGCGGCTGTGGGAGGTGGCGCGGCGCCGGGTCGTCGCGACGCTGCGCGGCCACCGCGAGGCCGTGTTCTCGGTGGCGTTCGCGCCCGACGGGCGGACCCTGGCCTCGGCCGGGTCCGACGGCACGATCCGGCTGTGGGACGTGGCCACCCACCGCTTCCTCGCCACCCTCCCCGGGCATCGCGGAAACGTGTTCGCGGTGGCGTTCGCCCCCGGCGGCACCCTGCTCGCGTCGGCGGGCGCCGACCGTACGGTACGGCTGTGGGACGTGCCGGGGCACCGCCTCCTGGCCACCTTCACCGGCCACACCGACTTCGCCAACGACGTCGCTTTCAGCCCCGACGGGCGCACCCTCGCCAGCGCGGGCGACGATCTGACCGTACGGCTGTGGGACGTGGCGGGACGCCGTCGGCTGGCCACGCTCACCGGCCACACCGGCGCCGTACGGGCAGTGGCGTTCAGCCCGGACGGGCGGTCACTGGCGAGCAGCGGCAACGACGGGACCGTACGCCTGTGGGACGTGCGTCGGCACCGCCAGGTCGCGGCGCTGCGCGGCCACACCGGCTCGGTGCGCGGCATCGCCTTCTCGCCCGACGGCAGACTGCTGGCCAGCAGCGGCAGCGACCGTACGGTGCGGCTGTGGGAGGTGGCCGAGCGGCGGCCCTGGGCCACCCTGACCGGTCATACGAACGCGGTGTGGGGCACCGTCTTCGCCCCGGACGGGCGGACCGTGGCGAGCAGCAGCACCGACGGGACCGTACGCCTGTGGGAACTCGACGTGCCGGCACGGTTCGCCGCGATCTGCCGGCTGCGGCTGTCCGGGGCGCCCGAGCCGGGGTGCCGGCCGAGCTGACCGCACGACAGAAGAGCCTGGTGGGAGGGGGTTTCCCCAAGGTTTCCCGTTGCCCGTTCGACGGGGACACCCTCAGGCTCTCGACGGCGCGCGGGAACGCGCCACAGGCTTCTGCCCACCAGCAGACAGCACACCAGCACTCAAGACGAAACGGGGGTCCCGGCATGTTCCGCATGTCCCGCCGGACCGGTCTCATCGGCACACTCATCGCCTTACTCGCACTCGTCCTGGGAACGACGGGGTCCGCCCTCGCGTCCCCCGCTCCCGCTCCCGCCCCCGCCCCCGCTTCCGCCCGAGCCGCGGACAGCCGGTGCGCGGTCCTGGCGTCGGGCGCCTCCGCGGCCGCCGAGCGGGCCGTCGCCGCGGCCTGCGAGCAGGTCGCGGCGGGCACCTGGTACACGTGGGGCGGCGGGCACGGCGCGCAGCCCGGCGCCACCTACGGGCAGGTGGATCCCACGGACCCGGCCAGCGAGCACGACCCCGAGCGGCGCGGCTTCGACTGCTCGGGCCTGGTCCGCTACGCCTACGCACAGGCCGCCGGCTCCGACATCCTCGACGGGGTCGCCTCCCAGCAGTACTACACGCACCACGCCGCCGAGCGCTTCACCGCCGCACAGGGCCTCGCCCCGCTGCTGCCGGGCGACCTGCTGGCCTGGGGCACCGAGCAGGACCTGCACCACATCGCCATCTACCTGGGCGCCGGCAAGATGGTCGAGGCCCGGCAGTCCGGCACCAAGCTCATGGTCAGCGACGTCCGGCTGAACGGCGACTACTTCGGCGCCCTGCGCGTCAACACCGGCCCGGTCACCGGCCATGTCTTCGAGACCTGGGGCACCGGCGTGTGGACCAAGGCCGAACCGTCGACCCGCGCCCGCCGCGTCTACGCCTTCCCGGACTCGACGACCATCCGCGTCGAGTGCCAGAAGCACGCGGAGCGGGTCACCTCCGACGGCTACACCAACGACGCCTGGTCCTACCTGCCCGACTACAAGGCCTGGATGAGCAACATCTACATCAAGGGTCCGGCGTGGCTGGAAGGGGTGCCCACCTGCGCCTGACGGGGTGACGGCGCGTACGGTTGCGCTCGCGGTGGTGCTGGGCAGGGCCAGGTGTCCGACCGTTCGCCTTCGAGGAACCGGTTCATGACAGTGTCGGCGTCGGGCGACCGGCGTCGGCCGTCCGCCGCTCCGGAATCTGTTCCGGAGGGGCCGTCGGCCTGTTCAGGTGCGGCCGGTCCCGGTCGGTGACTGCGGTGATCGGGCCGGCGGCGCGGAGGACGGTGTCGAGGACGCGATCCGGTTCGGCGGCGTAGCAGTGGGCGAACCACGCCATGTTGGCTTCGACGACCGCCCAGCTGCCGTCGGAGAGCCGGCCGATGTCCAGGCACACCGCGCTGGGCAGGCTCGCGGCCGTGGCGTCGAGGACGGTGCGGGCGAAGGCACGGCTTTCGGCGTCCAGTGGTGCCGGGTCGAGGTGTCCGTGGACGGCGTAGCGGCTTCCGGTGACGGCTGTGCCGTCGAGGACGAAGAGCCGGTACTCGGCGACGAACTCCACTACCTCGCTCACCAGGACCGGCGTGGAGGGATCGAGCCTGCCGGGCAGGCCGGATCCGTCCTCGTGGACAGCGGCGGGCAGCAGGTCGATCTTGGCCGAGGGCGGTTTCACGAAGACTCGTTCCCGCAGCGCCCGGGCCTTGCCGAGGGTGGTGAGCCGTATGTGGCGCCGCAGGAGAGTGTGCGGTACGTGCGTCAACCAGTCGTCGGCCGGTTCGAGCAGCCCGAGGCCCAGCGGACCGGCCAGGCGTGCGGCCGCACGGGGACCTCCGTACCAGTGCACCCGGCGTCCCTCGGCACGCGTCACCCGGTCCGTCACGTCGTAGCCGCGCCAGGCCGCTGCCCGTGCGATGAGCTCGGCGGTCGAGGTACGGGGTGCGGGAAGGAGAAGGACGGGAGGGGTAGGGGTTTCCACCCCGGTGACTCTAACGGCCCCCAACTGCCGACTCGCGGCGGGCGGAGCGATCCGGAGTCCACCTACCCCCGACCTCTGGAGCTCAAGGTGCCGCCGCCACCCGCCGAGTTGACTTGAGCGAGCGGGACCGGCCGATGGCGGCGTCGGCCGGGCCCCGACGGCTCGTGGCGGGACACTGGAGAGGCCGCCACGGTCAGGCGATGCGTACGACGTACTTGCCGCGCACGCCGCCGTTCGCGAGGGCCTGGTGGGCGGCTGAGATCTCCTCCAGAGGGAACACCGTGTCCACCGGCGGACGCAGCAGCCCCTCCGCCGTGTGGCGGGCGAGGTCGTCGAGGAGCGGGCGCTTGGGGTTGCCGCTGAAGAACCGCACCCGGCTTCGTCCGTGCACCGCGCTTGCCGCGATGATGCCGAGGGTTGCGGCGACGCGCTCGTGGTCGAGGGCGACGGTGACCATGCGGCCGCCGGGGACGAGGAGCTTGCGGTAATCGGAAAGGTCGGTTCCGACGGTGTCGAGTACGACATCGAAGCGGCCCAGTTGGTCCGGGCGGACAGCCCGGTGGTCGACCGCGTGGTGGGCGCCCAGCCCGTCACGGACGAAGTCGAGATTGGCCGCGCGGGCCAGGCCGGTGACCTCCGCGCCGAGCGCGCGGCCGAGTTGCACGGCGACGCTGCCGACGCCACCCGCTGCGCCGCGTACGAGGAGAGACTCGCCGCGGCGCAGGCGGGCCTTGTCGCGCAGGGCGGTGATGGCCGTGGTGCCGCCCGTCAGCAGTGCGGCTGCCCGGACCGGGCCCAGCCCGTCAGGGATGCGGCCGAGCCGGTCGGCGGGGACGGTCACGTATTCGGCGGCGCTGCCGAATCCCGAGGCGAGGCCCAGGACGCCCCACACCCGGTCGCCGACGGTGAGATCCGTGACGGCCGGGCCGAGTGATGCGACCTCACCGGCGAGATCCAGGCCGACGCGCTGCGGGAACCTGCGGCCGGTGATGAGGGGGACCTTGCCCGAACGGCCCGCGGCCTCACCGCCGTTCACACTCACGGCACGCACCCGTACCAGTACCTCACCGGTCTTCGGTTCGGGACGCGGTATCCGGCCCACGTACAGCACCTCAGGACCACCGAAGCGGTCGTAGAGAGCGGCTTTCATCATCGTGTCCATGGGCGTCACCTCTGCCGGTTGGGGGAGTGGTGCCGAACGTAGACTGGCAATCGGAGAACATCGTCCACTTACCGCGGAGGTGAGAGGAATTGACCGCAGGATCCTCTCGGATCACCGGCGAAGACGCGGGCCGGGGTGGTACGGGGGACGGGCTGAGGGCGGATGCCCGGCTCAACCGGCAGCGCATCCTCGTGGCCGCCCGCGCGGTGTTCGCCGAACGGGGGATCGATGCGCCCGTGACCGCGGTGGCCACGCGGGCCGGGGTCGGGGTGGCGACGCTGTACCGGCGCTTCCCGACCCGGGACGATCTGCTGCGGGCCGCCTTCGCGGAACAGACGCAGACCTGCTCCCGCGTCCTTGCCGAGGCCGCTGCCGACCCCGACCCGTGGCGCGGCTTTTGCCGGCTGGTCGAGACGGTGTGCGCGCTCCAGAGTGACGAACGGGCCTTTCCCGCAGCCTTCCTCGCAGCTTTCCCCGACGCCGCGCATGCGCACGCCGACGCCCGCGGTGGCGCCGAGCGAGACGCCCTGACCCTGGTCCGCCGGGCCCAGGCCGCAGGTGCGCTGCGACCCGACTTCCACCCCGCCGACCTGGGCATCGTCTTCCTGGCCAACGGCGGACTGGTCGCCGCGCTGCCGGGCGACCGCTCGGCGTCCCGGCGCCTGGTGGCCTATCTCCTGGAAGCGTTCCGCGCCCGGCCGACCCGCGGTCCTCTGCCCTCGCCTGTCCCGCTCCGCCTCGGCCGGCTGCCGTTGATCACTGGCGGCCTTCGAGGAGGCGTCCGACGGGTGGCAGAACCGGCGCGTGATCACTCTGATCGGTCGAGTGCCACCCTCGGAGGGCCTGACGGACGGAATGAGCGTTGAGTCGTGCGGTGATCCGCGTCGCGCGAGGAGCCACTGGATTCTGGGGGCACGGCGATGCCCCGTTGCCCCAGGTGGAAGTCGCGGCCTTCAACACCGTCTGCCATGCGGTGGCGAGATCGATTCGGGGCACGGTCGCCGAACTGGCGCCGGCCGGAGCCACGTCGAACTTCCATGTGGCGCGGATTACCGCGCCGGGCATGCGGTCGAACGTCTTGTGCCACGAGGCACTCCCGGTCATTGCCTTTACGGCGAGTCCACCGCAGGCAGGCGTGCCGCTGACGCAGTTCTCCTCCCCACCGGGCTGGGCGCACGCGTTTGAGCGGTGCGGCTTCCGGCTGCTGGACGTCGACGAACTGAGCACGCCGTTGGCGATGGCCGACACCGGCGAGCTCGCCGAAGCCGAGCGGGAACAGGTGCGTCACTGGTGTCCCGGAACGGTCGGCGAGCTGATGTTCAACTGGTGGGACTGATCCCGGTCATTTGGCCGAGGGCCTGTCGGCGCGGTTCGTGACGCATCGGGTCAAGGGCGGCCGCGGCATACTCGTGAGGGGAGGGCGCCAGCGCCGGGGAGGGTCGCCGTGGTGTTCGGGTCCCGGACCGGGGCGAGTGCACTGATGACGGGCCGGCATTCGCCTTCGCCGACGGGGACCGGGTCCACCTCGCCTGCCGGGTACACGGTGACGCGGGCCCGCCCGCATCCACGGTGGTGTCGGCGAGCCGGACGTCGCACGTCGAGACACTGGAGCACGGCCTCGTCATCGCCGAACGCGCGGCAGGAGAGCGGGTCGTCATGGCGGCCATGTCCGCTGCCTCGGTTCTCGCTGATCCCACGAGCGACCGGTTCGAGCGAGCGAACGCGTCGTAGTCACCGCGCCCGTGTCATCCATGACCCTGCGCGCGGACGTCTCACCCGAATCCCCGGAAATCTCCCATGAGACAGTCGGACGCGACTCACCGATCACCACCGAGGAGAGGAATCCATGAGACCGCTGCCCGCCGTCACCAGCCGTGACGAGTTCGATGCCCTCGTCGTCAGAACCGACTACCTCGACGACCGGGCGTGGCAGGACGTGGTGGCGGCGCTGAGGGAGCCCTGGGGAGACGGGCAGTACGAGGCAGACGTCCACTTCGTCGACGATCCGGCCTGGTCGGGGGCAACCGTCGACGAGGTGTTGGCGGCGGTCCGCGGCGACGGCAACCTGGCCGTCGTCTTTCTCGCCGACCGTACGACCATGCAGGCCGAGAGCCACCCACTGCTGGCGGTCACCACGCTGACGCGGGAGGAATGCGTGGACGACGAGGACTACGAGCAACTGACCGAGTTCGGTCGTGATTTCCGTGCCATCCCCGCAAGACTGCACGAGGTCCACGCGAACCTGAGCATCGGCAACCTGGGCTTCGAGGAGTTCGCGGCATGGGCCCACGATGATGCCGAGGGGATCTTCCGGTCCTTCTGAACGGGCGCACGGAACTGCGGCCTGAGCCCTGGAAGCGGTCGCCTCTCCTTTCTAGACGACTGGTCTACTCGACTGCTACGGTTCACCACATGCCGGTCACCACGCGCACCAAGGACACCCGCCGGATCATCCTCGACACCGCCCAGCGGATCATGGCCCACAAGGGCTACTCGGCTGTCGGCATCAATGAGGTGCTCGCGGAGGCCGGCGTGCCGAAGGGGTCCTTCTACCACTACTTCGCCTCGAAGGACGCCTTCGGGGAAGCGATCCTGCGGAGCTACTTCGCGGACTACCTCACGGACATGGACCGTGTTCTCGCCGACTCCGGACAGTCGGCGGCCGAGCGGCTCATGGCCTACTGGCAGCAGTGGCGGGAGACGCAGAGCCTCGAGGAGTGCCAGGGAAAGTGCCTGGCCGTGAAGCTCGGGGCCGAGGTCGCGGACTTGTCCGAGCCGATGCGCCTGGCTCTGAAGGAGGGTACGGGCTCCGTCGTCGAGCGCATCGAGCGGACGATCACCGACGGCCTGGAGGACGGCTCTCTCTCGGTCGACGGCGAGGCCCGCGATGTCGCGCAGGCCCTGTACGACATGTGGCTCGGAGCCAGCGTCATGGCGAAGATCCATCGCAGCCTGGCCCCGCTCGACACCGTCACGGCGGTGACGCGTGGCCTTCTGCACCTGTAGAACACCCGCACCCCGTGACCGGCCCGGTCATGGGGCACCATTTCACCCTCAATAGTAGACTGGTCTACTCACCCAAGGAGTGTGTCATGAAGGTTCTGATCGTTCTCACCTCGCACGACGAGCTGGGCGACACCGGCGTCAAGACCGGGTTCTGGCTGGAGGAGCTCGCGGCGCCGTACTACCGCTTCAAGGAGGCCGGCTGGGAGATCACGCTCGCCTCGCCGAAGGGCGGTCAGCCGCCGCTCGACCCCAAGAGCAACGAGCCCGGCTTCCAGACGGACGACACCCGGCGCTTCGAGGCCGACGCGGAGGCGACCAAGGCACTGGCGAACACCGTGCGCCTCGACTCGGTCTCGGCTGGCGACTTCGACGCGGTCTTCTACCCTGGCGGCCACGGCCCGCTGTGGGACCTGGCCGAGAACCCCCTCTCCGCCCGGCTGATCGAGACGACCCTGCGCTCCGGCAAGCCCGTGGCACTGGTGTGCCACGCACCCGGCGTGCTGCGGCACACCGTGAACGAGGACGGCACCCCGCTGGTCGCGGGCAGGAAGGTCACCGGATTCGCCAACTCCGAGGAGGAGGCCGTCCAGCTCACCGACATCGTCCCCTTCCTGGTCGAGGACGAACTCACCAAGCTCGGCGGCGTCTACTCCAAGACCGGCGACTGGCAGCCCTATGTCCTCACGGACGGCCTGCTGATCACCGGGCAGAACCCGGCCTCCTCGGCCCCCGCAGCCGACGCCCTGATCGAACTGGTCACCAAGGCCGGCTGAAGAGCGCCTGCGTGGTCATGCCGCGCGAGCAGGTGACCGACCCGGCCGCGCCGGCTCTCTACGCCGGCGCGGCCCGGGCGGCACCGGAGGGCACGGCCGTCGACGGTGCGCTCATCCACCGCTTCCCGAGCGTCGACGACGCGCGGGCCTCGTACGAGATGAAGACGCAGGGATTGGGCGACGTGTCCATAGCCGGCGCGACCGGCGGCATCCTCTCCCTCGCTCTGATGCCCGTTGCCACCGCCACAGCCTATCGCCGATCCCGCGCTGTCCGTCCAATGCGTGCTACTGCCCTGGCGGGTGCCTCAGGGACCAGGTGGTCTGCTCACGAGGAGTCGACACACGTAACGCTCATCGCGTGTGTCGGTACACCCCGGTCAGGTCAGGTCGTCACTCGGAAGGTGGCGTCACTGCGCCCCGTCGCGGTGGTGATCGGGTCGAGCCGCAGCTCTTAGGCGTAGTGCCGGATGTAGCGGTCCGGGTGGTTGTACGACCGGAACGACGACCAGGTCGTGTCGGCGAGCCCGGCGACCTGGCGGAAGGTCGCGTCCTGGGCGAACTCGACCGACTCGAAGGAGACCGTGCCGGAGCCGGCCAGACCCGGCCTCAGCCGGAACCGGGAGTCCTCGGCGGGGCTGACGTTCGGGTCGACGCGCACGTCGAAGTTGGTGTGCCGTACGTACCGGTCCTGGAAGTTGTAGGACTGGAGCTGGTTGACCGCGGTGTCGGGCCCAGCGGGTGAGCACGCGGCTCTCCTCGGCGGCGGTCAGGTGGAGGACCCAGCCAGGCCGCTTCTTCGTGCCGCCCATGCTGTAGCTGCCCGAGGTCTGCTTCTGGTAGGCGGCGGGGTTGGACGGGTCGGTCGGCTGCCGCACCGGGCCGGACCGCTTCCGCGCCGTCGCGGTCGTTCCGGTTGACCGTTTCTCGTCATCCGTCACCTCTGCCTTTCCCACGCGGCGTACGGCTGCACCAGGCCCGCTCGCATGCCTCCAACCAGCGCAGATCGGCCTGCAACCGGAGTGCGACGCCCTGGAGGAGCAGCCCGGCGTCCGAACCCGTGTCGTGGACCAGGGCGGCACGCTGGGCCTTGGCGAGGCCGCTCATCAGCTCCCGCCGACGCGCGTTCACGAGCGCGAGCGGATCGGCCGTGCCGGATTCGCGGGCAGCCACGAGCTTCAGATGGAACTCCGTCACATCCGCCCGTGGCCCGACGCTCTCGGCCATCCACGCGGCCACTCGCTCGTGTCCGGCCACGGTCGGCGCGAACACCTTGCGTGTCGGGCCACGCACCGCCGCTTCCTCGCGTACCAGGACGACCAGGCCCGCTTTTTCGAGCCGGTGAGCGTGACATAGACCTGCCCCGCGTTCAGCGTCTCCCCGAGCGGCCCGAGCGCCGCCGCAAGGCGCCTGAGCAGGTCGTAACCGTGCGACGGCTCCTTGACCAGCAGCGCCAACACGACGTCATGCACGCGTCCCCCTCCAGACGTACGGGCACGGCCCCTCCGAGCTCCCGCCTCGGGGCCTGGGCGTTCGGTGAGTACGTCCGTGGCCGGCGCGCCTTTGTCGCCGAGTTCGAGCGGCGGGCCGCGCTCGCCGAGTCGGAGCGCCTGGCCCTGGCCCGGGTCGCCGTGGCCGAGGATCGGGCGCGCATCGCCCGCGAGATCCACGACGTCCTCGCGCAAAGCGTGAGCGTGATGGTCCTCAATGCCGAGGGCGGCAGGCTGATGCGGCCCGCCGATCCCACGGTCGTCGACCCGGTGACGGCGGGGCCGCCGAGCCCCTCTCGGCCGATCTGCGGCGGCCGGTCGGCCGCCTGGACACGAGTGGCACACGCGCCCGGATGGACCTGCGCGGAGAGCGACGCGAGGGTAGGGGGCAACACCGGTACCGAAGGGCCCGGGCGGCTGGTCCGCGTACGGGTGGAGAACTCCGCCGGAGCCGGCGGGGGAGCCGACCCGGAGCGCCCCGCCCCGCTCCTCCCCTGCGGCCGCGGGCTCACCGGCATGTGCGGATGTGCCGCCCTGTGCGGCGGGAGGCACGGCCGTTGCGGTGCCGCTCGGCGGGCGGATCGCCGCAGGCGACCCCCTGCTCGCCGTCCTGCTCCCGCCGGTCATCGTCGCCGAGGCGAACGCGGGACCTCATCGAGAGCCGGGCCACACCCGCCACTCCCGCCCCACCCCTCACGGACCGGCGCGACGCCGGAGGCGCGCCCCCGGGACACCGAACGGGAGAGCGGCCAATCCATCGTCCGCTCGGCTCCGGATTACGCGGAGACCTGATCGCCAAGGGCGGGAGGAGAAGCGATGGAGCGGACGCCGCGGGACGCGACCCGGCGGGCGGCACCGTACGGACGACGGACGGCGGTGGTGGGCTCGGGCGTGGCGGGGCTGACCGCCGCCTACGTCCTGGGCCGCAGCAGCCACGTCACCCTGTACGAGGCCGACGACCGGCTCGGCGGACACGCGCACACGCACGAGCTGACCTCGCCGTACGACGGGCGGGTGCACCGGGTGGACTCCGGGTTCATCGTGCACAACCGGCGCACCTATCCGAACCTGCTGCGCCTGTTCGACGAACTCGGCGTCACCACGCAGGAGTCGGAGATGAGCATGTCGGTGCGGTGCGAGGGCTGCGGCCTGGAGTACGCCGGTGCCCGCGGCCCGTCCGGTCTGTTCGCCCGGCCCCGCAATCTGCTGCGCGGCGCGTATCTGCGGCTGCTGACCGAGGTACCGGCCTTCCACCGGGCCGCCCGGCGGCTGCTGGCCGAGGGCGCCGACGACACGCTCACCCTCGGCGAGTTCCTGGACCGGAAGGGTTTCTCCGCCTACTTCCGCAGTCACTTCATGACACCGGTGGTGTCCGCCGTGTGGTCCTGCGACGCCGCCACCGCCCAGCACTACCCGGCCGCCTACCTGTTCCGCTTCCTGGAGCACCACGGCTTGCTCTCCGTGGGCGGCTCTCCCGTGTGGCGCACGGTCACCGGCGGTTCGCGCGAGTACGTCGACCGGCTCGCCAAGCACATCGGGGAGGTCCGCACCAGCACCCCGGTACGGGCCGTGCGCCGCCATGCCGACGGCGCCGACGTGACAGCCGCGGACGGAACCACCGAGTCGTACGACGCGGCGGTGATCGCGGTCCACCCGGACCAGGCCCTGCGCCTCCTCGCCGATCCGGACGCGCGGGAGCGGGAAATCCTCGGCGCGTTCCGCTACTCGCGCAACACCACGCTCCTGCACACCGACACCCGGCTGCTGCCGCGTGCCGCCGGAGCCCGCTCCTCCTGGAACTACCTCATGCCGTCCTGCCTGGCCGGCGCCGACCGGGTGCGGGTCAGCTACGACATGAACCGGCTTCAGCGCCTGGACTCCGCCGAGCGGTTCGTCGTCACCCTGGGCGGGGAGGACCGGGTCGATCCCGGCCGGGTGCTGGCCCGTATGGTCTACGAACACCCCGTCTACACACCCGAGTCGGTGGCCGCGCAGCAGCGGCTGCCCGAACTGAACGGCGCGGTCTGCGCCTTCGCCGGGGCGTACCACGGCTGGGGGTTCCACGAGGACGGCTGCCGCTCCGGCGTGGAGGCCGCGGCCGCGCTGGGAGCCCGCTGGTGAGCACCGTACCCGCCCTGTACCCGTGCACGATCACGCATGTGCGGACCGCTCCGTTCCGCCATCCCCTGCGCCACCGCACCTACCTGTGGCTCGTGGACCTCGACCGCCTACCCCGGCTGCCACGCCCGCTCGGACCCCTCGCCCGGTTCGATCCGCGCGACCACTTCACCGGCGACCAGCCCTCGATCCGCGCCGGCCTGGAGGCCTTCCTGGCCGCGCACGGCATACGGCTGGACGGCGGACGCGTGCTGATGCTCACCCACGCCCGGGTGCTCGGGTACGTCTTCAACCCCCTGACCCTGTACTGGTGCCACGGCCCCGACGGCGACCTGCGCTGTGTGGTCGCCGAGGTGCACAACACCTACGGCGGGCGGCACAGCTACCTGCTGCGCCCGGACGCCACCGGGACCGCGGACACCGCCAAGGCGTTCTACGTCTCACCCTTCTTCCCGGTCGACGGCCGCTACCGCATGCGACTGCCGGTGCCGGGGGACCGCCTCGACCTGACCGTGCACCTCGACCGTGACGGCGGCCGGGCCCTGACCGCGACGGTACGGGGTACCCGGCGTGCGGCGAACGGCCCCACCCTGCTGCGTCTGGCGCTGCGCCACCCCTGGTCCACCCTCGTCGTGTCGGCCGCGATCCGGGCCCACGGCATCCGCCTGTACCTGCGGGGGCTGCCCGTCCAACCCCGCACGGACGACCACGACGACCACCGCACCGACGACCACCGCCCCGACGGCCACCGCACCCCGGAGAACGCGTCATGAGGACGGCAGAGCCCCGTACCACCCCCGAGAACCGAGCCCCGGCCGCCGATCCGGGCCGCTGGCCGGCCGTCGCCGCCGTGCCGTCGGCCTCGCGGGCCCGTGCCGCCGTGACCGAGGCCCTGGTGCGCCGGGCGCTGCGCGGGCTGCCCCTGCGGGCCCGGTTCGCGGGCGGCGCCGCCCTCGGCAGGGGCGGGCCGCTGCTGGAGGTGCACGACCCCCGCGCCTTCCACGCCCGGATCGGCACCGACGGGTTGGTCGGCTTCGGCGAGTCCTACATGGCGGGGGAGTGGGACGCCCCCGACCTGGTCGCCGCCCTGACCGTGCTCGCCGGCCACGCCGCCGACCTCGTCCCGGGCCCGTTGCAGCGGCTGCGCGGTCTGTGGGCGCCACGGCACCCGCACGACGAGCGCAACACTCCCGACGGCTCCCGTGCCAACATCAGCCGCCACTACGACCTGTCCAACGACCTCTTCGCGCTCTTCCTCGACGACACCCTCACGTACTCCTCGGCCGTCTTCCGGGGCTTTCCCGCGAGCCCGGACCTGCTCCCGGCCGCCCAGCACCGCAAGATCGACCGGCTGCTGGACCTGGCCGCCGTGGGAGAGGGCACCCGCCTGCTGGAGATCGGCACCGGCTGGGGCGAACTGGCCCTGCGGGCCGCCGCACGCGGGGCCCGGGTCACCTCGCTCACCCTCTCGCGGGAACAGCGGGCCCTGGCCCAGGAGCGCGTGCGCGCGGCCGGACTGACGGACCGTGTCCGCGTCGAACTGTGCGACTACCGCGAAGCCGGCGGGGAGTACGACGCCGTGGTCAGCGTGGAGATGATCGAGGCGGTCGGCGCGGAGTTCTGGCCGGTGTACTTCCGCACCCTGGACGAACGGCTGGCGCCCGGCGGCCGGGCGGCGCTCCAGGCGATCACCATGCCGCACGAGCGGATGCTCGCCAGCCGGGACACCTTCACGTGGATCCACAAGTACGTCTTCCCCGGCGGCCTCATCCCCTCCACGCGGGCGATCGAGGAGACCGTCCGCGACCACACCCGGCTGCGCCCGGCGCGCCGCGACGCCTTCGGGGCCCACTACGCCGAGACCCTGCGCCTGTGGCGGGAGCGCTTCACCGAACGCGCCGAGGACGTCGAGGCGCTCGGCTTCGACGAGACGTTCCGCCGCCTGTGGACCTTCTACCTCGCCTATTCGGAAGCCGGGTTCAGGTCCGGATACCTCGACGTCCAGCAGTACCTGTTCACCAAGGAGGGCACCGCCCGATGACCAGCCTCCGGACCATCACCCGGACCCGCGCCGCCCACCGGCCGGCCGCCCGCACGGCGGCGACCACGCACCCGTCGTACCAGGGGCCGGAGAAGCCGTGAGCGGTTTCCCGTGGGGCGCGTTCGCGCTCAATCTCGCGTGGGCCGCCGCCGCGACCCTGGCCGTCATGCTGGTCACCTTCGCCGTCGCGGTGCGCGTCGGCGTGCACCGGATCGTGGACGTCGCCTGGGGGATCGGCTTCACCGCCGTCGCCGCCGTGACGTTCGCGGCCTCCGCCGGTCACGGTGACCTCGGCCGGCGCGTCCTGGTCACGGTGCTGACCGCGGTGTGGGGGCTGCGGCTCGCCGCGCACATCGCCCGCCGCGGCCGGGGCCACGGCGAGGACCCGCGCTACGAGGCGATGCTGGCCAAGGCCCCGGGCAACCGGAACGCGTACGCCCTGCGGATGGTGTACCTGCTCCAGGGCGCCCTGGTGTGGCTGGTGTCGCTGCCCGTACAGGCGGCGCAGTACGTGCCCGGGCCGCCGTCCCCGTTCGCCTGGGCCGGTACCGCGCTGTGGGCGGTGGGCCTGGGCTTCGAGGCGGTCGGGGACGCCCAGCTCGCCCGGTTCAAGGCCGACCCCGCCCATCGCGGAGCGATCATGGACCGGGGTCTGTGGTCGTGGACCCGGCACCCCAACTACTTCGGGGACTTCTGTGTGTGGTGGGGCCTGTTCCTGCTCACGTGCGACTCACCGGCGGCCGCCGCCGTGTCCGTCGTGTCCCCCGTGGTGATGAGTCTGCTGCTGATCCGCGGCAGCGGGAAGCGACTCCTGGAACGGCACATGGCCGAACGGCCCGGCTTCGCCGCGTACACGGCCCGTACCAGCGGTTTTTTCCCCCGCCCGCCGAAGCGGGACCGGACCGGCGGCCGGAGGCCCTCGTGACCGTCCCTTCCCATGAGCCCGGGGAACGGCAGGAGACGGGGCGGCCCACCGCCCGGGCGGACTCCGCGCTGGTGCTGCGCCGGTGTCCGCCGCGGCCGCGGGCGGCCGTCCTGGTGCTGCACGGCGGGCAGGCGGACAGCGAGCGGCCCGCCCGGCCCTGGCAGCCGGCCGCGCTGCGCATGGACCCGATCGTCCGCGCGGTGACCGCCGCGCTGCCCCACCCGGACGTCCTGGTGGGGCAGGTCCGCTATCGCCTCCGCGGCTGGAACGGCACCCGCGCCGACCCGGCACGGGACGCCCGCCGGGCGCTGCACGATCTCGCCCGCCTCGCCGGCCCCGTCCCCACGGTGCTGCTGGGCCACTCCATGGGCGGCCGGGCCGCCCTGCACGCTGCCGATCACCCACAGGTCCGCGGTGTGCTCGCCCTCGCGCCGTGGTGGCCCGTCGGCGAGCCGGTCGAGCAGGTGGCGGGCCGGCGGATCGTCGCCCTGCACGGGGCTCGGGACCGCGTGACCTCCCCCGCCGCGACGGCCGACTGCGTCCGCCGGGCGCAGGGCACGGCGACCCGGGCCGGGATGGCCCTCGTCGCCGACGGTGACCATGCCCTGCTGCGCCGTCACCGCTTCTGGCACCTCACCGCCGCGGCAGTCGTGGCCCATCTGCTCGACCCCGACGGGGTGCCGGACCCGCTGCCCGAGGAGTGCTACGGGACGGGCGCCTTCCCCGAGCTCTGACCACGGACCGCGCCTCCCGTCCACGCCTCTTGTCCGAGCCGCGGGGCCGCGTCGCTCAGGCGGGCAGCGTCATGAGGGCGACCGGGCGGGAGGTCGGCTCCCGCGAACCGCCCGCGGGTTCGACCGTGATGCCCATCCCCGAGGCCCCGTCCACCGCGCCGCGCAGCAGCACGGCCTGGTCGCTGCGGCCGGGGTCCATCAGCCCCGCCGACCGCATGCTCCCGGCGTCGTCGAACCAGAGCTGGTAGACCTTGCCGCCGGGCGGACGGGTCATCCCCGACACCACGAACACGGCCTTGTCCAGTTCCCGGGAGACGACGACGGCACCGGTGGCGCCGTCGCCCAGTTCCGCGGCCCGGGTGCGGGCGTCCGGCGCGGTGAGTACGGCGGCGATCCCGTCCGTCGTGCCGGCCGCGCGGTGGGCCCGCTCGCCGGCGTCCTCGGCCCGCTGGTGCTCCCACACGGCAGTCCCGCCGAGCGCGGCGGCCGTGGCGAGGCAGGCGGCGAGCGCCCACCGGGTCAGCACCCGGGACCGACGACCGTCGCGCGCCGGGCGCGACACCGGCCCGGGCGTGTCCTGCCGGACGGCGGTGATCCGGCGCAGGACGTGCTCGCGCAGTGCCGGGGAGGGCACGGTGGCGGCGGCGAGCCCGAGACGGGCGGCCGTCGCGCGCAGCTCGGCCGCCTCCTGCGCGCACGCCTCGCAGCGGGAGAGATGACGCTCGAAGGAGACGTTCTCGCGGTCGGACAGGGCGTGCAGGGCGTAGGCGCCCGTCAGCCGGTGCAGGTCGACGCCGGTCACACCGTCACCCCCAGGCAGTCGCGCAGCCGGATCAGCCCGTCGCGCAGCCGGGTCTTGACGGTCCCCAGCGGAAGGTGGAGCGCCTCCGCCACCTCGCGGTAGGTCAGACCGCGGTAGTACGCCAGCGTGACCGCCTGGCGCTGGACGTCGGTCAGGGTGCGCACACAGCGCCGCACCTGTTCCCGTTCCAGCCGCGCCTCGACGTGCTCGGCCACCTCGTCGTACTCGGGCACCCGGTCCAGCAGCGCGGCCCTGTGGTCCCGGGCCGCCGCGGCGTCCACCGACCGCACCCGGTCGACCGCGCGGCGGTGGGCGAGGGTGAGGATCCAGTTGATCGCCGTACCCCGGTCGGGGCGGTACCGGGGAGCGGTCCGCCACACCTCCACGAACACCTCCTGGGCAACCTCCTCCGACTGCGCGTGATCACGGAGAACGGCGCGTACGACTCCCAGCACCGGACCCGCCACGGCGTCGTAGACGTCGGCGAACGCCTCTTCGTCCCCCAGCGCCACCTGACCCAACAGGCCCTGTAGGTCGGGCTCCGTCGAGGGGTTTCTTCCGATATGCACTGCTTCATTCACCGAGGGCCTCCACCGTCGGGACATGTCCGGGCGTAATCCGTTCCTGTCGGGAGCCCGGATCGGTTGCGGTGGAGGGCGTGCGAATGCGGAAAAGGTGATCTCGGAACCTGACCTCGGCACCGCCGTCGCGGCATGCCGCCCGCCCCGTCGACGCCCAGGAGCGGGGGCGCCGGACGTGTGCTTCCCTGACGGTGGCCACCGTGCCGGCCGAGAGGCTACGGCGGCGCAGGATGCCACTGGGGGCGTCCGCCGGATCCCGGTAGGGCACGGCGAAGCGATGGCTGCCGGGGCCGACCTCCTGCTGCTCGGCTTCCGGCAGCACCACGACGGCGGTCGAGCCGGTCGGCACGGCGATCTCCACCCGCAACTCACCGGCCACGCGTTCCCATGCGACCTCGGCGAGCCCGTACGGCGTACGGTGTGCGGTCCGCACCCAGGTGAGGCCGCCTCCGGGGCGTGGCTCGACGCGCAGGGTCCGATAGCCTGGCGCGCCGGGAGGGAGCCCCGCCACCACCCGGTGCATCCCGTCATCTCACCAGGAATGATCGATCTGTCCGGGAGCATCGAGTCCCACCGCTCCCAGATCGTCGTGGCCCCCATCGTCACCGGGTACAACCATGACGGGCATTCGGTCTGCAGCACCATCTGATAGGCGTCGTCGACCGCTCCCGCCGACGTGAGCGCGTCGCAGATGACCGGCGTCCCGAGGAAACCGGTGGCGACCTTGTGGCCCTTCTCCCGTACCAGGCGAACGAGTTGTTCGGCAGCACCGGCCCGCTGATCGGCGTCGGTCAGCAGAGCGAACTCCAGGGCCAGGGCCTAGCCCGTCTGCCCCGAGCCGGCGAGCCTGCCCTTCCGCGTGACGAACTCGTCGTCGAACGTCTGCCGCACACGCTCGGCGAGTTCGGTGTACTTCGCCGCCTCCGCACCCGCCTCCTCACCGATCACCTCCGCGAAGCGGGCCATCATGTCGGCCGTGCGGGCCCGGTAGGCGGTGGCCACCAGCAGCGCGTCCGTCTCGGCACGCCACGGCGCGTCCGGTGGCGCGGCCGGGTCCAGCCGGTCCCCGAGTTGCAGGGTCGGCCTGTCGAAGAGGGCGGAGGGCCCGAGCGAGGCCGTCAGACCGTCGACCCATGCCCGCATGCTCGCGTACTGGCGGCGCAGGAGCCCCGTGTCGCCGAAGCGCTGGAAGAGGACCCAGGGCACGAGCACCGCGGCGTCGCTCCAGCCGGCCGTCGGCGCCGGATCCGCGAAAGGGCCGGGGGAGTCGACCCGGGGCACGAACGACGGCACGACGCCGGTCTCGGTCTGGTCCGCCGAGAGATCCGCCAGCCACGAGGTGAGGACCCCGGCGCCGTCGTAGAGGTAGCAGGACGTCGGCGCGAAGACGTGGACATCGCCGGTCCACCCCATCCGCTCGTCGCGCTGCGGGTAGCTCGAGCACATCGCCGCCCACACGGACGCCCCTCTGCTCACCGGCGCCACCACGGCCGCTTGCTGAGGCAGGGAGCCTCCATGGTCGATGCGCGTGCGGCCCGACCCGCGCGATCCGCGTGTCCGCGCCGTTTTGGCCGTATGGTCGTTGGCCCGCTCGTGCCGTTGACCGCCCCGCCCCCAGTGGGGCGCGGATCGAGCCGTTGTTGCGGACAGTGGCGCGATCGCCTGGCAATGTGCGATCGACGGTACCCGGGAATGCGTAGTCACCGCCCTGGCCGCCCTGCCCGCTCAGGCCTACGGCGGGGGCCGTGTCTGGACCGGGTGCCTCTGTGGAATTGGCTTTCCGGCGTCTGACCCGCGTCGGCCGCCCTTCCCCGTCCGCGGCGCCGACCAGTACGGCTCGGCCTCGGAAGCGATCCGCGGTGAACGACGCCGGCGCATGTGCCGCTGCGCAGCGGTAGAGGGCCGGGGTTCACACGCAGCGGCCGTGCTCACAGATCTTGTCGGGTGGGCAGTCGATGTCGTTGCGGCAAGAGGAGTTGGGGCCGTAGCGGTCCCAGCCCCAGCGGCCGGGAACCGTCATCGGGCCCCGCCTCGCCCCCTTCGCACCGGCTGCCCCGGCCCGACGGTAGGAATCGATGGGCACCACGTTCGGACCCTCGGATGGATCGGGCTCCTTAGGCACTGTCTCTTCTCCGGGTAGGTGTATGTCCCGACGGCAGTGTCAACTTCACGGACTGGACGAGGTCGCTGTCGATGATCGCCTCGGTGAGTCGCCGCTGGTCCCGGGTGACGAAACTCAGCATCTGATCGTGGGCGGCGTCGGAGTCCCCGGCGAGGACCGCTTCCACCACCGGATGGATCGGGATCGACTCGCTCCGCAGTGCCTCCTGGACCGGTGTCAGGAGGTAGTAGCGAACGAGCCTGGACAGCACATCCTCCAGACAGCGGTCGAACTCGAGGTTGCCGGACAGGCGTGCGATCCGCCTGAGGCAACGGTACAGGGCGACGATCACCTCATCGACGGGTTCGTCGCTCTCCTGGATGTCACAGTAGGCCTGAAGCGCGGCCCTCGCCTCCTCCTCATGAGGCGCCCTGCGCGCGGCGGCGGCAGCGGCGACGGGCGCCAGGGCCGCGCGGACGGCCATGAGATTCCGTGCCTCGTTGAGCGTCAGGGCGCGCACCTGCCAGCCGGCCCGCGGCAGCGGCTCGAGCCATCCACCGCAGGAGAGCGCGATGAGGGCCTCGCGGACCGGCGCCCGGCTCATGCCGAGCTCCTCACAGATGGTCACCTCGGAGAACGTGTGGTCCGGTGCCAGCACACCCGTCTGGATGCGCGACCGGATCTCACTGATGGCGCGCGCCCGCAGCGAACCTGTCTGCTCGGGCTCCCCGGTGGTACCCGCCGCGAGGTCCGCGCGGCGCGACTGCTGCTTTGTGCCGCGTCGGGGTGCGTCGTTTCTAGGCATCGGAAAGTCCACTCCAGTAATCGTTGATGACGGTGTCCGGCAGGGCCTCGCTCAGCGAGCCGAGCGCCACATCGGACAGCTCGTCGCTGTCGAACGTCGAAAGTCTCAGGACCCGCAGCCAGGTCGACCGGCGCAGTGTCGTCATCGCCTCGTCCCAGGAGCCCGCCAGCGCGCGGCTGTGGATCTCCAGCCGGCTCAGCCCCGTCAACCGGGTCGCCGCCGTTGCAGCCTGTTGCGTGGCCGCTTCGTCGCAGTTCTCGTCGACATAGGTGAGGGCGTCGATGTCGTCCGGACCGAAGCTGTCGAGGACGGTCCAGTCGAACGGCTCGTCGTCGGCGCTGCGGTAGATCTGGACGAAGACGCTCCACCCGGCGGGAACGGCGACCTCGCCGCCGTGGTCGATGTCGGTGACGGCGCATGCACCGAACCCGGGCGGCTGGAGGGCGAGTTGGTAGGGGAGGGCCTCACCGGCCGGGCGTAAGGTGCGCATCGGCCTCGGGAGCGCCGGTCGCCTGGTCCGACGGGCGGGCCGGTGGACGGCCTGCAACGCCGTCGTCAGCGTCCTCTCGACGTCGGTGTCGTCGTCGATGGCCGACCGCCAGATCTCGTGTCCGTCGCGCAGCAGCATCAGTGTTGGCACGACCGCGATCTCGTGGTCCTCGGTCACCGTGTGGCTTCGCCGCACGTCCACCGCCAGTACGGGCAGGCCGGGAAGGTCCTCGGCCAGCTTGCCCAGCACCGGCTTGATCGCCTCGCAGGTGGGGGCCCCGGCGACGGTGAACTCGACGAGTACCACCCCGGTCCGGACGCGTTCGCCGAACGCGTCGTCGGTCACCGGCTCGGTGCCGCCCACGGCGATCGGCTCCGGCGCATCCTGGTCGGTGACCGCGGCGATGCGACGCAGATCCGGCAGGCCCCAGCCGCCGTTCACGACCACGTCGGTCAGCTGGACGTCGGCCCCTTCGTAAAACGTGTCCAGTTGGACCAGGTACGGAAACGCGGCCAGATCCGCCGGGCCGACGGCGACAGCGCTGCCCGCCTCCAAGACCAGTGTCTGGAGTCGGCGCAGCGCGGGAATCCCTTCCAGGTTCCGGAGCGAGACGGGCATCTTGCTGATGATCAGCCGGTCGATGGTGTCCGGCCCGAACCCGTCGAGAACGGCCAGGTCCAGCGGCGGGTCGTCGCGGTGGTCGGCGGTCAGGTGGACGGTGAGTTCCCCGCCCTCCGGCAGCTCGTTCGGCCCCGGCCCGACCTGTTGCGGCGGCGCTGCCGCGCCTGGTCTGCTCACCCGGCACTCGACGCGTTCCGCCGGGGTGTCGGGCAGCAGCACCGTGCGCGCCGGCCGCGGGGGTGGCGGTGCCGGTCCGTCGTCGGCCGCCGTACCGTTCGCCGGGTCCGGGCCGTGCAGTGCGTCCAGCAACGGGACGAACGTGTCGGCGAACTCCGCTGCGGAGAACTCGCGTGCACCGGCCCGCTGCCACACCCGCACGCCGCGGTGGAAGAGGAGAAGGCTCGGAAATGCAGCGACTTGGTAGCGGCGGAGCAGTCCTGTCTCGGCTTCACCGTCAACGGCGACGAGCAGAAGCCGGTCCCGGACGGCGACCGCGAACCCGTCCAGGTGCGGGGCCATCTCCCAGCACGGCACGCACCAGCCGGTGGTGAACCACACCAGGACGTCCGACCGCTGTGCGAGCAGGTCGGTCAGCTGGTCGGCGGTGACCACGTCGACGTGGGGCGCGCCACCCGCCGGTGGCCGGTCGAGCGGAGGTGCCGCGTCGACCGGCGCCGGGTCGGCATCGGGCACCCGACCCTCGCCGAGGTCATGACCGGTCTGGTTCATGTCCCGCCTCGGTTCCTCTCGACGGCCGGATGGGGTCGGCCTCGCTGCACCGCACCTGTCGACCTGGTGTCAGTACCATTGGCATGCACTGATACTACCAGTGACCCTGGCCGTGAGCTGGTGCCGTGCATCGTGCTCGGCGCCGGAACCGGCGGCGAGGCTTCGATCGATGCCATCCAGGCGCCTCGAACCGCACGAGGCGAACGGAGCGGCGAAAAGGAAGCTTCTCCCTGTGCCGACCTTGCCTGCCTCCCGAATCGCCTCTAGCCTGATCATATTAAACATGAGATCTGAACCTTCCAGAGATGCCGACTCCGGCCCTCGGTGAAGGCGGGGATCGATAACAGTGGAGGTCGGAGGGCCATGACCATGTTGAATCTCAGCGCCACGGCTCGTGTGGGCCGCGTCCAGGCCGTGCTCCATGTGGATGCCTCCGACTCTGGGCATCAGGCCTTCACGTTGGACCTGCTCGTCGAGGAACCGTGGCATGTCTATGGGCCGGACGCTGCTTCAGGGTTGCCTGTGCTGGTCGAGGCGGCCGATCCGATGCGGCTCACCGCCCTCAGAATCCCGTCCGGACCGGACGGTGAGCTCAGTGGCCGGGTCGCGATCACCGGCACGGTCACCGGGGCGTTGCCCGGGGCGCACTTCGTCGTGCGTACCCAGGCCTGTGACGGCCCCCGGTGCGAGCCTCCCGCCCGCGCCAGGCTGACGCTCGTCGCCGATCGGCACGGCGCAGGTTCGCAGCCACCGAGAGCCGCGTGACGCGCGGCGCGCTCGTCTTGCTCGACCGGCCGAAGCACTGCTTCTCGCCCAAGGTCGGCAGCGAGGGGGCCAACTCCCGTTCCCCGCAAGACGTGCGACGCACCACGTGGGACACGCTGTGAAGAAGCCAGCGTGAAGAAAATTCATAAAATTTCAGGATCAACTGAACATAAGACCATCTTCCGCTCGTACTTCACTCTGAGCGCAGGCGCCGCGCTTGAAGACGAGGAAGATTCGTCCGATCGGCCAGCAGCCGATACCCCCCCAAACCCAAATGAGGCATTTCTATGTCCAGGGCTCATTCGAAGTACCGCACGCGCCGTGTAGCCGTGATCGGCGGTGCTGCCGCAGTGGTGTTGTCCGGAGCGGTGATCGCCGGCTCCGCTTTGGCTGGGGAGACGTCCAAGCCAAAAGACCAGCAGGCCACGACGAAGGCGGCCACGCCTACCGTGAACTGTCCGGACGTCGCGTCCCTGCTTCCGGCTGTTCCGGCCTCTGCGCAGGCTGAGGTGAACAACAACCTGGCTCTCCTGAACACCCAGATCCAGGAGGCCGACAACCGCATCGCCAGTTCGGTCGGCCAGGGCGGACCCGACTTCGTCCAGAACGCCGTCCTCGGCCCGCTGGCCGACAAGCGCGTCGCGACGATCAACCGCATCGCCACCGCCATCGGCCGCACCGCTGCGCGACCGCAAGGACTCGACTCCGTGGCCACCTGCACGCTCAACAACGGCGACAACGGCAACGCTGGTGACAACAAGGGCAATTGCGCCAACGGCAATGCCGGCAACGCGGGAGCGGGCGACAACGGCGATGCCGGGAACGGCATGAACCGTGGGAACGGCATGAACCGTGGGAACGGCAACGCGGGAGCGGGCGACAACGGCAACGCCGGGAACGGCATGAACCGA
>NZ_JBEXXK010000091.1:28669-30263 GCF_040630405.1 Streptomyces sp. NPDC005811
CGTGGGAACGGCATGAACCGTGGGAACGGCAACGCGGGAGCGGGCGACAACGGCAACGCCGGGAACGGCATGAACCGCGGGAACGGCATGAACCGTGGGAACGGCAACGCGGGAGCGGGCGACAACGGCAACGCCGGGAACGGCATGAACCGTGGGAACGGCAACGCGGGAGCCGGCAACGGCAACTGTGCCAACGGCAAGGCCGGCGGAAACAACGCCGGTATCGTCGGCGCAAACAGTGGCAACGCCGGTAACGGCGCCGGTAACGCCGACGCCACGCCTACCGTGAACTGCCCGGACGTCGCCTCCCTGCTTCCGGCTGTTCCGGCCTCTGCGCAGGCTGAGGTGAACAACAACCTGGCTCTCCTGAACACCCAGATCCAGGAGGCCGACAACCGCATCGCCAGCTCGGTCGGCCAGGGCGGACCCGACTTCGTCCAGAACGCCATCCTCGGCCCGCTGGCCGACAAACGCGTCGCGACGATCAACCGCATCGCCACCGCCATCGGCCGCACCGCTGCGCGACCGCAAGGACTCGACTCCGTGGCCACCTGCACGCTGAACCAGTGACCACGAGCCGGTAGTCACCGGCAGACGGTACGCCACTGCCGTGGCCGTTCGGGCATCCAGCCGGAGCGGCCACGGTGCCGTTTCCCGGAACTCACCTCGCCGCGCGTTCGTCAGCCGAACACAACGCCTTGCTCACGACGCTCCGGGCAGGCTGCCGCCGATCGCGGCGACCAGAAGGGTCCGGGCGTCGAAGGCGGCCACTGCACCCCGGAGTGGCCGATCATGCGAGGGGCACGGCAGACACCGCTTGCAGCTACGGCAAGGGCTGGCGGTTCCAGCTGGAGCAGACGGATGTCTTCCAGGTCATGGTCACCACCCGGCACGACACCGTCGTCAGGTGCTGGTCCAACGATTACCCCGTCCACGACCCGTTTCCCGGCCTGCCGCGTCAGAAATGGAAGCGACGTTCCTGCGGCGAAGGAGCCCACGGCCGGGCTGATCTTCGACTGGGCCCGCGTCGAGGTGCGGCCGTGGCACCGCGAGCACCGTCGGCACCAACCCCGCATCAGCCACTGCAAACGACGCGGACACGGCCCCTGAATCGTGCCCAGCAATCTGGAGAAGCACCGATGACCGGGGAGGCCCATGTGCCGTCCCGGTCCATGGTGTTCCGCTTCTGGATAGCCTCCGTACCCGAGGTTCGCGCGCACGCCAGGTGTGCCGTGACGTCCTGGGACTGCGACGCGGACCTGGTGGGCGACGCCGAACCCGTGGCCGACGTGGTGCTCCACGGCCGGGCACCCGGGTGGGAGCTGTTCACCGGTCGGCTGGTGCCTGGCCCGAACGCCGCGGCTGCGAAGCTCATGCGGCACAGTGAGAACGACGAGGGCGGTCGCGGACTGCTGATGATCGAGGCGCTGAGCAAGAGGTGGGGCGCGGATCCGCGGGCCTGTCGGGCAAGCGGACCTGGGTCTTGCTCACCATGCGGGTGCTTGCGTGAAGGGGCGGGGACCGGAAATGGGGCTGACACCCGTCCAGTCGCCCTCGGCGGTGCCGTTGACCCAGGTGTGCACGTGGTCGATCG
>NZ_JBEXXK010000092.1:0-29946 GCF_040630405.1 Streptomyces sp. NPDC005811
CTCCGGGTCGCCCTCGTCGTCGCGACTGGTGGCCCGGAGATGATTCTCCGAGGTCGCCCTCGTCGTCGCGACTGGTCAGATGTCCCGCGCGCGGGCCTTGGTGTACCAGTCCGGGACGTAGTCGTCGGCCAGGGCCAAGATGCGGAGGATCAGCGGAAGCAAGTCCGGCACGGCGTTGGAGGCGACGGCACGGATCTCGTCCAGGATCCGGGCGAACTGGACGGAACCGACAGGCACGTTCCAGGTGCGCTGCAGCTCGAAGGGATAGTCCTCCAGACCGTGGTGCCGGTGGACCACCCGCAGGTCAAAGGCGATCTCTGCCCCGTCGTCGACCGCGTCGACCAGGCGCACCACGAACGAGAACTTCACCGCGGCCTTGCCGGCCTGATCCGGCGAGGTGAACAGTGCGCCGCGTTGATGTACCCACTGGGGCGTCACCATGGGCAGCAGACGCGTCGCGTCGCTCGGCTCGGGCTGACTCTCGTAGTAGAGGAACTTGCTCTGGAGCATCCCGTCGACCACGCCGTAGAGGTCCGTGAAGAGAACGTTAAGCTCCAGGGCGAGCCGGTCAAGGAAGTTCCGGCGCTCCTGGGCCTGCTGCGCGGCCTCGTGCGGCGCAGCAGTCAGGACGGCGAGACGGTCCTGCATCTCGGCGATCGACGCGGTCTCGCGCGATTCGGGCGGCTCGGCCAGACAGGCGCGGATCTCCTTCGTGAACTCAGCCATTGCCGGCCGACCCGCCGGGCGGAGCACGGTGCAGCGCTGTATCAGCCGGTCCAGCTCGCCCGCCCACGGCAACGCGATGTGCCCCTGAAGGCTGTACTCACCCCCGGGCCGGTACTCCCCTGGCAGCGGCCAACGGGTCCGACGCAGCAGCACCCACATGGTCTTCGCCAGCGACCAGACGTCCGCCGGACCTCCGTCGACGCCGTCGACGGGCTCCAGCATCTCGGGGGCGTGGAAGTTGGCCGGGCCGAGCTTCACCGCCGGGCTGGTGACGTCGTCCTTGCCCGGGAAGGTGACCAGTCCGAAGTCGCCGATCTCCCACTGGCCGTCACGCTGGAACAGGTTCGACGGCTTGATGTCGCGGTGGTGGACACTCTGCTCCGCGAGGGTGGCCAGCGTGTCGGCGTAGGCGGCGACGGCCTCCAGCATCGTCTCCTCGGTCGGGGTGTCGCCGAGGGCCCTATCCAGCGGGACGGCCATTGGCATGACGTACCAGCAGATCTCTCGCGTGTCCTGGGGCACGTGCGAGTCGACGAGCGGCACGACGCCCTCGCTGGCGTAGCCGCGCAGGAACGTGATCTCGTCGGCGAACCGCTGGCGGCGATCCGCCAGAAGCCTCCCGAGGCCGAACATCTTGATCGCGTACCGGCCGTCGTCGCCATCACGGCGCGCTTCCCAGACCTCTCCGTTGCCGCCCTTACCGAGGTAGCCGCGACCGACCAAGGTCCACGCCCCCAACCGGGCGCCCTCCCGCGGCTTCCAGTTCTTGCCGTCGACCTTTCCCACGGTGCCTTCCGTTCTCACGCCGAGCTCGTCCCGCTGCACTGTCTCGCGCCCTCGCGCGTGACCGCGAAGGTCTTTCCCTCAACTCCCGTTACTCGCCAGGTGACGCGCCCAGTCACAGGACCGAGTCGGTCCGGACTCGTTCGCGTGTCCGCCCCGGGGCCGGGGCCGGGGCCCATCACACCCCGGTGAGCCCGAGGCGGCGGGCCAGGTCGTCCACGGCCGCGCGGCCCTCGGCGGACAAGTTCTCGCGCACCCCCAAGGCGATGCCCACGTCGGGGTCGTCGAGCTTCGGGGTCATCACGGCGACCCCCACGAACGGGGTGGTGGCGGGCAGCCGCATCGCCAGACGCTGCGCCCAGACCAGCTCGGAGCGGACCCACGCCATGCCGGTACGGGCGGCGTCGAAGAGGAGGATGGTGGGCCTGATGCCGGCCTGCCGGATCTTCTGGTCGTCCTCCAGGACGGCCAGCACGGCGTCCTCCACGTCCATCATGTGCGGGCCTGGCTCGGCGCCCCAGAAGCCGCCGGTGACGACGATCCGCGATCCGCCCGTGGGATCGCCCGCCTGGTGGAGTCCGACGTGGATCAGGAGACGCTCGCGGGCCGACCAGGGCTGGTCGACGGTGGTCACGGCAGTGCCGTAGTTCTGGCTGCGCGCCCGCTGGACGGTCTCTTCGACCACCTTGTCCCGCACGGCCTTCTTGACTACGAGAGGCTGGGAGTCGGTCCGGAGTTCCACGAGGACCGGCGGGGTGAGACCGGCGAGCGCGGTCTGGAGTTCGTCGCGCAGGTCCTGCAGGCCGTCGAGACGACGGGCCTTGACCTCGATGGCGAGGTTGATGTCCCGCAGCATCAGGTCCGGCTCGGTGGCGCCGTTGCGCCGGCCGAAGTCGAAGGGGATCTCGGCGCGGGCGAGCTTGGCACCGGAGACCATCTCCGCCCGCACGATCAGCAGGTCGTCGGTGGTGGCGGCCTTGCGGAAGTCGTGGCGTACGCCGGCGAGCCGCTCGGGCTTCGCCTTCTCCAGGGCCTCGATGATGTCCTCGAAGGCTGTGATGATGGCGGAGGCGACACTGTCGGCGGCGCCGTTCCCGCTGGCCAGATCGAAGTAGTCGCGCAGCGGGTGCTCCTGCAGGGCCTTGTCCATCCAGTCCTGCAGGAAAGGGAATGAAGTGCTCACGTGAAGTCCTTCAGGGTTGTGCCGGGCGGGGATGTCGTCACGCCTGCGGCACGGCCAGCGTACGCGCGGGCCGGAGCGGGCTGCACCGGAGTTTCCGCGCCTCCCGCCGGGGGCCCGCAGCCGCGCAACGGGAGAGCCCGTACGGCCCATCGGGCGTGGGTATCTACGAAAGGCCGGAGGGCCTACACCGGTGTCGTCGTGTCCGACTCAGCACGCGCGGCTGGCACCACGGCGTCCGGCTGCGCGGCGGCGAGCGCCTGGTCGACGAAGGAGCGCCGCGGTCTCGGGCACCGTGACGTTCTTCATCCACTTCTGGCTGTGCCACCAGCACTCCAAGCCAAAGCGGTGCGCGCCGTGGGCGAGCTCCACGTGGTGGGCCCACGGCCGGCGCTTGCATCGGCGGCTGCGGAGACGGTGATGCTCGGTCGCCTCCAGGTGCTTCTCGATGATGACGACGCGGCACCGGCCGGGCAGGGTTCGCCATTCCAGCCACGGCACTCCAACACGTGCAGCTGCCGCACAGAGGCCCTTCTCCGAACTATCACCTTGAAGTGCCTCCATAGCGTTCAACCTGCTCGCCCTATTTATCTCATTGAAGGCACTGGAAACATCCGTATCAGTGGCGCGCAAGCAGCTCAGAGGCGTTGTCCCAAAACGGCTTGCGCAATCATGGCCAGATCATGAACAGTAGGGGATAGACTGCACCGCAAATGGGAACGGCTCTGGGTGAGTGAAACCCTAAAAGAGCGTTTTGTCCCGGCGAGGTTGTTTGGTTCGAAGTTCAGATGTCGCGCCAGTTCGGAGTGGATTCATTGGTGAGGCGTCGGCTTATGAGGTCGATCATCGCGACGTGGATTATGGCTTCGGATCGGTGAGGGTGGGTCTCGTAGTCGCGTGCGAGACGGCGGTGGTGCATCAGCCAGCCGAACGTCCGCTCGACCACCCAACGTCGGGGGATCACCTTGAACCCTTTTACGCCGGGGTCACGTCGGACGGCTTCGACGTCGATTCCGAGGCGGGCGCCGTGGTCGATGGCTTTCGTCCGGTAGCCGGTGTCGGCCCACGCCTTGGTCACTCGGGGGCTGGTGGCGGAGATCTGGGAGAGCAGGTGGATGCCGCCGGTGTTGTCGGAGACACTCGCCGCGGTCACCCAGACGGCCAGCAGCAGGCCGAGGGTGTCTACGCCGATGTGGCGCTTGCGACCTGCGATTTTCTTGCCTGCGTCGATGCCCTGGCCGGCCGCTGGCACGTTGGCGGAGGTCTTGATGCTCTGCGCGTCCAGCACGCATGCGCTCGGCTCGGCATCCCGGCCTTCGGCTTCGCGCACCAGGCGCCGAAGCAGGCCGTTGAGCCGGTCGAAGACACCTTCCTTCTGCCAGGCGGCGAAGTAGCCATAGGCCGTCTCCCACGGTGCGAAATCGTGCGGCAGGTAGCGCCAGGGGATCCCGGTGCGGTCGACGTACAGGATGGCGTCCATGATGCGGCGCAGGTCGTGCTCGGGCGGGCGGCCGATGTCCAGGCCCTTGCCTCGGCGCTCGGCCCGCCAGGCGGTGAGTGTGGGGCCGATCAATTCCCAGCGGGCATCGGACAGGTCGCTGGGATACGGGCGCTGTTTCGTCATGTTTCGGTACTACCGTCGGGCACGACGCATCCCCAGGGCGCAAACAGCGTCAACCGGGGGCGCTTTGGGATCAGACAGGAGCGACTCGACTCAAACGGACAGAGATATGAAGTCTCCTGTCACACAGGCCGCATCGACCACTCTTGCCTCAGCAGTTGCAGCCCCACTCGCCCTCCGAAGCACCACTAATGGTGACTCACGGGGCCGGTGAAACCTGAAGCACCACTGGGTCGGGAACCCTGTGATCAGACGGGTTCACCGGTCCCGTCCTTGCGGTAGTGCCGCCAGTGATCACGCTATTCAGTCGATGAGGAAAGCCGGTCCGCGGGGATGCGCGAATCAACAAGGTGCTGACCGCGGTACGGATGTTCCTACTTCACGCGGTGGTCAACAAGGTCGCGCCAGCCTGGGTCCTTGAGCAGCTCTACGAGCTGGGGGATGACCGTGACCTGCCGGTGGAGGCTCAGGGCGAGAGCGGTGGGATGCGGTACCGGCTGCGGGCCCGTCACCGGCTGCAGGAGCCGGAGACGGAAGTGGACCGGGCCAGTGACGAGGAAGTCGTGGCGATGCTTCGGACCTGTCGGTCAGCGCGGGACAGGTTGATCGTGCTGCTGCTGTCGCGGGTGGGGCTGCGTCCGGGACAGGTCGCGGGGCTGCACCGCTGCGATGTCCACCTGCTGATGGATTCGCGCTCGCTGGGGTGCGATGTCGAGGGGGCCCATCTGCACGTGATCCGGCGGCAGAACGTGAATGGCGCCTGGTCGAAGTCGAGGAAGTCGTGGGTGATGCCGGTGGACTTCCTGGTGGCGCAGGCCGCCGACCAGTACGCGGTGGAGCGTTACGAGATCCTCGGGGAGGGCGGAAGCGATTTCCTGCTGGTCAACCTCTTCCGGCCGCCCTATGGCTCGCCGGTGACCACCGGCGCGATCGGAGAGCTGTGCGAGTCGCTGTCGGGACGGGCAGGACTGGGCCGCCTGGTCGGGCCACGCATGTGCCGGCATGCGATGGCCAGCAACGTCGTGGATGCCGGCGGCACGCTGGATGAGGTTCAGGCCCTGCTGGGTCAGAAGAACCCGGCGTCACCCCGTCCCTACCTGCATCCGGACCGCTCACGCTTGCGCGCGGCCGTGGAGCGTGTGCCCTCGCCCCGCCTGACTGAGGGGGAGGCCCGGTGAGCCTGGCACTCGCAACGCCCCGATACGGGGCAGGGGAAGACACGGTCACCGCTGGGCTCATGGGCGCCGTCCAACCGGAGTTCCTGCAGCTGCTCAGCTGGGATCCTCACGTCCGGGTTCTGCTGCTGCCTCGCTCGCACCCACAGTTCAGCGGTGAGGATTGCCTGGTGGCTGGCTGCGACAAGATGTCGTACTTCGCCCACCAGAAGGGAATGTGCACCGGTTGCACCGAGCGGTGGAAGAAGAGCGGCCTGCCCTTCGACGAGTTCGTCATCATCAGGCGATCGGGCCGGATGGTCGGGTTCTTTCCTTGCCAGGTCGCGCGCTGCGAGCGGCCGGGTAGACGCGCGACACTCCTGTGCTCGTCGCATGACTACCAGAGGCGCAAGGTCTACGGGCTCCCGCTGGAGGACTTCCTCGCTCACCCCGAAGTACAGCCGCTGCCCGCCCTGGGGCCTTGCCGCGTCGCGGCCTGTGACCGGCAAGGCGAGACCGGGGGCGGGTACTGCATGCCCCACGCCGACCAGTGCCGTGACCTCCGCCAAGCAGGCGCCTTGGAGGACGAGGATCTTTGGCGGCTGACCACCCCGGCCATCGCGGAGTCCCGCAAGGTCAGTCTTCGCGGGCTGCCCGACCGTGTGGTCGCCGAGATCCTCTACAGCCTCCAGGAACGGATCGCCCAGGGACTCCTGCACAAGGACTACCTGCTGCGCAATCTGTCCACCAACGCCCGTGCGCAACAAGTCACTTCACTCGACGAACTCGACCTGGACGTCCTCTCCCGCCACGACAGGACCCAGGTCAGGGGCTTCCTCAAGCACATCCGCCGCTTCGGCCTGAGCCCGGAGACCGAACGCCACAAGGACGTCTGGGACGCGAGCGTCTTCGGCCTCGGCGGCACCTTCTCCTTCACCGGGATCACCCAGCCCTGGCTGAGGGAAGGAGCCAAGGCCTGGGCCCTCGACGACATCCCCCGACGCCGCGGAAAGAGCGGCAAGACCACCGTCCAGCGCACCCTGAAGTCCCTGAGCCGTTTCTCCACGAGCCTGCACCTGAGCCGGGACGACCACGGCGTCGACCTGCCTGTGCTCGGCCGCCTCGACATCACTGCCTTCCTGGGCCGGCTGAGCTTCCTCAACGAACGCGGCGACATCTCCGACTGCACGCAGTACATGACCGTCCGCGACACCAGACGCGTGCTGACCCGGCTGAGGACCTTGGGCCTGACCAAGCCCGGCCAGCCCCTGCACGGCCTGGCGGACGACTTCGCCCTCCGCCAGGAGGACATCCCCGATGACCCCGAGGACTCCGAAGCCGGCCGTGACCTGCCTGCGGAAGTCATGCGGCAGCTCTGCGCCCACCTCGACTCCCTTGAGGCCGTCAGCTCCACAGACGTCCGCACGGCCGTCGAGCTGATCATCGACACCGGCAGGCGCCCCAACGAGATCTGCAAACTGCCATGGCAGTGCCTCGACCGCGAAAGCGACGGCAGCCCCGTCCTTGTCTACGACAACACCAAGAGCCTTCGGCACGCTCGCCGACTGCCGATCCCCGGCGCGACCGCCGCGCTCATCATCAAGCAGCAAGAGCGCGCCCGCGGCCGACAAGCTCAAGCTCTTCCCCGCCACCCTGGCCAACCCCCACGGCACGAAGGCGACAACCTACGAGTGGGTGTCGGCACAGCACCGAGCCTGGGTGAAGGGCATGCCCGACTTCCTGGTCACCACCGTGATCGTCGAAGACGGCAACCGGGTCACCACGATGCTGCCCTTCGACAAGAACAAGATCTACCCCTACACCTACCGGCACACCTACGCACAACGGCATGCCGACGCCGGAGTCCCCCAAGACGTTCTCCAATCGTTGATGGATCATCGCCAAGCCAGCACCACGCAGCGGTACTACCGCGTCGGCGAGAAACGCCGCCGTGAAGCGGTCGAGCGGGTCACCACCATGCAGTTCGACCGGCACGGCACACGCATCTGGCGCCAGGCCAAAGCCCTGCTCGACTCCGAACACGCCCGCCGCGCCATCGGTTCCGTCCAAGTCCCCTACGGCACCTGCACCGAACCCTCCAACGTTGCAGCCGGCGGCCACGACTGCCCCGTGCGCTTCCGCTGCGTGGGCTGCGGACACTTCCGCACCGACGTCTCCTACCTCCCCGACCTTGAGGCATACCTGGCCGACCTGCTGCGCAACCGTGAGCGTCTGGCCGCCTTCGCCAACGCCGATCCCTGGGCCAAGACCGAGGCCACACCATCGGACGACGAGATTGCCCGTGTCCGCCGTCTGGTTCAGCGGGTGCGCCAGGACCTCGACGACCTCACCGACGAGGACCGGGCCCAGATTCGCGAGGCAGTAGCGCTGGTCCGCCGCAGCCGCGGCGTCTCCCTGGGCATGCCGCGCGTCCGCCAGCCCCTACCCGACATTCGCCCGGAGAGAACCGGATGACCAGCATGATCGACGGACGGCAGGCCGACTCAGCTCGCCGCCGCGAACGCGTTCTGAAAGCCCTCGATGTCCTGCTGCGAAGCAACCAGGACATCACAGTCTCCGGACTGGCCCGCGCGGCACGAGTGGACCGCACTTACCTCTACCGGCACCGCGACCTCCTCGAACGCGTCCACGCCGCCGCAGCAGCCCCACCAGAAGAAGGCCGGATCGCGGCCGTCAGCCGGGCCTCGCTGCGGACAGACCTGACCAACGCGCTGGAGCGGAACAGGCGGCTGACAGTCCGTGTCCGGCAGTTGGCGAGGCGTCTTTCCGAGAACCTCGGTGAAACCGCATGGAGGGAATCCGGCCTTGGTGCGTCCGCAGACATCGAGCAGCTTCAACGCCGCATCACGCTGCTCGAACAAGACCTGGCCGACACAGGAGGCCAACTCGATGAGCGGACCGAGGAACTCGAAGCTGCGCGAGCGGCCAATCGGGAACTGACCCGGGCGCTGAACCAGGCCCGCTGACGCCATCTGCGGCAGAGCGGGACCCCATCGCGTACGACGAAGGCCATCCGCCACCCCGGACGCGACCACCGCGAAACCCTCGCCCATGTCGCCCGCCCGGGCCGCCTCGATGGTGGCGTTGAGCGCGAGCAGGTTGGTCTGCTCTGCGCCCGCCGGATCGAGTGCGCCCCGCGTTGACCTGCTCGCTCGCGGCGCGAGCCGACACTGGCTGGTCGGAGGCGTAGGCGGCACCCGACTGCAGACGGGCGCTGACCGCGTTGAGATCCTGCACGGCTGTCACCAGCAGACCCGCCGCCTCGCCGATGCCGCGGATCGTGGTGGCGACCTTATCGACGATCCGATTGAACGCGTCGGCCAGTTGCCCGGCATCGGCGGTTCGGGCCGTGTCACCGTCCGCATGGGTCAGACTTCTGGTGTTGCGCATTCCCCGATGGATAAAGTAGTTGAGCTGAGCCGACTGGCTTCACACCGACTGGCACATCGACGCTGGGCGGAGCGTGCCATGACTTTCTCCACCAGTCCGACGCGGGCGCCGCGATGAGGCTGCACGCGATCTCCCGCCTGGACGGCGGCAAACTCGACGGCATCCATCTGCTGTGGTCGCCGCCGTGGCCGACCGGTCATTCGCTGGACGGGTTCACGATCTACCGGCGCAACGCGCGCGGTGAGAAGGACCAGTTCTGCCTCGACCTAACCACCGCTCAGCTGACTGAGGCCCGCCAACTCGGTCGGCTCTGGCTGCCCGACGCCGTGATCTGGGCGCAGTCCCGGGATCCGAATGACCCGAAGGCGCTGTGGACCTACCGCATCGAGTTGGTCCGGCGGCACAGCGTCGTCTGGATCACCTCGCCGCAGGCGCGGGCGGCGTTCGTCGGCACCGACGATGGGACGGTGGTGGCCGGTGCCGTGTTCCCCGGGCCCACCGTCATCCTGCGCGGCACCGACCTCGGCATCGTCTGGCTGGTCACCGGATTCGGCCAGGCGACCGCGCAGGTCTGCGGTGACGTCCCGGACGAGAAACAGTGGACCGGCCTCACCCCGATCGTGAAGAACCTGCAGGTGCCGTTCGGCTCGGTCAATGCCGCGGTGCCGACCGCCGCCGACGGCCGGGCGCTGGCCGACGGCCGGGCCGCGCCCGAGGTCATCGCGGGTAACTTCGGCGACGTCACCCGGTACGCGGATGCGGCGCTGCGCCGGCGCGGTGGTGTGCCGGCGATGCGCGTGGTGTCCGAGAAACCGGGGGCCGGCGGCAACGACTGGGACGTCTCGCCGTACGGCCTGGCGGTTGCGCCGACCCTGCTCGCGCCGTGGCGGCGGGGCTGGGGCCTGGCGCATCTGGACCGCGACTCGCTGACTCCCGGGCGTCGCTACGACTACCGGATCGTCGGCTCGGTGCCCCGTAGCGACCGGGACGAGCAGATGTTCGACCTGCACACGGTGCCCCGCGGCTACCGGCTGCCACGCTCTTTCCGCTGGGGTGACGCGTCGGTGTGGACCGACCGGCCGTGCACGGTCGTCGCCGTGGAGACCTTCGGTGGTTCGCCGTCGACGTTCCGCAAGGGGTTCGAACTCAAGTGCCTTCAGCTGGCGCTGGACAATCCGAGCCGGCGGGTGCTGATCGAGTTACAGACCCGGGGGCAGGTGTCCGCGCGGGGATCGCGCAACGGCACGGTGGTCGCCTCGGTGTCGGCCACGAGCGACCGGCGCACCGTGCTCGACTTCGGCACCCCGGTCGACATGGTGGTGGTCGAGGGCGACCTGGCGGTGTCCGGCATCGTCCTGCGGCCACTCGACCCCGGGCTCAAGCCCGACGAACCGGTCACGGTCGAACAGAACATCTACGACATCGAGTACGGCCCGACGGCATCGCCCGACCCGCCCTCGATGATCCGGGCGACAAACCTGTCCGACCCGGCGCGTACGGCGGCTCGCGGTGTTCTGGACACCGGCCGCGGGTTCGAGGTGGTCTGGGCCGCGCCGCCCTCGATCGACCCGGCCGCTCTGGCGTTCCTGCCACCCTCGGTGAGCGCCCCGCCGACCGAGGTCGCCTATTACCTGCTCGATCGCAGCTGGGCGGGCCAGGCGTTCACGCCCGCCGACAGGGACGGCATGCAGGTCTCCGGCCGCAACGCCCCGACCGGCTCCGACACGCCGGCGTGGGGGATGAACCTGCTGGCCGCGTTCCCGCCGGCCGGTGCGGCGCCGTCCTCCTACACCGGGCTCGTGCAGGTGACCGAGCTCTTCGAGGCGGACGTGCTGTCCTACGGCGAGAACGTCACCTACCGGGTGCGCTCGGTCGACGCGATCGGCCGCCCGTCCGGGCCCGCCGTCGCCGCGCCCGTTCCGCTGCGCACCTACGTTCGCCCGCCCGTGCCGACCACGCCACCGCTCGCCGCGCCGGTCGACCCGCAGGTCGTTCCGCCCGCCGGTGTGCAGGTCACGCTTCTACAGCACGACGACCCCGACCTGACGGCGGCGCAGGCGGCCACCGCGGTCGGCGGCGACGTGGTCCTCCTGCGCTGGGGCTGGGGACCGGAGCAACGCGAGCTCGCGCCCGATGTGGCCGAGTTCCGGGTCTACCGGCACGGCTCGGCGCTGACCGCGATCGCCTTGAGTCCCGCCGGCGTCCCGACTGCCGTCCCGGGCGGCTGGAGCCTGCCGGTCGTCGCGAGCCGGCCGATCGCCGCCGACGAGTTCGCCGGGGTGAGCGTGGTGCTGGGCCTGGCGTACCGCGTCCTCGGGCACCCGGCCGGCACCGCGGTGGTCCTCCAGCTGGCGGCCAGCCCGGTGTCGGCGGCGCAGGCGCCCGTGCCCGGTCCTCTGACGATCAACCGGACCACATCGGCCGAGCTCGATCCGGAGTACTGGGATGACCGGGTCGACGTGGTGCCCCGAGCGGCGCTGAGCGGGTCGGGCATCGAGACCTACGAGCTGGTCCGGCCGGCCGGGGTGGCCACGAGCGACACCGTGCCGCGGCAACGGCTCGCGTTCGGGGTGACCGCCGCCGACGCCGAGTCCTATGTGCCCGACCGCCGGGCGGCAGTGGAGCCGATACCCCGGCCCGGCAACGAGTCGACGGTGGCCGCTCACGAGGTCACCGCCCGCTACTACGGGCGGCCCTCGCTGATGCCGGTGGACCTCGCCGACGTGCCCGCGCTGACGCTGCGCCGGCAAGCCGGCGACACCGTGCACGGAGTGCTCCGCCCGGCCGACTACGTGCCGGCCGGGGCTGCTCTGGTGTCCCGGATGCTGCTCGAACGGATCCCGGCCTCGGCGGTCCTGCCCCGGCTGCGGGTCGAGCCCGGGTCGATCTCGCTGGTCCGCGCGGACGGATCGACCGTCGCCTGGGCGCTCTCGCCGGCCGACCAGGCGGCGTTGCGAGCGGGGTACGCGGCCCGTCAGGTGCCCGACCGGTTCCTGGCCTACGCCGCGACCCGGCTGGACGGGCTGGACGAGGCGGCCGAGCGGCTCGGCGTACTGGATCCGTCGTCGTCGTTCGAGGACACCCTGCCCAACCGGCCGTCCCGCTGGCTCTACACGCTGCGCACCGTGGACGCGACCGGCCGGCCCTCGGCGGCGGCCCAGACGCTCGGCGTGGTGGTGCACGTGCCATCCCCGTCACGGGCGTTGGCACCGCTGCTGCTCGGGCTCGACGTGGCCGCCGGGACCGCCACCGTCCAACTGGACTGCACGGACGTCGACGGCGACCCGTACGTGTTCGTCACGGCCGACAACTCGTTCGGCACGGCGACCGCGTCGCTGGCGACGATCCGCAACCGGGCCGACCTCACGCCGATCGACCGACTGGTGGTGCGGGACGCGTCCGGCACCGCCGCGACCGCGGTGGCCGCCGTACGCGGCGCGGACAACCAGGCGTCAGCCAATGTCACGGTGCCGCCGGACGGGCTGGTCCTGCACGTCTGGGCGCTGGCGGTGAGCGCCGACGGCGTCCCGTCCCGTCTGGCCGGACCACTGCACGCGGCGTCGAGGGAGATCTGATGCTCGTCTCACCGATCGCCGACGTCTCGGCCCTGGCCTGGTCGCACACCACGGTGTCCGACCTTCCGCCGGGACTGGGCCGGCTCGCCCCGCCGTCCGGCCCGGGCGCCGCCGGAACCCCGGCCCGGCCTGCCTCCGAACACCCGGCGCTTCTCGGCAACGGGTTCGCGACCACGCTGCGGTTCCCGGGTTCCGGCCGCTGGTGGCACGCGCAGACCAGCGGCAGCACAGTGCACTGGCTGTGGGGTAGCGCGGCGGACGTCCTACAGTTCGGCACCCTGCGCACTCGGCTGCCGCTGGGCAACCCGGTCGTCGCGCTGCGCTTCACCGATGCCACCGACGCCTCCGCCGAGCAGGGTGACCCGCAGGGGGTGATGGGACAGGACCCGGTCATGCTGGCCGGCAACCCGGTCACGGTGACGCAGCTGCGCCTGTTCGCGCTCGTGCCCGCCGCTCCCGGCATGGACACCCTCTCGGTGCTGCGCTATCTGGCGGCGGCGTTCGACGCCGAAGGCCTGACCACCTTCGGCACACCGACGTGGCAGGCGTTCGTGGCGACGATGGCGGGGCTGGCGGCACCGCTGCGGGTGCTCGAACCGGGCGGGAGCCCGGCCACCGGCCGCTCGATCGCCGTAGTTGGCGGCGCGCCCGTGACCTTGACCGCGGCCCACCTCGGCGACGCAGTGGCGGCGCTCGGCATGACCAGGGCCGGGCTCACCGGCGCCACGCTCGACGTGTCGGCCGGGGCTTCGCCGATCGCGAGCGCCGATGGCGCGGCTCACCCGGACGGTCGTGTCCCAGTCACCGCAGCAACCTCCACGATCAGCGTCGCATCGGTGGAGGACTGGTTGTCGCCGCAGCAGTCGGCCGCACTGAGCCGGTTCACGCGAGGTAACACCGTGCTGCCGTTCGTCGACGGGGTGGCGACCTACGCCGACCTGTTCGCTCAGGTCAACCGGGCCGTGACCGCAGGGGCGGAGGGCTCCTTCTACGTGACCGGTTACTCGCTGCAGCACGACGTGGTGCTCGGCCCGGCAGCGGCCGGAACGCGGCGACGGGTGGTCGACGTGGCCACCGACATGGCCGCGGCTGGTGGCGAGGCTCGGTTCCTCGCCTTGGAGATACTCCAGCTCAATCCTGGCTGGGTGCGTGACGTGCAGACGGCCGCCCAGGTCACGGCGATCCTGCTGGCCCAGGCGGGGCTAGTTGCGGCCGCCTTGCAGCCGGACGACACGCTCAACAAGATCAGTTTCCTGCTGCACGCCGAGTTCCTGGCCGGGCTGGTGTTCTACGGCTCGACCGACCCGGAGGGGCTGCTCGAGAAGCTGTTCGAGCTCAACAAGGGCGCGATCCAGGCGCTCGGCGCGATCGCCGGGGTCGAGGCCCATCTCGATCCGGTGGACGCCGAGGTGGGCGACAACCCGCGGGCGGTGACTACGGGCGCGCTTGCCTCGGCCGTGCTCGGCGCCACCCGGAAGTTCAGTGTGTTCCACCAGAAGATCCAGGTGGTCCGCACCGACGAGGGCGTGCACGCCTACTGCGGCGGGATCGACCTCAATGCCGACCGGCTGCAGACCCCGGGACACGGCTCCCGATCGCCGTTCCACGACGTGCACGCCCGGGTCGACGGCCCGGCCACGGCCGAGCTGGTGAAGACGTTCGCCGAGCGCTGGCAGCATGTCGCCGGCACGGCGCTGCGGCTGGAGGCGCCGGGCGCGCTCGACGGCCTGCCCACTGACGGGTCCGATGTGGTGCAGGTGGCGCGCACGTACTACCGCCCGCTCGCCGGTTCGGGCCGGGGACTGCCCTATGCCCCGGCCGGGGAGAGCACGATCCTGGAGACGATGCTGGCGGCGATCGGCCGGGCCCGGCGGTACCTCTACCTCGAGGACCAGTACCTGACCCCACCGCCCGCATTCGCCGACGCGCTCGTGGCGGCCGCCGCGCACGTGTCCGGTCCGCTGATCATCGCGATCCCGGCAAGCCCGGACCAGCCGTTCGGGATGCCCCGGCGGCAGGCGCTCATCGACGACCTGCGCGCGGCCTGGGGAGACCGGGTCAAGGTAGGCATCCTGCGCCGCAAGTTCTCGCACACGTCGACCTCGCGGGAGTCGTCGTCCGGCCGGCTCTGGCTGGCCGCGCCGCTGCCCGCCGGTGCCAACGTGATCGAGGTTGCGCCGCCCGAACGGGTTCCGGCGACACCGTTCTGGCTCACCGTCGACGACGAGGTGATGCGTGCAACCCACCGGGTTGCCGGCTTCACCAGCCCGACAAGTGTCCGGCTCAACGTCGAGCGCTGGGAGGACACCCGGCTGTTCGATGCCGCCTCGGGCACCCCGCGGGCCGAGCACAAGATACGCGCCGCCGTTTCCTGCGGCTCGTTCCCTTCGATCTACGTCCACGCGAAGATGCTTCTCGTCGACGACGCCTTCGCCGCCATCGGCTCGGCCAACTCCAACCGGCGCGGTTACTACTCCGACGGCGAGTGCAACGTCTTCGCGATGCGCGAGCAGGTCGCCGACGGCGACAACTGGATCCGGGACCTGCGCATCGCGCTCTGGGCCGAACACCTGGGACTGGCCCCGGAGTACGCCGCGGTCGCGCTCCGGAACCCGACCGCGGGGCTTGCGCTCTTCGACCGCAAGTTCACCGTCGGCAGCCGGTTCACCACCTTCGAGGCCCAGCCATACGCGACGGAGTTGGCCCTCTCGGCCGAGCTCACCGACAAGACCACGGCCCTGCAGAGCCTGCTCTGGGACGCCACCTTCATCGCAACGATGGGCGTCGAAATCGCCGGGGCGCAGTCGGACGACCTGTTCGCCACGTTCATCGACCCGAGCAGCCGGCTGGAGGCGCCGTGAGACTCAATGAGCTGTTCGCCGCCATCGCGTGGCCGGTCTCGGAGATCGACACCTCGTTCCCGCCGAGCACGACCGGCGCCGGGCTGGCCGCCCAGGCCACCGAGGCGATCGAGGTCGACGACGTGGTCACCGAGATCGGGCCGGACGGCACGGTCACCCTCACCGGCACCCTGTCGCTGGTGGCCGGAACGCCGCCGACGCGTACCCGCCTGGTCAGTCACCTGTTCCCGTCGCTCGGCTTCACGTTCGTGCCGAAGGCCGACTGGACCTCCGCCTTCCGCGTCTCGATCGGCCTGGCCGGGGGCTCGACCGTGCAGATCGACGTGCTGCCGCTCGAGGTCGCGGTGCCGTCCGACCTGCTCGGCGCCCACCCCGACCCGGCCAAACAGGGGGCCGACGCGGGCGTCCAGCTCTCGACCGGCGCCGGCGACTCGGTGATCAGCCGGGAATTCTCGTTCCTGCTCGACGCCGGCCAGATGATCCACCTCGAACCGCACCTGCCGATCTCGGTCGGACCGTGCTCGATCTTCGGTGCGCCGGCGATCGCGGTCCACGAGATCACGCTGATCTCCTCGATCGCGCAGGCGCGGGATCAGGTCGACTGGCTCCGCCGCGACCTCGACCAAGGCATGTTCGCGTTCCGCGGCGGCTCGCTCGGCTTCGGCGGGATCGAGCTCGACTTCGACGAGCCCGGAACCGTGCTGCGCGACCTGCAGCAGCGGATCCATCTCAGCGAGCAAGCCGCAGTGGTCCTGGAGGACCTGGTCGTTCCGAGCGTGCTGTGGCCGCCGCTGCCGCAGCACGGCACGCTCGGCGTACGCCGGTCGCTGCAACCCGGCGAGACGCTCGACCACTACCTCAGCTTCACCGACGCACCGATCGTGGTGCCGCTGGGCACGACGGGCCGCCACCTCTTCCTCAGTCAGCTGTTCTTCATCACACCCGAGCAGGAAGCGGACTGGTGGACCGGCCTGACCCTGGAGGGCGGTCTGGCCTGGCCCGACAGCGGCCAGGCGGCCCCGGGCGACTTCGAGCTGAGCGTGGGCCTCGTCGACGGCGACGTGCTGCGAATCGGCTTCGAGCACACGCCAGCCGGGTCGCACATCCCGATCCTGCACCTCGACCTGTGGAAGCTCACGGTCGACATCACCGGGGTCAAGACCGGCGTCTCGTTGCAGGAGCTGATGCGCCGCTCGCCGAGCCCGGGCGCCGCGATCCAGTTCCTCGTCACGATCGTGATCAAGGAGAAGCCCGGTCCCGGCGCCGGGGCGGCCGGCGCGGTGACAGCGACCCCCGAGGGCGGAGGCCTGTTCGAGGCGGCACTGGTCGACGTCGGATGGGACCGCGGCAAGCCGACCGGCAACATGGTCATGCCGCACGGCGCGGAGCTGCACCTGGCGACGTTCGTGCTCGAGATGCACGAGATGGGGCTGGCCTCCGAACACGGCGCCATCTACATGTCGTTCTCCGGCGGGATCCGCCTCGGCATTGGCACGTTCGAGGGCCGGGCGTGGTTCACCCGGCTGCGCGGCCGCTTCGCCGGCAATCCGGACGCTCCGGTGTTCCAGCTCGGCGGCATCGGCCTGGAGATCAAGGTCAAGAACGTCGTCGAGATCAGCGCGCACGGCATGTATCGCGACGACACCGGGCCGAACGGCACGCGGCTGCAGGAAAAGGCACTCGGCGGTGGGATCATCGTCTACTGCGGTGACAACGAGTGGGGCCTGACCCTCGACCTGTACTGGGGAACCCGGACCCCGCCGGGCGGCCCGGGCGACAAGTTCTTCCTGTTCCTGCTGGCGTTCTTCGGCGCGATCCCGATGGGGGGCGCGGTCCAGCTGACCGGGATCGAGGTCCTTTTCGCCCACGGGCTGATGCCCAAGATTGACGCGGGCGATCGTCAGGCCGGCGAGTTGAAGTACTACTCCTGGCTCAAACGCGCCCGGCCGACGGCGCTGCCGGAGACCCGGGACCTGGACAGCTCGTGGACGCCGACCAAGGACAGCTGGGCGTTCGGGCTCGGCGCCGGTGTGTCGATCACCGGCGCAGGCTCGCTCATCAAGATCAGGGCGTTCGGCGCGGGGTTCGACTCGCCGTCCGTGTCCGGACTGATCATCGTGATCGAACTCCAGATGTTCGGCGCCGAGACACCGATCGCGGTCGGTGTGTTCGAGTACGACTTCCGCCACGACGCCTTCGTGCTGATGATCCAGCTGGACATCACGATCGACAAGATCGTCAAGAACCTCCCGAAGAAGTTGAACCTGCGGCTCGGCGGGACCATCACCTTCGGCAACAAGCCCGGCCTCGTCGCGTTCGGGCGGCTCGCCGACCCGGACACGTGGATCGGCGGCAAGCTGCTGATCAATCTGTCCGAGGTGTTCGCGCTGACGATGCGCGCCGGCTTCTGTGTGGAGTGGCAGGAGAACGAGCACATCGGCGGCGGCCTGACCATCTCGCTCAAGGTCGTCGGGTCGATCGGGGTGATGGAGTTCCAGGGCTGGGGTGCGCTGGAGATCATCCTCACCTACATGCTGACCGGGACGAACGACTTCGTCGCGAGGATCCGGTTCGACGCCGGCATGGCCATCGTGCTCTTCGGGTTCATCCGGTTCGGCATCAGCATTGCGCTGCTCGCCGAGTGGCTCGCGCACGTGCCGAACTACTTCGTGTTCCGGGTGACCTTCCGCTTCGAGACGCCGTGGTTCCTGCCGGACGTCTCGTACTCGATCGAGGTCACCCGCGGCACCCTGGTCCCGTCGGCGCGCGGCGTGACCACGAGTCCGCTGACCCAGGCCGGCTCGCAGGCCCTCACCGGTTCGAGCCCGGCCCGCGTGCAGCGCGCCGACGGCCGGGCCGGTGGCGAGCCGACCGCGCTCGCGTCGGTCGACGATCTCGCCGGGGCAACGGGCACCTGGCAGGGCAGCGCCGCGCCGGTCCCGCTGGACGCGACGATCGAGGTCGACTTCTCGGTGATGCTTGTCGACGCCCTCGGGATCGGGGCGACCAATCCCGATCTCGGCCTGCAGGTGTCGGGGGACGGCTCACTCGCGCTGACCACCCGCTACACCCTGACCCGGCTGATCATGCGGCGGCGACCGTTGTCGGGCGGCGCATGGCAGACCGTGGAAGATCTGAACTCGTCGGCGTCGGCCCGCAACTTCCGTTGGACGTGGGCTCAGGACACCCGGGTGGGCGGCAAGGTCGCGCCGAAGCGGCTGCTGCTCAACGGGCGTACGCCGTTCACGGTCGGCGTGAACGTCCCGATCGCCGATGCCGAGATCCTCGACGACAACCCGAACTACCCGTGCTGTCAGGTGCGCCGGCCCGACGTCGCGCGGTTCGACTTCGACCCGGAGCCGCGCGGTCCGCTCCCGGCCGGATTCACCCGGGATTTCCGGTACGAGGATCGCGGCACGACGGCACCGGTCCGGATGCACGGCGCCCCCTGCGCGGTGGTTCTGCCCACCGCGGCCGGATCGACCGCGGGCCGGGTCGGCTCGTTCGCCGCCACCGGCACCATCTTCACCGCGTCGGCGTCCGAGGATCTTGCGGCGGCGATCATCCGGGTCGCGGTGACCAGCAAGGACAGGGTACGGCTGGCGCTGGTCACGCTGGACCGCGACGGACGGGAGGTGGACCGGCAGCAGGTCACCACCGGTGCGCTCGCATTCCAGGAGTTCGCGATCGACCCGGGCGCGCCGTTCGCGACCGTGTTCCTGGCGGTCGAGACGATCAAGGAGGAGGGCCCACAGGCGCCGGTCACGCCCGGTACCGTCCTGCTCGACGCCGTCGAGTGCATCACCGTGGCCGACCGCGACCGGTTCGAGCGGGAGAGCGACATCTGCTCGCGCGAGAGCGGCGGTGGCACCCCGCCGACGGTCACCTTCCTGGCCCGCCACGAGTACGAGATCGCCCTCACCACCGAGGTCGCGATCAAGCACTCGGTGACCGAGTGGGAGTCCAGCACCGTCACCGAGAAGGTCGCCTTCACCACGGCCGGACCGCCCGGGCTGAACGCCGCACCCGAGCCGGGCCTCGAGCTCGAGCCGCACGTGGTCAGCCGGGCCCCGGGCGGTCGCGGCCTGACCTACGGCGAGGAGTCAGTGCATCTGGTGCTGTCCGAGGCACTGAGTATCTTCGGTCCCGGGTCCGGCGTGACCGAGGCGGCGCTGCGGCTCCCGGTGGCGATCGCGGTCGAGTCCGCCTTCGACGCGAACCCGCAGGCGCACGTGGGCAAGACGTCGCGTACGTCAGCGGACTGGTTCCTCACCCACCGGGGCGAGGCCGATCCGTTCGTGCAGCCCTCCCGGCACGACTACGTGCCGGCCGTGTCGAAGGACGCCGCGGTGCTGCGCTACCTGCGGCTCGCCGAGGCATCGTCGGGCACCTGCCCCGTGCAGGACGTCGAGCAGCTGCCACGGGTCGGCGTCGAGCCGTTCGACCCAACTGGCCGGTCACTGTGGGAGCCGGGCGCGTCCTACGTCGCGGTGATGCGGCTCGCCGGCAGCCCGGTGGTAGAGCGGACGGTGTTCGAGGACTCCGATCTGACCGCGTTCACCGCGGTGTCCGGCTCGTGGCAGGTCACCGGCGGCGCGCTCGCGGCGGCCGGTGCCAGCACCGGCGCGTTCGGCGAGACGACCTGGGATCTCTACCGGGTGGAGCTGCAAGGATCGATCGACCAGGGCGGCGCGATCGGCGTCATGGTGCTGGCCGGCGGACCCGTCGCGGACGCCGTGCACGCGGCTGTCGTCCGCGCGATGGACGACTCCGTCTCCCTGGTGGTCCGCAACGGCGCCGGGACCGTGCTCGGCAGCGTCCCCCTGGCCGCGGCCGGTCAGAGCAGCGCGCTGACCGTCGATGTGTTCGCCGACGTCATCCGGGCGCGGTGCGGGGACGCCGTGCTCGACTTCCCCCGCGGCAACCGGGGCACCGGTTCGTGCGTACTCACCTCGTCCCACGCCCGGGTCACCTCGCTCCGCGTGCACGGCGTCGACATGTACCGCCGGCCGTTCCGCACCAGCCGGTACGAAGGCTTCGCCGAGCACGTGGCCAGCTGCGCCGGCGTCGAACGGCACCACGCGGGCAGCGCCGCCGAACCGCTCGCGACGCTGCTCGCCCGGATCACCGGCGCGGCCGCCGCCGCAATGACACCGACCGCCCCCGCGGCCGACCGCGAACGATGCTTCGCCAACGCGGCCGCCGCCCTCGCCGTGCCGCTGCGCGAGGACAGCGACCGGCTGCACATCACCCTGATGTCCGGCGGCACCGACCGGTGGCTGCTGCTCGAGTCACCCGAGCCGATGGACTTCACCGAGGAGATCACGCTGCGGCTGCTGCGCCGTGAGGTGCACGAGGCGCTCACCGCCGCCGACAAGGCGCGGCTGGGCCCGCTGATCGAGGCCGCGCTGCAGATCCCGCCGACCGGCCCGCAACGCCCCGCGGGCTGGGCTACGGGCGCGCGTCGGTTGGTGATCCCGACCCGCTCGTTCGGCATCCTGGACGGTCCCGGCGCGCGCAAGTCCGTCTACCGCGCCTCGCTGGACGGCAAGTTCCTGACCGTCGTCGAGCTCGCCACCGGCGCCACGGCCAGGTTCAAGGCGCCCGCGCTCACCCCGGCCGACCGCGCGCTGCTGCAGGACGTGTTCGTCGTCCTGAACGGCGCACTCCGCATCATCGCCTGGCAGGTGCCGACGAGCACGGAGTGGATCCCAGAGACGGCCACCGTGCTGCAGGACGCGCCGGCCCTGCACACCCTGGTCCTGCCGGCGACGTCACTCGCCAGCGGGGTCTATCGGCTCGACCTGTCACTGACCCGGCGCTGGTTCGACACCACCGACCCGCTGGGACCGGACAACGCCTACCTCGACGAGGCCTCGGTGGAGGTGCTGGTGGCCTGATTAGGGTTCCTGACGGAAATTCAACGGATATGACTGAGCTGTTCCCAGTAACCGTCGATCACTGTCCGTGTTTCCGAGGCACGTCGCGTGAACCGCGGTATCCCCAAGTCCGGGCAGGCGTAAGGCCCCTGGTAGGAACGATCTTGCGACAGATTGTTCTGACCGAGGGGCCTCACGTGCCGATCAGTGAGCTTCTTCGTCCCCGGCGTTCGTTATGCCCCCGGCGAGTACGAGCAGTCCCGCTGCACGTAAGCCGCTTCGCGATCAGGTGACGGGCCTGACCGGGCGGGGACTTCTTTTCACCGCAGGTAGACATGTCGCCCCTCTGAGTCACCCTAGGCGTGTACTGCACGCTGTGCTGCCATCAGTGACACCTCCAACCAGCGATAGCACCACAGCTGTTGCACTAGCTAGAGTTCGACAACAAGTGGCTGAGCTGCACAAATCCGAGGCACACGGCACTACCACACCCTCACGTCCCCCAGAGAAGTCGGGATAGTGGTAGGTCGTCACGGCCCCAACAGTAGTTCGAACCGCCGACGGCGTCGCCGGTCCGACACCGGGGCCGCGCGCCCGGATTCTGTCCACAGGGGACCTGCCCGAGGGTGTCCTCATGGATGATCAGCACGAATCGCAGCAGCCGGCCGCGCGCGGCGGCAAGGTCCTGGACGCTCTCACCCGGGCGGAGCGCAAGGTGTTCACCCGGCCCGCGCCGAAATCCGCGAAGGCTCAGGTGAAATTCCTCCTCACGCGGGCGAAGGGGTCGACCAAGGCCCTGGCGGAGCGCCTGGGCGTCTCGCGCCGGACGGTGGAGCGCTACCGCGCCGGGACGCTGAAGACCCCTCAGAAGCGCCTCCAGGCGGCCCTGGTGGAGGAGACGGAATCCGAGTGGCAACCGCAGGTCAGGGCGCGAGCGCGCGAACAGGCGTCCACGTCCGGCGGGATGATGGTGGAGGTGACCGCGTACTTCGGATTCACGGCCTCGGGCAGCTCCGACGACGGCCGCGAACGCACCATCACCACCCCGATCTCGCCCACCTACGCGCGGCAGATCCTGGATCTACAGGAGGCCGGAGCGACGGAGGAGGATCTGCATCCGATCGTCGCGGAGGCCATAACCGAGTCGTATTTCACGGAATGGGGCACCCGTGCCGATGGACTGCGCGCAGATTTCACGCATGTTCAGGCCATCGCCTTCATGTTCTGACGCGGTCGAATTCCGGGCCTGCTATAAAACAATCCGGCGGGTCGTCGTACAGCGCTCTGACGGCGGCCCGCTTTCGAATCCGCACCACGAATACGAGGCCGATGATGACCACGCCCTGGCCGCCCCGGCGCTCTGCGCACCGTTCGCTCGCCCCGCGTGTCGCCGCGCCCCGGGAGCCGGTCGACCCGGCCCGCATCGGCCGCCGCGTCGTACGGCGGCGGGCGAAGGGGATGGACGCCGGCGCCGTCGCGGCGGCCCTCGAGGACGCCCGGTTCCACGCACGGCAGGACTCCCGGCGCGAGGACCTGGCGGACGACGTCCGCGGCCCGGCGGAGCTTGCCGAGTGGGAGCGCATCGCGCAGCTGCTCGCCGACGCGGCACCGGGCACCGTCTACGACCCGGATGTCGACGACGTCGTCCGGACCGAGCTCACCGCCGAAGCCGCGGCCGCCGCCGTCCGGGAAGCCGAGCTGCGCGAGGCCGCGCGGATCGCGGCCCGCGCCGACGAGCTCCAGGCGCTGCGCGAGCTCGGCACGCTGGAGCAGACCGAGCCCCGTACCGGGGACGAAGCCGCCCGCGACAATCTCACCCGGCGAGTCGGCGGGTACGTCCAAGCCGACGTCGACGCCTGGCTCGCCCACGCCCTGGCCGCGCACCTCGGGCACTACCGCGACCCGGCCGCCCGCGAGGCCGCCGCCGGCCTTCTCACCCCGCCGGTCCTCGCGCACGCCGCGCTGCTCGCCGAACTCGCCCGCCTGGTCCCTGGCGTCGACGTCGACCAGCTGGCGTTCGCGGCCCGGCTCGCCACCACCGAACCCGAAGCCGTCGGCGCCCTCGCCGTGTTCCTCGCCCGCGTCCGGCCGTAGCGCACTGGCCGCGGTTTGCTCCGGCGCGCTTCGGCCTCACGCTCCGCGACCTCACAGGCTCACAGGTCGCCGGGCGGAACCTGTGACATCCCTGGACGCCAGACGACCGAATCGCTCTGTTCAGCCTGTTTGCCTGTGAGTCCGGAACCTCGTTTCCTCAGGCAGACGCGTTCCGGGCGGACAACCTGTGAGCCTGTGAGGGGCAAGGGCCCCGCCTTCCGCCGTCATCACCGAGGGTGATTTCGAAGCGTCACGCCGAAGGGCCACGCTGCTGTCACGCACCTCCCTGATCCGGGTGTCACACTGCCCTCCCGCCCCGGAATCCCGGGCCCGAGGGCCGTTTCCGGGGCTTTCCCCGCGCAGCGTGACAGCGTTTCCGGGCGAGGGTGCGGACCGTAGCCGACCTGGGGGAAAGAGCCGTCCGTGTGGTCTGCGTCGCGCTACTGTCCCCACCGTGCAGCACTGACATGTTGGGAGATACCGATGGACCGGGCAGAACTCCAGGCCAAGATCGACGAGCTGATGCGGCAGTACGACAACGAGGAGATCGACGGCGCAACCTACGCCCAGGCGATGATGGAGTTGACCGCCTCCGCGCAGGAGTGATGCCAGTCCACCCTCTCGGCAGAGGTGCGCAGCCGCCTGAACAGTGAGCCGATCTGTGTCATCACACCCCTGTTTCCCCAGGAGGACACGCTCACCTGTGTCACTGTTCAGCTGATCTGCGTCATCGGCGGGCGGGCCCCCGCCCGGGCCGCCAGATTCGTCTCCGGGAGGTCATGCAGCACCGTCGCGCCAGTGCGAGTAGGCGACAACGACGTCGGCAAGCGTGCCGGTGATGGTCGTCGAGCCGGTAGCGATCGCGGTGAACTCGTCAGCGGTCCACAGTGTCTCGGGGTCGCGGTCGCGGAGGAACTCCACAACGCCCAAGACATCTTCCACGGATCGAGCCGCGACCCAAGAATCGTCGTCCCGTTCGGCACGGCGGCGGTTCTCGGCGGCGGTCTTCACCGCAGCGATGGCGTCCACCCACCCGTAAGCGTCCGGCTCGGTCCAGGAACGCTCGGTGTTGATGTAGTCGCTGATCTCACCAGCGGTCATTCGCTCGTACTGCGGCTGGTCGTGTTGAGGCATACCGGTGTTCTACACCCGCCCAACGGAGCGTCAGAAAGAGGGATGGTCAAGAGCAGCAGCTAGAGACACTGTCGCAATCCCGGATGGCGATCGTCGAGCCAGGGGGCACACGCCCAGCCCGTGCCGTCCGCTGGCCGCCTGGAAGACACGGGCGCGAACCCGAATACGGCGTTGCGTTCTGCACTGAGCAGTCGAAGCATGCAGGGCATGGATTACCGCTCTCTGCTCACCAAGCGTTCCGGGGCCGTCCCACTCCCGCACGAAGTCGATCAGTGGGACAACGTCGCAGATGCCACAGGACTGGAGCCCTACGTAGCCAAGGCGTCCTACGTCTGCGGTGTGATGCGGGAGTTGATGCAAGCGTCGGGCCTCAGCTTCGAAAGCAGGTACCACCTCGGAGCTCTCTTCCTCGCCCTGGACGCCACCGAGTTGCTCGGTCGACTCGTGACTGGAGCTCGCATGGCTGAGGATGACCCCCAATATGTCGGCCCTAGCAAGGCACTTCATCGGGGCGCGAGGTACCTCAGAGATCACGGCGACCCGGCCGTATCTCTGCCACACCGCCCACAGGACTATGTCGAGTTGCGGAACTTTGCCGGGCACGGCGCCACCTACCTGCGGCCGAACCTGAACTTCTCCCCCGACTCCACCCGTCATCTGCTCTGGAACCTGGCATACGCCTTGAACACGATGTGGGAGGACAAGGATCTGGTGGCCAACCTGGCCGCTGTTGAGATCCACCCGCTGTGGACCACCACCGCCGACGGGAAACCGCAGCCGGTGTACGTCAGCGACATCCAAGAGCATCTCAAGACACATGAGCCCGCTGCCCAGCTTGCCCACAATGCGTGGCAAACCATCGTCGTGAGCGTGGACGCCTCTTCTCCACCCGTGACCGGCCGCTAGCACGCCCCTATGCGGGACCGCTGAGTGAACATTCTGCCCACCTGTGGCATCGCCCCCCATTTCCCCAGGTGGGCCCAACTAGGTGTGTCACTCCTCAGCTGATCTGCATCATCGCGCGGGCAGACCCACGTGAACCCGGCGCGGGGCCCGGAACCTGGGTTCCTGGGACCGGTGTCATTTCAGGTGGACTCGGAACGCGCCGGGAGCTGGGTCCGCCTGAGTCCTGCGCCCTCGTACAAGCTGGTTCGCCCCGGAGTGGTCCCCAGTGCCCGGGGCGGCCGATACCGTTGGAGCAGACGCCAGTTCTGCCCCTGGAGCCCTCGATGAGCGAACAGCCGGCCCCCGCCGACCACGCCCGGCAGCAGCTGGAGCCCGACGCCGCCGACGGGCTGCGCGCGTACGCGGCCAAGACCCGCGAGAGCGCCGACCAGCTCGCCGCCGTCCTGGAGGACATCGCGGCCAACGGGCTGCCCTCGGTGGAGGACTGCACGCCGTGGGAGGAGCTGCGCGAGGCCCACCTCGCCCGGCTCGCTCGCCAGCGTCCGGCCGTCGCCTGATGGCCCCGCAGCACGGCCCGCGCCGTGCCCGGATCGCGTTCTCCGACTCCGCCGCCAAGCAGCTGGAGCAGATCACCAGCGAGGCGGAGATCCACGCTCTGGATCGCGCCCTGGTCGTCATCTCCGTCGCCCCCGACATCGGTGAGCCGATCCCCGGCGAGGCCTCCGGCCCGCAGCTGCGCCAGTACGCCGACGAAGTCGAGCGTGTACGCCTCCTGTACTGGGTCACCGCCCTGCGGACCGTCGTGGTCGTCGCCTACATCGAGGTCTAGCCGCCGAAGGAGCCCGCGTGTCCTCCCTCGTCCAGCAGCTCTCCGCCGACCGTCAGCTCACCGCGCTGCGCACCGTCGTGCAGTGCAAGGCGAAGCCGACGGTCCTCCGGGAAGGTCCGGCGGCGGGCGACGGGCCCGGCACGGCCTGGGTCGCGTTCCTGTGCCCGGCGCACTCCGAGGGGCTGCCCGGGTGGCCGGCCACCCGGACCCACGCGTACCAGCACAAGGTGTCGTGCGGGACGGTCCTGGATTTCCGGGTGGCCGAGCAGGTGCTCCAGTCGCACGCGGATCTGTGGCTGACGGCCCTGACGGGCGTCGACCCGGCCGCGTACGGCGGTGTCTGGTCCGACGTCCTGGACCAGGCCGACCGCGTGCTACGCGAGCGCCTGGAGCAAGACGCTGATGAGGACGGGGACGGTGAGGACGGGGACGGTGAGCACAGCATGCTGACGATGATGTGGCTGGCGTGCCGGGCCGCGGCCGAGGGCGACCTCATGCAGGCGGCGTCAGCCCTGGGCTACTGCGAGACGATCGCCGAAGGCATGGGGCCATGGCGTGACGCCGATCTTGCACCCCAGTAGTGGTTAGTACAGATAGGGCTTCTGGTGCGGGTTGTAGATCCTTCCCCCTGAGAGCGGTGCTCGCGGCGGGTGATCCGATCATCTGCCCGGGCCTCTGGCGACGGCCCGCCAGCGTTCGGCATGCATGATCCTTCCCGGGCCCGTACGGCCGTCTGGGGCGCTCTGAGGCTCTCAGGGCTCCGAGCGACGATCAAGACCGTCAGGGGCGCTCACAGCGCCGTACAGCGCTTCGGTGGGGCGGAGGCGCCCCTGATCGCCTTGGAGCGGGCTCCACGGTCATCTCGCCACCGCCGTTTTGTCGCGTGACTCTTCGGCTGCTCCCGGACCGAGCTGTGCTCTCAGGGGGAAGGATCTACAACCCGCGTCAGAAGCCCTATCTGTACTAACCACTATTGGGGTGCAAGATCCGTCGTCGGCCGGCCCCGTCCGGGCAGGGCTGCGGTGCTCCTGGTGGAGTCCGCCGTTGCTGCTCGCTGCACGTCGCCGTGCTGTTGCACCCTTCCGGGCCTGCACCGTGCAGCGGCGTTGTACAACCGGCTGCTGCTCCTGGTGGTGAAGGGTGCAAGAGCGGTTGCTGCTCGGGGTCGGGGGCTGTGGCGCAGTAGTCGCACGACCCGTTCGGCACAAGGGCGCTGCACGGGCAGCAGGCCGGCCTCGGTCGGGCAGCAACGGGTTCAGGTGAGTCGCTGCCCACGCGCTGCAACGGGACTGCCGGCCGTCGCGCAACGGCATCGTGCGTGCTGCTCTGCTGCAACGGAACGGTTTGCCCGCTGCTCCCGGTTGCTGATTCTGCTGCACAGCCCGCCGACCGTGCAGCAGGCTGTCCTCCCGCCCGGCGGCCGCGAAGACAGCGGCGCTGCACCGTGGATCGGGTGCAGCGCCGTGGTGCCGGCCGGACCGGGGTCAGGCCACGTGCAGCTTCTTGCGGCGGTCGCGGGCGAGCTGGTCGCGGTAGTCCTGGCCGGCCTGGTGGTAGCGGGCGACGAAGTGCGGGTCGTCCAGCCGGTCCGCGGGGTCCATGGCGTCGATGGCGGCTCGTGCGTCGGCCGGCGTCTCGTACGAGGCGAGCATCTCGTTGAGGCGGTAGACGCCGTTGCGTTGCTTCTTCACCAGTCGGGCGAGTATCAGTTCGCGCAGGCCGGAGGTGACGCTGGGGCGGCTCAGCCCGAGCAGGGCGGCGATCTGGAGCTGGCCCATCTCCACGCGCCCGCCGGGCTCGCTGCGCGACCGCAGGGTCAGCAGGACGCGGTAGGCCGGCCCCGGCAGGTCCAGGGCCGCGACGACGCCCTCCGCATTGACCGGCGCGAACAACATGCCCCTGCCGCTCACCGCTCGCCCTCCTTGTGCGTCGTCCTGGCCTCGAACCGCTCCCGGCGCTCCTGGCGCTTCTGTGCCCGCTCCTTGCGGAACTCGTCGATCCCCTCGCGCATGTGCTGCAGCGAGGGGAATCTGACGAGGTCCGGCAGCTTCGCGGCCCTCAGCTCCGCCAGGGCGTCGGCCTGGTCGACCTGAACATACTCGGTGCTCCCGTCGGACAGCCGGACCAGTTCGGCCGCGACGTAGGAGTACGGAGGGTTGAACTGGTACGCCCCGCGCCCACGCTTGATCACGATGCCGTGGCTCATGATCTCCTTCATCGCCAGGTTCACCTTCTGGCGCGGCACGTCCAGGATCTCCGCCATGTCGTCCTGGGTGAGCGGGATACGCCCGCCGGCCCTCTGCCCGGCGATCAGCAGCAGGATCAGCCTCAACGGCAGCGCCTCGCGGTAGTACTGGGCGATCACCAGGAAGAACTCCAGCGCCACCATCGCGAAGGCGTTGGGGCGATCGGGGTCCGAGAAGAACTCCAGCTGCTGCCGCTGGCGGCCGACCGTGATCTCCCTGCCCGGGTACGACCGCGCCAGGTCGTCCAGACCATCGATCTTCCGGAGCCGCTCGCCGAAGGCCCTCAGCGGATCGTCCGGCTCCAGCCCGGGATTCGGCGCGGGCCTGGCAGGACGGCGGCGGCGCTGTGACTCGGACACGAGCAGCTCTCCAAAGTTCCAAGATCCCGGGCGTGCAGCAACGTAGCAGAAGGTCAGTAGTTCTGACCTCCAGGTCGGCATTTCTGACTTCTGGCGAGTCTTGTGTCCCCCCAGGGGTGACACATCTCCTGCACGAACTCCTGCTCGCCGGGGCATCCATGAGGGTGTGGCACCGATGGCTCGACTTCCGGCTCGGAAGGTCAGCATTGCTGACCTTCCGTCTACCAAGAGGTCGGCATTGCTGACCTTCCACGCGCCCCCACGTCAGGGCTTCCGACATTTCACGGTCGATGTGTCTACCCAGGAGGGACATACAAGGGGGCCTGTGTCCGTCCTCAGTAGTCACAAGTAGCCCACCCACAACCTCCTGACCAGCGGAAACACAAGCTCTGCCCCCATCTGATGTTGTGCAGTAAGCCGCGGACCGGGCACCGTCGTGGCCATAGGCGGCACCAACGGCTGTGAGTCTCCGGTGGTGCCGGCCGTGACGGGAAAAGCAGCAGCAAGGCGTTGCTTGGACCGGAACTCGGTTCCGCCGCCTGGCCCGAGGCGCCGTTCGGCTCCGGTACCTCCGCACGCCGGAATTCAGCCCTTTCTATTATCCGAGGTTCTGTTCTTCGGCTGAGGTCGGCAGCTTCCTAAATCGTGATTCCTCGCGTGAATTGGTGGACCTCAACACCCTGCCTGACGCATTCTCGAAAGCGCGTCCCGTCCGGGTGGTTGGGAGGTGTCCCATGTTTCCGCCAACGCTACATGCTGCATCAACCTGATGCACCCACTACACTGGAACCCACACGAACGAGCGACCCCCACCCCAGTAGCCAGCCCGGCCCGCGTCAGCGGGCCCCAAGGTTCTGGAGGCGCAGCCGGAAGGACCGTCAGGCGGGGGAGCGCAGCGGACCCGCCGGAGTCCGCAGGACTCCCCAACTCTCCAACTGGAGGCCCCACTAGCCGCACCTGACACCACGTCAGCCACGGCCGCGCCCCGCGCTGCCCGCCAGGCGCGCAGCGGCCGGCCCTACCGGATCCTGGAGCGCAGCGGAGGGATCCGCCCTCGCATCGCGAGGGCCAGCGGGAGCGCAGCGACCGCCCCAGCCGCGGGCCGCGACGGCCTCACGCATGGTGGCGAGGTCGACGACACAGGGCACACCGGTGAAGTCCTGCATGATGACGCGGGCCGGCGTGAAC
>NZ_JBEXXK010000093.1:0-25178 GCF_040630405.1 Streptomyces sp. NPDC005811
CCGGGCTCCACCAGTTCCTCCACCTCGGCGACCGTGATCCGCCCGGCCATCGCGGAGAGCGGGTTGAAGTTGCGGGAGGCCTTGTTGAAGACCAGATTGCCGTGCCGGTCGCCCTTGGCGGCCCGGACCAGCGCGAAGTCGGTGCGGATGCCGCGCTCCAGGACGTACGGGGTGCCGTCGAAGTCGCGCACCTCCTTCGGCGGGGAGGCCAGCGCGACGCCGCCCTCACCGTCGTAGCGCCACGGCAGCCCGCCCTCGGCGACCTGGGTGCCCACTCCGGCGGGGGTGTAGAAGGCGGGGATGCCCGCGCCGCCGGCCCGCAGCCGCTCGGCGAGGGTGCCCTGCGGGATCAGCTCGACCTCCAGCTCCCCGGCCAGGTACTGGCGGGCGAACTCCTTGTTCGCGCCGATGTAGGAACCGGTCACCCGGGAGATCCGCCCGGCAGCGAGCAGGACCGCGAGGCCCGACTCCATCGCCCCGCAGTTGTTGGACACGACCGACAGCCCGCTCACGCCCCGCTCGTACAGGGCCTGGATGAGGACGTTCGGCACGCCGCTCAGTCCGAAACCGCCCACCGCCAGCGACGCGCCGTCCGGCACGTCGGCCACCGCCTCGGCAGCCGATGTCACGATCTTGTCCATCAGCCGGCTGCCAGATCAGAGGGGTGCTGAGCGAGAGGCGTGACCTCGACCCTCATGTAGGAGAAGAGCGGCAGGTTCCACAAGATCCGGTGGAGTGCCTCGTTGTCGGTGACGTCGAAGACGCTGATGTTGGCGTACTGACCGACGCACCGCCAGATGTGCACCCACGCACCGGACTTCTGCAACTCCCGGCAGTAGATCCTTTCGCGGGCCACCAGATCCGCGCGGACCTCGGGGGCGAGGTCGCGCGGAATCTCGACGTCCATCCGTACCGCGAACAGCACTGTTCCCTCACGCCTTGTCGAGGACGAAGTCGTACGTGACTTCGCGGCCGCTGCCGCCAGCGACCGGGGCCGGGTCCAGGATCAGCTCGGGCTTCACGGCCGAGGCGATGTCGTCGGTCACGTGCTCGCCGCCCTTGAAGTACAGCTGGGTGGTGATGAGGTGGTGCCCAGGAGCCGAGACCTTGAGGTGCAGGTGGGCGGGGCGCCAGGCGTGCCAGCCGGCCGCGGAGATGAGCCGGCCGCAGGAGCCGTCGGTCGGAATCTGGTAGGGCGCGGGCTGGACGGTGTGGATCCTGAAGTTGCCCTGCTCGTCGCCCACGACGGTGCCCCGAAGGTTCCACTCGGGGAGCCCCGGTGCGAACTGGGAGTACAATCCGTCGTCGTCAGCGTGCCAGATCTCGACCATGGCGCCGGCCAAGGGGGTTCCGTCCACGGAGCGGACCTGTCCTTGGAAGAGCAGCGGGATGCCGCCCTCGTTCTCGCGCATCGGCAGGGTCGCCTCGGTGGGCGTTCGCGGGGCGCCGGGGACGTAGTACGGCCCTTCGATGGTGCCCTTGCTGCCCTCGCGGTTCTCGTTCGCGACCTCTTCGACCACGTGCTCCAGCCACACGTCGAGGAAGAGCGGCCACTCGCCGTCTGCGCCGACCTGGATCAGCCAGGACTTCAGCACGTCGTACTCGGCGTACGTCACCTTGTGACGGCGGATGATGTCATGGGCGGCGGCCAGGAGTTCGGAGACCAGGGTGTCGACGCGCTTCGTGTCGACGTCGGCGGTCGCCGTCCGCTGCTTGGTGCGGAACTGCTCGGTGGCGGCGGCTCCCGACGCTGCCGCAGTGGCCTGCTCGATGGTGGTGTCGGTCATGGCGATACCGTCCCTCAAGTGCGTTCTGTCAGATGATTGCTGATGGTTCATCAGTGGTCCTGGCGGTAGCGCGCCAGCTTGTCGGGGTCGATGTCGATGCCGAGTCCGGCGCCTTCACGGATACGAAGCGTTCCGTTCTCGATGGTCAGCGGTTCGGTGAGGAGGTCGTCGGTCATGTCGAGGAAGTTCGACAGCTCACCCGCGTATCGCGCGCTGGTGCGATGGGCGGCGCCGAAGGCGACCGAGCACAGCGTGCCGACTTGACCGTCGATCTGGTTGCCCATCACGACCTCGACGCCCAGCCCCTCGCACTCGTGCAGCACGCGCTGGGAGGCGGTGAAGCCGGTGCGGGCGGTTTTGACGCTGATCGCGGTGGCGGAGCCGCCGAGGAGCTCGCGGGTCACCTCCGCCGCCCTGGTCGCGCTCTCGTCGGCGATGAAGGGGACCGCGCTCTGCGCGACCAGCCACCGGCGGCCCAGCACGTCGTCGGCGGGGCAGAGTTCCTCGGCGAAGGTGAGCCCGAGGTCGGCCATCTCGCGCAGGGCGCGTGCGGAGTCGGAGGCGGTCCAGCCGCGGTTGCCGTCGATGTACAGCTCCACGTCCGGGCCGAGCGCTTCGCGTAGCGCCCGGCAGGCCGCCACGTCCTCGCCGTACGGCTGCCGGCCGACCTTCACCTTGAAGGTTGTGATGCCGTACGTGTCCCGGATCCGTTCGGCCTCCGAGACCATCTCCTCTGCGGGCGCGAAGCCGACCATGTGGCTGACCCGCATGCGGTCGGTGTAGCCGCCGAGCAGTCCGGACACCGGCATGCCGGCGGCCTGGCCGAGGATGTCCCACAGGGCCATGTCGATCGCGGCCTTGGCGGTCGGGTTGCCCACCGTCCGGTCGAGCCGGGCGTGAACGGCCTCCCGTTCCAGCGCCGTGAGACCGAGGACCTGCGGTGCGAAGATCTTGTCGATCACGGCGATGATCGACTCCTGCGTCTCGCCGTACGTGTACGGGCGGGGCGGCGCCTCGGCGGTACCCGTCAAGCCCTCGTCCGTATGCACCCGGACCAGGACGTGGTCGGCGGTTCGCACCTCGCCGCTCGCGAACTTAAGCGGTTTCGCATAAGGAATGGCAAAGGGAATTGCCTCCACACTGACGATTTTCATGCCACCCCTTCAGTCCTGTCGAGAAGCACGCCGTTCCGCTCCAGAACGCCCAGCAGATTCCGCAACAGCGGAGATTCGTCATTGGTGCGCCAGGCCAGAACGAGCGGCACGGACAGCGCGTCGTCGACCTCCTTGCACAGCACTCCCTCCCGCGGGGCGGAGCGGATGGAGTCCGGCAGGACCGCGATGCCGAGTCCGGCCGCGACCAGGGCCAGGGCGGCCGAGGTCTCGGTGACCTCGTAGGCGCAGTGCGGGTAGAAGCCGGAAGCGAGGCAGCTGCGGACGACGGCGTCGTTGACGACGGAGCCGAGCGCGGCGCCGTACATGATGAAGGCCTCGTGGCGCAGCTGCTCGACGCGGACGGTCTCGGCCTCGGCGAGCCAGTGTTCCTCGGGCACGGCCACCACCAGTGGCTCGTTCGCCAACAGGCAGTGTTCGATGCCCTCCTGACGGGTCGGCGGACGTAGCAGGCCGACGTCGAGGCGCCGCTCGATCAGCCCGAGCTCCTGGGCGGGCGTGAGCATCTCGGTATGCACCTCCATCATCACGTGTGGCATCTCGCGTTTGAGTAGCCGGGCAAGTGCCGGCAGTTGGCGGTACGAGGCGGAGCCCGTCAGACCGACCCGCAGCACCCCCTCCACGCCCGACGCGAAGCGGCCGACTCTCGCCGCCGCCTCGTCGACGGCCTTGAGGATGCGTTCCACGTCGGTGCGGAACACCTCGCCGGCACCGGTCAGGGCGACCTGCCGCGTAGTGCGTGTGAAGAGCTCCACGCCCAGTTCCGACTCCAGACGGCGGATCGCCTGGGAGAGCGGGGGCTGGGCCATGTGCAGAGCTTCCGCGGCCTTTCCGAAATGACGCGTCTCGGCGACGGCCAGGAAATACCGAAGATGCCTGAGCTCCATCGGGCTGCCCTTTCGGTTTTCGGGGCCTCGAATGTGCTCCAGCGTAGGGAGCGAACCCCATACCCCACAAATATCTGGTTCCAGCCTATTGAGACGCCTGAGATATCAATACCCCCCTGGGTCAACCCTGGGGGATTGTCGGGGGCCCACTCTTCACCTGGCTGTCATGGTGCTGAAAAGCAATGGCAATGAGATCGGCCGACCGGGCCGGTCCGGTCAGCGGTGAAAGGGACGGGAACATGGCCGAGGACTTCAGCCGTGCGCGGACCATCCTCGAAGACGCCCTGGTGGAGGACCCGGACAACGGTGTGTACCGGGTGCGGCGCAGCGTCTTCACCGACGAGGAGCTCTTCGAGCTGGAGATGAGGCACATCTTCGAGGGGAACTGGGTCTATCTCGCGCACGACAGCCAGATCCCGGAGGTCGGTGACTACTTCACGACGTACATCGGCCGCCAGCCCGTGGTCTTGTCCCGCGACAAGCAGGGCGAGCTGCACTGCCTGATCAACGCATGCAGCCACCGCGGTGCGATGCTGTGCCGCCGGAAGACCGACAACCGCACCACCTTCACCTGCCCCTTCCACGGCTGGACGTTCAGCAACAGCGGCAAGCTGTTGAAGGTGAAGGACCCGCGGGACGCCGGCTACCCCGAGCAGTTCAACACCGACGGCTCGCACGACCTGAAGAAGGTGGCCCGCTTCGAGAGCTACCGCGGCTTCCTGTTCGGCAGCCTCAACCCGGACGTCAAACCGCTGAAGGAGCACCTGGGCGACGCGGCGGTCGTCATCGACATGGTCGTCGACCAGTCCCCGGAGGGGCTGGAGGTGCTGCGCGGGGCATCGACGTACCACTACGACGGCAACTGGAAGCTCCAGGCGGAGAACGGCGCCGACGGCTACCACGTCTCCGCCACCCACTGGAACTACGCGGCCACCCAGGCCCGCCGCACCTCCGGAGAGTCGAAGAACGACACCAAGACGATGGACGCGGGCGGCTGGTCCAAGCAGAAGGGCGGCTTCTACTCCTTCGACCACGGCCATCTGCTGCTGTGGACCAAGTGGCTGGACCCGGCCAACCGACCGCTGTTCGACAAGCGTGACGAGCTGGCCGAGCAGTTCGGGGCGGAGAAGGCCGACTGGATGATCGGCGTCTCCCGCAATCTGTGCCTGTACCCGAACGTCTATCTGATGGACCAGTTCAGCTCGCAGATACGGCACTTCCGGCCGATCTCCGTCGACAAGACGGAGGTGACGATCTACTGCATCGCGCCGAAGGGCGAGCCGGCCGAGGACCGTGCCCGCCGCATCCGACAGTACGAGGACTTCTTCAACGCCACCGGCATGGCCACCCCGGACGACCTGGAGGAGTTCCGCTCCTGCCAGAAGACCTACTTGGCCGAGGCCATGCCCTGGAACGACCTCAGCCGAGGCACCGTGCACCAGATCGACGGCCCGGACGAGGACGCGAAGAAGATCGGTATCAACCCGATCGCGAGTGGCGTGCGCACCGAGGACGAGGGCCTCTACCCCATCCAGCACGGCTACTGGCTCGACACCATCCGCAAGGCCCTGGACCCGGAGGCGGCGAAGTGACCACGGCGATCGAAGAAGTCACGCTAGAAGGAATCCAGCAGTTCCTCTACCTCGAGGCCCGTCACCTCGACGATCGCGAGTTCGAGAAGTGGCTGGAGTGCTACCACCCGGACGCCGAGTTCTGGATGCCCGCCTGGGCGGACGACGACGAACTCACCCGTGACCCCCAGACCGAGATCTCCCTGGTCTACTACCCGAGCCGGGCCGGCCTGGAGGACCGCGTCTTCCGCATCCGCACCGACCGCTCCAGCGCCACGAGCCTGCCCGAGCCGCGCACCGGTCACAACATCACCAACGTCGAAATCACCGGCCGGGACGGCGACATGGTGGACGTGCGGTTCAACTGGTTCACGCTCTACTACCGCTACCAGACGACCGACACCTACTTCGGGACGTCGTACTACACGCTCGACACGTCCGGTCCGGAGCCGCTGATCACCCACAAGAAGGTGGTCCTCAAGAACGACTACGTGCACCACGTCGTCGACATCTACCACGTCTGACCCGTCTGAAATGAGTTCCCGCATGTCATTCCAGGTCGCCCTGAACTTCGAGGACGGCGTCACCCGCTTCATCGAGTGCCGTCCGGACGAGACCGTCGCCGAGGCCTCCTACAAGGCCCGCATCAACATCCCCCTCGACTGCCGGGACGGCGCCTGCGGCACCTGCAAGTCGCTGTGCGAATCGGGCCGTTACGACGGTGGCGACTACATCGAGGAGGCGCTGGCCGAGGACGAGGCCGCTCAGGGCTACTGCCTGCCGTGCCAGATGACCCCGCAAAGCGACCTCGTCCTGCGCATCCAGTCGTCGTCGGCGGCTGCGAAGACGGCGGCTGCCACACATACCGCCACCCTCACCGACATCAAGCGACACTCCAGCACCACAGTCGAGTTCACGCTCGACGTCGACGACCGAGGAGCGCTCGACTTTCTGCCCGGCCAGTACGTCAACATCGCCGTCCCGGGGACCGACCAGACCCGCTCGTACTCCTTCAGCTCCGGGCCAAACCAGCACCGGATCTCCTTCCTGGTCCGACTCGTCGACGGCGGAGCGATGTCCGGCTACCTCCACGAACGGGCCCGGCCTGGCGACCGCCTCGAGTTCACCGGCCCCATGGGCGGTTTCTACCTGCGCGACCTCACCCGCCCCGCCCTGCTGCTGGCCGGCGGTACGGGCCTCGCCCCATTGCTCTCGATGCTCGAGCGGCTCGCGCAGAACCGCCTCGCCCACCCCGTGCACCTGCTCTACGGCGTGACCACCGACGAGGACCTCGTCCACGTGGACACGCTGGAGGACTTCGCCGAGCTCATTCCCGGCTTCACTTTCGACCACTGCGTGGCGGACCCCGGCAGCACGGCACGAACCAAGGGTTTCGTCACCGGACTGATGGACGCGAGGACCCTCCATGACGGGGAGGCGGACGTCTACCTGTGCGGACCGCCCGCCATGGTCGAGGCCGTGCGCGGCCATATCGCCCGCATGGGCGTGGCCCCGGTGAGCTTCCGCTACGAGAAGTTCACCCCGGCCGCCGTGCGAGCGACCGCGGAGGCGGCGTGAGCGCGGCCGCCGTGCACCTTGACAGGTTCGCCGGAAAGAATGCCGTCGTCACCGGCGCCGCCCAGGGCATCGGTCTCGCGGTCGCCCGCCGTCTCGTCGCCGAGTCCGCCGAGGTCGTATTGGTGGACCGCGCCGACATCGTTCGGGAGGCCGCGGACGACCTCAAGGCGCACGCGGTCCTGGCGGACCTGGAGACGTACGAGGGCGCGCGGTCCGCCGTGGCAGAGTCCCTCGGAGTGCTCGGCCATATCGACGTGCTGGTCAACAACGTGGGCGGCACCATCTGGGCCAAGCCCTATGACCACTACGCGCCCGACGAGATCCAGGCCGAGATCCAGCGCTCGCTGTTCCCCACGCTGTGGACCACCCGAGCCGTCCTGCCCCACCTCATCGAGCGGGGCTCCGGGACCATCGTCAATGTCTCCTCGATCGCCACTCGCGGCATCCACCGCATCCCGTACTCGGCGGCCAAGGGCGGTGTCAACGCCCTCACGACCTCCCTGGCCATGGAGGCCGCCCCGTACGGTATCCGGGTGGTGGCCACGGCGGCCGGCGGCACGGACACGCCGCCCCGGCGCGTGGTCAGGGGACCCGCACCCCGCACCGAGCAGGAGAAACTGTGGTATCAGCGGATAGTCGACCAGACGATCGACTCCTCGCTGCTCAGGCGCTACGGCACCCCGGAGGAGCAGGCCGCCGCGATCTGCTTCCTCGCCTCCGACGAGGCTTCCTACATCACCGGCTCAGTGCTCCCCGTCGGCGGTGGAGACCTCGGCTGACGTCCACCCCCCTTCCCCGGCAACCGCTGCCTGGGCGCCTCCCACGCATGCGGCCGGGCAGCGGTCCCCATCCGTCCGATCACGCTGAACGTGCGGACCAGCGATGAACATGCGGGGCGCGGTAGCACTCCTCTGGCATTCACCCGCGCCGGCAGACCCGAGAGCCTTCTCGCGGCTGCCGCCGCCCTGCGGCGGTGCTAGCGTGCTCGCACATGGATGACCGCCCTGAGCTGCAGAGAAGCCTGATAGGGCGGGCGGGCGAGGTAGCCGAGCTCGTTCGCGCGATCAGCGCTGCCCGTTCCGGCCACTCAGAGCTGGTCGTGGTCGGCGGCCCGGCGGGAATCGGCAAGACGGCGCTCGTGGAGCACGTCCTCTCACAGCATGGATCCGATGCGGGCCTGATCCGTGCGGCCGGTGTGTCCTGGGAATCCGACCTGCCGCTGGGAATCGCCGGCCAGCTTCTGGGCGCCCACGACACCGTCCTGCCCGACCCGACGGCTCCCGAGGCGGTGTTCGACACCGGCCGCGTCCTGCGAGGCCATTGGGCGGCCCGTCAGGAGCGGGAACCGGTGATCGTGATTGTCGACGACGCCCACTGGGCCGACGTACAGAGCCTGCGCGCCGTCCGGTCGGCGCTGCGCCGGATGCCCACCCAACGGATCCTCGTGGTCCTGATCGCACGGGCCGATCCGCACGAGCTGTACGACGTGGGACAGGCCCACAAAGGCCTCCCGCTCTCCGTGCTGCGGACCCTGGAGTTCCTCGACGGCTGCCAGGGCGACGCCGTACGACTCGGGCCGCTGGGTCCCCAGGACATCCGGACACTCGCGCGCGAGGCCCAGGGGCTTGCTCTGGACCTGCCCTCGGCGCGGCATTTGTGCCGTCACACCAGGGGCAATCCCCGGTACGCCGTCGAACTGCTGCGGGAGCTGCCGCCGGAGACCTGGCGGGACTGGCGTCCCGAGCTGCCCGCTCCCGCCCGCTATACCGAGATCATCCGCCGACGGCTCACCGAGTGCGGCGAGAACGCGCAGTGTCTGGTGGGGGCCTGCTCCGTACTCGGCGAGGACACGCCCCTCGCGGAAGCAGCCGCCCTGGCCGGCCTCGACGAACCGTTGCCCGCGGTGGACCAGGCCCGCGCGGCCGGAATACTGACTGCCACCATCGACTCCGGGCGCGCCCAGCTGACGTTCGCCCACCCGCTCGTCCGCGCCGCGGTCCTGACCGGCATCGATTTGACCCGGCGTGCCGAACTGCACGGTCGCGCTGCGGAGATCACCGAGAACCGTGGACGCAAGCTCACCCACCGGGTGGCGGCCTCCACGACGGCCGACGAGACACTCGCGGACGAACTCGACCGGTACGCCGCCGAGCGTGCTTCGGCAGGCGAGTGGTCCGCCGTGGCCGACGCCCTAGTCCGAGCCAGTAGGCTGAGCATCGGCCGCGCCACGCGAGAGGATCGGTTGCTGCGCGCCGTCGACGCGATGATCGGAGCCGGGGACGTACCGCAGGCTGCCGCGTTCGCGGCAGAGCTGGAGAGCTTCCCGTCAGGTACCCCGCGGGACGTCGTCCTCGCTTATCTGGCCATCATGCGCGGGCGCCCCTCGGAGGCCGAGACCTTCCTGGCCGAAGCCGAGGAACGCTGTGACGCGAAGCGCCGGCCAGAGCTGATGGCGAGGATCTGCCAGCGCCGGGTGCTGCACGCCCTGGGCCGTTGGGATGGCCGCGACCTGGTGGCCTGGGCTCGCCGAGCGCTGGAACTGGCGGCGGCAGATGATCCGTCGGGCATCGAGGCGGAGGCCGTGCTGGGCCTGGGGCTCGCGATGGCAGGCCGTTCCGGGGAGGCCCTGGGCGCTTACGAGGCAGCCGCCGCGGTACTCCCCGGTGGGGCTCAGCCGCAGCGCTTTCAGGTCGGCCGAGGCTGGGTCGACCTGGCGATGGACCGGCCGGAAGACGCCCGCCGCAGGCTTGAGGCCGCCGTCCCGACGGTCTACCGGATGGGCTCCACACGCATCTCGCTGTGGGCACAGGGCTGGCTCGCCCGCACGCAGTTCGCTCTGGGAGCGTGGCCGGATGCGCTGGAGACCGCGCAGCGGGCCGAGGCCAGACTCGCTGAGGTCCACATCGAACTGGTCCGCCCCCTGGTGCACTGGACTATCGCCCAGATCAGTGCTCTGCGTGGCGACTGGACGGCGGCTGACCACCACGTGCGGGAGGCGGCGGCCGACCTCCATCACTACGAGGTCATGCTGATTCCGTCCTGTCTGGCCCGCGCCCAGGTTGCCGAGGCCCGCGGTGACTACGAGCGCGTCGTCGAGGCTCTCTCCCCGGTGGCCCAGCTCACCGCGCGCGAGTCGATCGACGAGCCCGGATTCTGGCCCTGGCCCGACCTCTACGCCAACGCGCTGGTGATGACCGGCCGACTCGACGAGGCCGACACTTTCCTGGCCCTGCACGAGGAACGCGCCGTGCGCCGGGGCCGACGTTCCGCACTCGCCCGCTTGGGTCTGGCACGGGGCCGTCTTACGGCCGCGCGCGGTGACATCGACACGGCCCGCAGGGAGTTCGAGCAGGCTCTCGCACACCTGGACAACCTTCCCCTCCCGTACGACCGTGCCCGGGTCAACTTTGCCTTCGGACAGACCTTGCGCCGCGCCGGCAAACGCCGCGAGGCCGACTCCGTCCTGAAGAACGCCAGCGATGCCTACGCCACCCTGGGCGCCCGCACATACGTGGAACGCTGCGAACGCGAACTACAGGCAGGTGGCTTGCACGTCCCCCGTTCCGCTGCGGGCATGGCCCGGCTGACCCCGCAGGAGCAGGCGGTCGCCAATCTGGTCGCGGCGGGGGCGACAAACCAGCAGGTGGCGCTGGAGCTGTTCATCTCCGTCAAGACGGTGCAGTACCACCTGACCCATATCTACGCCAAGCTCGGCATGCGCTCCCGCAGCGAACTGGCCGCACGGTTCAGGGACTCACCGCCCGCCGGATGACCTGTCGGCCCGCCAGAGCGGAGGCTGGCATGTGCCACACCGTCCCCGGTCTGGCGGCGCGCTATGGGTCCAGCCGTCGACCCCGACTCCGGCGGATTGGACGGGAGGTCGGTAGGACAACGTCGCCGGCGTGCCGTGCGCCGACACGTTGTGGCGTGTGTCCCGGATCCCGGCTCTCAGGCCGTCGAGGGGGAACTCCTTGGCCTCGGGCTCGCGGACGGCGGAGCCGGGTGCGGGTCGACGACCTGCGGAGCAGGGTTGCGGTTGATCGGCAGACGCAGGACGTCCGATGGCGAGAAGTGGCCCACAGGGCCCGCGGCGGACTTGGTGATCCCGATCATCGCCGGTTCCAGGTCGGCGAAGAAGATGCTGTCCACAGGGGGCCTGTGAAACACCGGTCCTTCAATCGTTCATGCCCTCATGGGCAGTGGAGCCGGAGGGACACAGACCGCTTGTCAATCGCGGGTGTCCGCCGTGGGCGAGCCGGTGGTGCGCTCCACGAGACGTACGGCGAAGTCGATCGCACGGTCGGCCCTGGCCTGGTCCCGGGAGACGAACAGATCGAGCTGAAGGCCTCGTAGCTGGGCGAGCAGAAGGGTGGCCAGGGCAGAGGCGTCCTCGGGAGGCCAACCCTCCCGAGCAAGGCTGTCGGACAGGACGGAGATCCAGTCCTCGACGATCGACTGCGCGAGATCCCGGTCCCTGTTGGCCTCGAAAAGCAGCAGGAATCGTCGCTGCTGCTGCGGCTCGCAGAGCTTCTTCCACACCGCCCTGACGAGTGCGGCTGTCGATCGGGCCTCAAGAAGCTCCATGTCCGAGGCCATGCTCGTGGCCAGATCCGTCCGGATGCTCTCCAGGACACCCGTGATCAGCTCGTCCTTCGAGGAGAAGTGCCGCAACAACGTCGCATGGCTGACGCCGAGGGCCTGTGCCACCGGCCGTAGCGACAGATCGGTGGCGCCGTGCTCGAGGACGTATTCCGTGGCCGCGGCCAACAACTCCGGACGTCGGTGCTGGAAACGCAGGGTGCGCCCGTCGATACGGGAAGTACTCACCGCAGTCCTCCATCTCCGTGTCCGGGAAAGTAAGCCTACCAGGCGGTTGCCCTAACCGGTTGGTACTGCTACTTTCCGTGTTACTGCACTTCAGGATTTCGGCTCTTTCCCCTGGCTGGGCTTCCCGCTGAGCCTCCGATACGGCGCACCGACAAACGGCTTCGGTCGGTTCGGCAGTTGGATCCAGGCCCCGCCTCGATCTAAGGACAACCATGACCGAAAAGCGGCGCAAGTCCATGGCCGACCTTGGTCTCTTCACCGGCACACCGCAGCACGAGCACTTCTGCCGGATGGAAGACTTCTTCCCCACCCGTGAGATGCCACCGGGGTCCCGGCCCCTTCCCTGGCCGCGGGGCCAGGAGATGCCCCTCCCGGAGGCCTTCGTCGTCGACGGCGTTCCGCGGTCGAGCAAGGAGTTTCTCCGCGACACCGACACCGCGGCCCTTCTGGTTCTCGTCGACGGGTCGGTCAGGCACGAGAGCTACTTCCTGACCGGCGGTTCGGACGTGCGGTGGGTGTCCATGTCGGTTGCGAAGAGCTTCGTCTCCGCCCTCGTCGGCATCGCCATCGGCGAGGGGCACATCGCGAGCATCGAAGAGCCGATCAGTGATTACGTCCCGGTGCGGTCCGGCTCTGCTTACGACGGCGTGTCCATCAGGAATGTGCTTCAGATGTCCTCCGGGGCACGATGGAACGAGAACTACGGCGACGCCTCCTCCGACATCTTCCAGCTCGGCGCCGCCGCCATGGGTATTGGCGGCACCCTCGACGACTTCGTCGCCCGCATGGCGCCCGAGAGCAAGCCCGGTACCGTGTGCCGATACAGCTCGGGCGAGACCCAGATCCTGGGCGCCCTGGTGGCTCAGGCGACCGGTCGTTCACTCAGCGACTACATGGCGGAGAAGCTGTGCGAGCCCCTCGGTATGGAGTCGGCAGGCCACTGGCTGCTGGATCCGGCAGGGAGGGAACTGGCGTACGCCGGGCTCAACCTCACCACACACGACTACGCCAGAATCGGCGAGCTGTACCGGGGCGGCGGCAGCTGGCATGGACAGCAGGTCGTCCCGGCTGAGTGGGTACGCGACTCGGTCACCGTGGCCGCGCCGCACCTCGAGCCGGGTCGACCCCTGGTCGGCGGTCAGCCCGTCCCCCTCGGTTACGGCTACCAGTGGTGGATACCGGCGGGAGATCGCGGCGAGTTCGCTGCCATCGGCGTCTACAACCAGTTCGTCTTCGTCGATCCGGCTGCCGATACCACGATCGTCAAACTGTCCGCCAACCGGAGGTATGGGACATCCCCCGAGGAGGCCGCCAACCGGGAGATGGAGACCATCGCATTCCTGCGTGCGATCGCGCGGCACGATCAATGACCTCGGCACCGCCGCCCCGGCTTAAGCGAGCAGGAGCCGGTCGGCGGACCTCGCGCGACAACTGACCGGTTGATCCGGGTCCTGGGGAAGCCCGGGCCGCCCTCAGACAGGGAGACGCGCTCACGCTGCACATCACCCACGACCTTGTGCTCTCTGCACGCCGCTCCCCGTGACCCTCGCGGCCTGGCCCTGCGGACAGGTGTTGCGGGTCAGGACGGTGGCGACGGCGCATAGTGGTGGGCAAGGTTGGTGGAGGAGGTCCTCTACGGGCACCCCGGCGTGGCGGAGGCGGCTGTCCTGGGTGTCCCGCACGACATCCTCAGCGGCGACGCGTCCGCCACTGTGGTATTCCGGCCGGGAGCCGAGTAACGGCCGGACGCGTGTACTCAGTTCGTGAAGCACCGCGCCGCACCGTACACGTACCCGCGTCACATCCACTACCTGGGCACCCTGCCCAACGGGACCGGCGGCAAAAGCGTCAAGCAGGAGATCGTCCCCCCACCGGCATGACGATTCACGGGCCCTTGATGATCGTGGCTGCCTTGGGCGTCACTCGGTACACCGAGCCGTATGGCGTGAGCGTGCGCAACGCCACGACTACTCCGCGACACCCACACTGCCTCCCTCCCCGGACGTGCGTCCTCTCCCACCGGTCCGCTTTCAGGCCCGGTTCCAACGCGCGGAATCGCAAGGTGGACGTTCCGCTCGCCTGCCCCTGAACATCGGGTCCGGACGGAAGGTACTGAGCCTGATGAGCAACTACTGCGAATTGGTCGACCCGGATCAGGGTCGCGTGAGCGCGTTGATCTATGCCGACGACGCCATCCATGACGCCGAGATGCGCAACATCTTCGGGAGATGCTGGCTGTTTCTGGCACATGAGTCGATGCTGCCCAAGCGGGGGGACTATCTGACCACATCAATGGGTGAGGACCCGGTCGTGGTCGTCAATCAGGGCGGCGGTGAATACGTGGCCTTCCTGAACCAGTGCCGGCACCGCGGTATGCGCCTGTGCCGTGCCGACGAGGGAAACGCCCGGGCGTTCACCTGCTCCTACCACGGCTGGGTCTACGACCTCGGCGGGAAGCTGGTCCAGGTCCCGCACGAGGAGGACGGTTACCTCGGCACACTGGACAAGTCGAAGCTCGGCGCTCAGCGCGTTCCGCGGCTCGTGAACCATCGGGGATTCATCTTCGGCACCTGGGCCGAGGACGGGCCGTCCTTCGAGGAATACCTGGGCGACATGGTCTGGTATTTCGACTCGTTCGCGGACCGCTGGGAGCGCTCAGAGGTGCTGGGCGCGGCCAACCGGTGGATCATCGAGTGCAACTGGAAACTGCCTTCCGAACAGTTCGCCACGGATGTCTACCACGCCGAGACGAGCCACGTCTCCGCGCTCATCGCGCAGGGAAAACAGTGGGTCGACGCGGAAAGCCGCGGACTTCAGTTCAGCTCGCCCGGCGGCCATGGGACCGGCTTCTACCTCGATGACGCCCCGGACATGACCAACTATGGAGAGGCCGTCGACGAGTACCGGGCCGCGTCGCGGCAGAAGGAGATCGACCGGCTCGGTGAGACCCGCGCGGTGCATGTGCGCGGCCACAACACGATCTTCCCCAACTTCTCCTTCCTCGTCGGCACCAACACCTTCCGGGTCTGGCAGCCGCGTGGACCGCACTCCATCGAGGTCACGGCCTGGACCCTGGCCGACCGGGACGCGCCCGCGGAGGTGAAGGACGCGATCCGGCGCAACGCCATCCGTACCTTCAGCGCCGGCGGGATCTTCGAAGCCGAGGACGGCGAGAACTGGGCCGAGATCCAGCAGGTCCTGCGGAGCGGGCGAGCCCGCCACGCGTCCTTCAACTTCACGATGGGGATCGGTGACGCCGGCAGGCACCCGGACTTCCCGGGAGTCATCAACAACATCTACAGCGAGGAGGCCGGGCGCGCATTCTACCGTCGCTGGCTCCAGCTGATGGAGGACGGAGAGCGGTCGTGAAGCAGGACGTACTTTCCCCGGTGGGTCTCGAAGTCCACTTCGAGGTGAGCCAGTTCCTGAACCGCGAGGCCCGGCTCCTGGACGAGCGCCGGTTCGAGGAGTGGCTGACGCTCCTCGCCGACGACATCCGGTACGTCGCCCCGGTACGGCTGGCCAGAATGCCCCGTGAGGAGAGCAGGGAGTTCGAGCCGGCCGGCGGCGGCGCCCATTTCGACGACTCGAAGGAGGACCTGGCTGAGCGAGTGCGCAAGCTCGCCACTGGCCGCGCCTGGTCGGAGGTACCGGCCTCCCGTACTCGCCATCTCATCACCAACGTCGAGGTCGAGATGGCCGAAGGTCCCGACTCGTACGCGGTGCGTTCGAACTTCCTGGTCTACCGCACGCGGGGCGCGACGTACGAGGACACGTTCGTCGGCACCCGCCAGGACGTGCTTCGGCGCCGGTCTGCCGGCCCCGCGGACTTCGAGATCGCCACACGTCGGATTCTGCTCGACCAGACGGTCGTGCTCGGTAACAACCTGTCGGTGTTCCTATGACGAACTCGGTTGCCATCATCGGTGGCGGACAGGCCGGTGGCACGCTCGCGCAGGCGTTGCGCCAGCGGGGCTTCACCGGCCCCGTGACCCTGGTCTCCGCGGAGACGACGCCGCCCTATGAGCGGCCTCCGCTGTCGAAGGGCGTCCTCGTCGGCGACGACCTCACGCACGTGGTCCCTGCCGACTTCTACGCTCAGAACAATGTGGACATCCGGCTGGGGCGCAGGGCGACCGAGGTGCGACGGGACGACCTGGGCCTGGAGGTCGTGCTCGAGTCGGCACCGCCGCTGAACGCAGACACGGTCGTCCTCGCGACGGGCTCACGCCCGCGGGCCATCTCCGTCCCCGGTATGGACCTCGAGAACGTCGTCTCCCTCAACACCATCGCGGACGCCTGGCACATCCGGAATCAGCTGTCGCGTCTCGAACGCGTGGTGATCGCCGGTGCGGGGTTCGTCGGGACCGAGGTCGCGGCCTCCCTCCGGGGGCTGGGCTGTGACGTCGTACTGGTGGAACCCGCCCCCCAGCCGGCGACCCGGCTCGGGCCGTGGGCGGCCGAGGCCGTCCGGGAACTGCACGAGGCCGCGGGGGTGCGGTTCGTCCAGGACGTGCTCGCGGCGGCCGAGGGCGACACCCGAGTACAGCGTGTCGTCACGGCGGGCGGTGAGGTGCTGCCGTGCGACCTGTTGCTGGTCGCCGTCGGAAGCGCTCCGAACCTGGAGGTCGCGGCCAACAGCGGTCTGGACTGCGCCGAAGGGATCGTCTGCGACGACCGGGGCCGGACGTCGATGGCGGACGTGTACGCGGTCGGCGACGCGGCTTCCTGGCCCTACGGCCCCCTCGGGCGGCTGCGTGTGGAGCACTTCCGCACGGCCATCGATCACGCACAGGTCGTCGCCGGAGACATCCTCGGCGGGCCCGCCGAAGGCTCGTCGCTGGTGCCCTGGTTCTGGACGGACCAGTACCAGCACCGCTTCGAAGTCGCCGGGCGGCCGGACCAGGGCACGACCGAGGTGCGGCGGCACGGGCCGGCCGGCCGGCCCTACCTCTCCCTGCACCTGCGGGACGACCGCCTCGTCGGCGCCATCGGTCTCGACCGTCCCAGGGACGTACGAGCGGCGTCGCAGCTCATCCGCACGCAGGTGCCCGTCAGCCCCGACCTCCTCGGCGACCCCTCCATCGATCTACGAAAGGCAGCGGTACCAGCATGAACGGCGTTCGCACACTGGGCTACCTCGGCATCCACTCGGCTCAGCTCGATGAGTGGCGGAGGCTCGGCGATCTGCTCGGCGCGGAGGTCGTCGACCGAGGAGCACAGCGGCTCGACATCCGCCTGGACCGGCGGGAGTGGCGGGTCCGCGTTGAGGCGTCCGATCGCGAGGACCTGGCCTACGCCGGCTGGGAGGTCGCGGACGACAGGGACCTGGACGAGCTCGTCGAGAAGCTGGGCAAGCTCGGCCACGTCTTCGAGGAGGCGTCCGAGGAATCAGCCCGGGCCCGACAGGTGGAGCGGCTGGTCCGGGGCACCGACCCCGACGGCAACACGGTGGAGCTGTTCCACTCCGCGGCGGTGAGCGGCAGCCCGTTCCTCTCCCCGCACCAGGTGACCTTCGACACCGGTCTGGGCGCCGGCCACATGGTGCTGTGGTGCGGCGACGTCCAGGCGATGCTCGACTTCTACCGCGACGCACTGGGCCTGCGGGTCACGGACACCATCCACCTGAGCCAGGAGTCCATCTACTTCCTGCGCTGCAACGAACGGCACCACAGCCTCGCCCTCGTCGGCGGACGCGGTGAGTGGGCCCTGCAGCACCTCATGTTCGAGGTGGACACCGTGGACGCGGTCGGCGCGGCGTACGAACGCTGCCTCGACTCCGACCTGGCACAGACGACGCTGGGCCGCCACTCCAACGACGGGATGTTCTCGTTCTACGCGATGGCGCCGGGCGGCTACACCATCGAGTACGGCCACGGCGGCCGTCACATCGACGAGCGCACCCATCAGGGCGCCAGCTACGTCACCACCAGCTGGTGGGGCCACCGAGACCTGAAGGCGAGCCGATGACGGAGACCCTGATGACCTGGACCCGTGCCTGCTCGACCGACGACGTGCCGGACAGCGAAGGGCGTCGCTTCGAAGTAGGCGGCCACACCCTGGCGATCTTCAACGTCGACGGAGAGTTCTTCGCCTCCGACGACACGTGCTCCCACGGAGAGTCGTCCCTTTCCGAGGGGTACGTGGAACCGGACTGCGCGGTCGAATGCATCGCGCACATGGCGCGCTTCTCCCTGCGTACCGGGGCGGTGCTCGCTCCACCGGCCACCGTCCCGATCAAGGTCCATCCCGTCCGTGTCGAAGGGACCGACGTCCTGGTGGGGCTCGATGCCTGAGCCCGGGGCCGCAGTCGGACCGGGGGAAGGGCACGGTCGGCTCGCGGGACGGGTCGCCGTCGTCACCGGCGGTGGGTCGGGCATCGGACGTGCCGTCGTCGACCGCTTCGTCGCCGAGGGCGCCTCGGTGGCGGTTCTCGAACTGTCTCCCGAGCGAGGCAAGGCCGTCGAGGCCGCGCACCCGGCCGAGGTCGTCGTCGTGCAGGGCGACGCGACCCGGCTGGGCGACAACCGCTCTGTGGTGGACACGGCGCTGGACCGGTTCGGTCGTCTGGACTGCTTCGTCGCGAACACCGGGTTCTGGGACTTCGGTGTGAGCGTGGAGGATCTGCCCGGCGACGAGCGGTTCGACTCGGCATTCGACCAGCTGTTCGCGCTCAATGTGAAAGCGCTGCTGGCCGGGGCGAAGGCCGCGGTGCCGCACTTGCGCGAGACCCGCGGCTCCATCGTGATGACGGCGTCCAACGCGAGCCTGCACCCAGGCGGGGGAGGCCCGCTCTACACGGCGGCCAAACACGCCGTCGTGGGTCTGGTGCGCCAGCTCGCCTACGAGCTCGCGCCTGAGATTCGGGTCAACGCGGTGGCGCCGGGCGGCATGCTCACCGCGCTGGCGCCTCCACCGGCTCTCGCACACGCCGCGTCGAGCATCGCCGACCTCCCGATGGACGACCTGATCTCCCTCGTGTCACCGCTGGGATTCCTTCCCAGGCCCGAGGACTACACCGGCTGGTACGTGGCTCTCGCGTCCGCGTCCGACGCGCTCACGATCACCGGCACGGTCATCGAATGTGACGGTGGGGAGTCGGTCCGTGGCCGGGCCTTCTCGGAGTACGCCAGAACGCTCGCCGGTGATCCCAGAGCCGAGCGGAGTACCTGATCGCGTTCACGGTGACGAATGCGCCGATCAGCCCGGGTGCTGCACAAGCCCCGGGCTTCGTTCGTTCTTCCCGGATCGCGTCTGTCAGTACAACGCGTGGGCAACGGTTCGTCCTGAAGTCGCGGTGAGTTCCAGCAAGTGGAACCGGCCCGTCGACCAGCGGCTCGGCGGCCCCTAATTTCAGCGTCCAGCTCACCCGAGCAGCGCCCCCCGACCGGGCATGGCCCTGGACGAACGGAGACAGTCATGGCGCAGAACCGGGATTTCCTCATCTTCAACGCGACGGTGCGCACGGTGGACTCCCGCGATTCCGTCGCGGAAGCCGTGCTCGTGAGCGGTGGCCGGATCGTTGCTGTCGGGACCGAGGAACAGATACGCGCCTCCGCCGCGCCGGACACACAGCTCATCGACGCCGGCGGCCGTACGGTCGTCCCAGGCTTCATCGACGCCCACAACCACCTCAGCGTCGCGGCGTTCGCGCCGGACAGCGTCGACTGCTCGACACCGCCCCTGACCACCCTCGACGAGGTCCTCGAGGTCGTCGAGAAGCACTGCAAGACCCTTCCCCCGGGGCAGTGGGTACGTGGCATGGGCTTCCACATGTCGCAGATTCGCGAGCAGCGCAATCCCACCCGCCACGAGCTGGACGAGGCCGCGCCGAACAACCCGTTCTTCCTCCTCGACGCCAGCTGCCACGCCGGATACGCCAACAGCCTGGCGCTCGGCGAGGTCGGCATCAGCGCGCACTCGCCCCAGCCATGGGGCGGTGAGATCGAGAAGGACGACAAGGGCGAGCCGACCGGAATCCTCCTGGAGGCCGCGTCGAACCCGCTGCACTCGGCGTCCTGGAACTCCTACGCCGAGCGCGACCCGGACCGCGCCGTGGAACTCCTCCACACGAAGGCGCGTGAATACGTCGCCGTGGGTCTGACCGGAGTCGGCGACGCGATGGTCACCGCGAAGGCCGCCGAGCTGTACCGCAAGGCAGACGCGGCGGGCAAGCTCCCGCTGACCGTGCAGCAGCTGCACCACGGCGACCACTTCTTCGCCATGCAGGACCTGCGCCGCTACGACATCGTGGAACAGCTCAAGGAACCGAGCAGCGAGATGCTGCGCGGCGGCACCCTGAAGGTCTACGTCGACCGGGCCTACCCCGACGGGCCCGCCCTCGACCAGATCCATGACGGGTGCACCCAGCACGTCGGTTCGTCCTTCTACACCAAGGGCGAGGTCCTCGACCTGGCACTGCGGGCGAGCGACCTCGGTGTCAACACCGCGATCCACGCGATGGGCAGCTGCGCTGTGGACACGGTTCTCGACGCATATGAGGCCGTACGCGGGCGGAAGGGCTCCGACTCGGTCCTGCGGATCGAGCACGCCTTCGTCGCGGACCCCCGGCAGGGCGCCCGGATGGCGGATCTGGGAGTCGACCTGGTGGCCAACCCCGGCCTCGGCTACGGGTGGGGCGGCTTCTTCAGCATGTGGCGCGGTGAGAACCAGCCCCACCTGCGGGTGCTGCCCGTGCGGAGCATGATCGACGCCGGGGTCCGGGTGAGCCTGGCCTCCGACCATCCGTGCGGGACCTTCTCGCCGCTGGAAATCATGTGGACCGCGGTCGCCCGGACGGACTTCCAGGGGCTGCCGGTGGATGCGGAGGAGGCGATCACGGCCGCCGAAGCGCTCCGCGCCTACACGATCAACGCCGCCCACGCCTCGAACCGTGCCGCCGAGGAGGGGAGCATCGAGGTAGGCAAGCGCGCCAACCTCGTCGTCCTGGACCGGGACATCGTCACCTGTCCGGTAGCGGACATCCGGGCCGCACAGGTGGACATGACGTTCGTCGACGGTCGGCTCGTGCACGAGCGCGACAGGTGAAATGGAATTCCCGGGCCGAGGCCATTTTCGAAAAGCGACACCCCTCTCACCGGCATTGTTCCGGCAGCTGAAACCCACCGGTTGCTGCGGCGGAACACACCGCTGAACACTGAACACGTCTTGACTGGATTTACCGGAGGATCGATGGGAAACAACCACCCTTCCGCGAGTTCTGAAGAGATCGCGAAGGTACGGGCCACGCTGGAAGAGCGTGGCATCAAGCGAGTACTCGTGGGCGGGGCGGACGTTCACGGCCAGTTCCGCGCCAAATTCATTCCGGCATGGCGTTTTGCCAAGGACCCGGCCGCGCCCATCCACATCTCCGACGTCATCGCCATCCTCGACATCGAGGACGAGATGATCCCGCGTCCGGCCGGCTACGAAGGATGGTGGCCGACCTGGGACAGCGGCTTCGAGGACATGGAGTGCGTGCCCGACCTGAGCACCTTCACCCCAGTGCCCTGGATCGAGGACGGCGCCATGGTGCTGGTCGACTTCCGGGACCACGGCGGCCGCCCGGTCAGGGCACTGCCGCGCAACGTCCTGCGCAACGTGGTCGACCGCGCCACCGGACTCGGCTTCACGCCCAGGATGGCCGGCGAATACGAATTCTTCGTTTTCCGTGAGACGGCCAAAACCGCCCGTGAAAAGGGTTTCCGTGATCTCGCGACCCTGGGTGAGGGCGCCACCATGTACGGCGGCGAACGCGCCCACGCCGACCTCGGACTCATCGGCGCCATGGAACAGGCCTGCGAGAGTATCGGCATCAAGATCGAGGCCGCGGTGACCGAGGGAGGCCCGTCGCAGTACGAGCTGAACCTGACACCGCAGTCCGCCCTCCGCGCGGCCGACGAGGGATTCCTCTTCAAGTTCGTGGTCAAGCGCATGGCGGAGTCACTCGGACACACCGCCACGTTCATCCCGAAGCTCGGTGCCGGAGGCTTCGGGTCGAGCATGCACGCACACCAGTCCCTCTGGGCCGGTGAGCGCAATGTGTTCTTCGACGCGAAGGCCCCGCACGGCCTCTCCGTCACGGCGCGCCAGTACGCCGCCGGCATGATGAGGACGCTGCGTGAGTTCACCGCCGTTTACGCCCCCTTCGTCCTCTCCTACAAGAGGTTCGAGGGCGGAGCCGAGACCGCCGCCGGAAGCAAGGTCACCTGGGCCGTCGACAACCGGACCACCGCGGTGCGGGCCGTCTGCGGACCCGAGGCCCACACCCGGCTCGAACTGCGCACCCCTGGTGCGGACGCCAACTCCTACCTCGCCTTCGCCGCGATGCTGGCCGGTGGTCTGTGGGGCATCGAGAACGACATCGACCCCGGTGAGCCCTACATCGGCAACGCGTACGCGGACCCCGCGGTCGACACCGTGCCCGCCACGCTCGGCGAGGCGCTCGAGCTCTTCGAACAGAGCGAGGTCGCGAACAAGTACTTCGGCGAGGACGTCGTCCGGTACTACACCGAGACCCGCCGCTGGGAGGTCGAGCAGTTCAACAGCGCCGTCACCGACTGGGAGCTCGGCCGCTACTTCGGCAACGTCTGACCGACCGCGCCACCTCAAGCAGCACGCGGGAGCACGGGGGCCGCGTCAACCCAAGGAACAGACATGACAATTTCCGAGGTCGAGGGCAGACAGGCCCTCAAGGAGAACTCGGTCGGCGCGGCAGGCATTGTCTTCTTCGTGGTGGCCGCGGCGGCCCCGCTGGCCGCGTCGGTGGCGACGGCGCCCATCGTCTTCGGCTACGCGGGGCTCAGCGCCCCGCTCGCATACGTGGCCGTGGGCGTGATCCTGTTGCTCTTCTCCGTGGGATACGCCCTCATGAGCCACCACGTTACGAGTGCCGCCGGTCTGGCGGCCTTCGTGGAACGCGCACTCGGCCGCAAGGCCGGCTTCGCGAGCGCCTTCATCGCCGTGCTTTCCTACGGCGCCGTGGTCATGGGCATCTACGGTGGCTTCGGCTTCTTCGCGAGCTATTCGCTCGAGGCCCGCTTCGACTTCCATGTGAGCTGGTTCGTCTGCGCGGCCGTCGCATGGGCCCTGGTCAGCTTCCTGGGATACCGCGCGGTGGAGGTGAGCGCCCGGCTCCTCGGCGTGCTGCTGGTCCTCGAAATCGGCCTCCTCGTGGTGTTCGACATCGTCAGCACGGCGCGAGGCGGCGCTCAGGGCGTCGGCTTCGACGGCTTCGTCCCGACGGAGATCACCTCCGGAAGCGGTTTCGGTGTCGCCCTTCTCTTTGCTGCCGTGGCCTTTCTCGGTTTCGAGGCCACCGCGATCTACGGAGAGGAGGCGAAGTCGCCGCGCAAGACCATCGCCACCGCGACCTACGTGTCCGTACTGATCATCGCGGTGTTCTACGCCATCACGATGTGGGCTCTCGGCAACGCCTACGGCGGTGACCGGGTCGTGGCGGAGGCGACCAAGAACCCGGGTGGCCTCGTGCTCGACGCGATGCCGACCTACCTGGGGCACGGAACGCTGGACATCGCGAACGCGCTCGTGGTGACCAGCTACTTCGCCGCGCTCCTGGCGCTGCACAACACCCTCGCCCGCTACATGATGTCACTCGGCCGCGCCGGCGGACTGCCCAAGGCGGTCGGCGGGGTGCACGCGCGATGGCAGTCCCCGCACACGGCCAGCCTCGTCGTCTCCGCAGTCACCGCCTTGGTGGTGGGCGCATTCGCGGCCGCCCACGCGGACCCCTTCCTCCAGCTCTTCGGCTGGCTCACGGGCATCGGCACCCTCGGCATCTTCGTCCTCCAGGCGGCGGCCTCGGTGGCCGTGGTCGTCTACTTCCGTCGGCACACGGACCACGGGCCCGGCTGGTCCACCCTGGTCGCGCCGACCCTGGCCTTCCTGGGCCTGGGCACCGTGCTCGTTCTCGCGCTGCGCAACTGGGCGCTGCTGTCCGGGGCGACAGCAGGGCTGCCGACTCAGCTTCCGTGGCTCGTCCCGATCTTCGCCGCCGCCGGAGTCGCGGTGGTCGTGCTCCGCAAGGGCAAGGTCACCTCGCTCGCGGGCGGAGCGGGCGAAGGGGCGGCGACGGGTCCGAACACCAGTAGTGAAAGTGCCATCGGCGATACCAAGGAGATGCCAGCGTGATCGAACTTTTCCACCTCTCCCAGCCGGTCCGGTGCAGGCCCGCGGACCAGTGGCCCGGCGTCGCCGTCGAGTTGCTGGGCACCCAGACCCGCTTCGTGCAGGGCAGCCGCTGGCGTCACCGCGTCATCGAGGCGGGCGATGACAGCGGTGAGCCCCTGATCCTCATCCACGGCGTCGGCGGCCACGCGGAGTCCTTCACCCGCAACCTGCACAACCTCGCCCGTCAGGGCTTTCACGTCTACACCGTCGACGCGCTCTACCACGGGTTCACCGACAAGGAGCCCTACGACGACGACCAGCGGTACGTGTACCAGGTCGAGGCCCTGGTGGACCTGATCGACGCGCTCGGGCACGACACCGTACACGTCGAAGGAGAGTCGATGGGTGCCACCATCGCCTTCCACTTCGGACTGAGCCACCCCGACCGGGCCCGCAAGATCGTGCTCAACACGGGCTTCGGCCATGTGAAGCTCAAGAAGACCGACTTCGAGCCGGTCAAGGGCGACCTCGGAGAGCTGGCCCGGCTGTCCCGGGAGGTCGTGCTGGACCCGAACCAGGAAGCGATGCGCAAGCGTCTGGAGTGGGTCGTCGCGCACCCGGAGTCGATGACGGACGACATGGTCGCCATCCGGCTCGCGCTCTACCGGAACCCGGAGATCAACACGTCGATGCGCAAGGTCTTCCGCATCGACAAGGACTGGAAGTGGGAGCTCCCCTACACCGAGGAGGACCTCCGGGGTTACAAGCCCGAGACCCTGGTTCTGTGGACCGAACACAATCCCGGGGACGGTCCCGACTACGGCGAGTACATCGCGGGCATCCTCCCGGGCGGGAAGTTCTACTGCGTCGGGGACGCCGGTCACTGGCCGCAGTGGGAGAAGCCCGAGGAGCACGACGCGGTGCTCACCGAGTTCCTGCTGGAGAAGCCCTACCAGGCGTAGGAGCCCTCCGCTCAAGCTGCCTCTTCCGATACGCCGCACCGTGGTGGAAGAGGCCGGGCCACCCCGAGCCTGACCGGTGTGGCCCTCCGTCTCCCCGGCCGACGGCCAGGGGCCGAGGACGATTCGCTGCCACCCCGCTGTCCTTGTCCCCGGAGACACCGCCGCGCCGACCGTGCCTCTGGTACCGGACGCGCGGGGGGTGCCGCGCTGGCCCGACGGGGTGGTGGGGAGCATGACGCACTGCCGGGGATACCGGGCCGCCGTG
>NZ_JBEXXK010000094.1:0-23768 GCF_040630405.1 Streptomyces sp. NPDC005811
CTCGAACGGACAAGCTCGCCATCGCCTACCAGGCCGCACTCCACCTCGCCAGCATCCTCATCTGGGCCCGACGCTGACCAAAGAGACAGAACCTAGATGCCGGCGCGCGGCACGTCCGCGACTTCGCCGACATCATGCGTGACCTCCGCGGCGATCAACTGCCCGCCTGGATGGACCGTGTCACGCAGGACGAACTTCCCGCCCTGCACTCCCTGGTCAACGGTCCACGCCGCGACCTCGACGCCGTCACCGCCGCACTGAGCAGCCCGTGGAGTTCCGGCCAAGTCGAGGGACACGTCACGCGCGTCAAGCTCCTCAAGCGGATGGGGTTCGGCAAAGCCAACCTCGACCTGCTCCGCAGACGCATACTCCTCGCCACCTGACGCTCGCCCAGGAACTCCTGCACACCCACAGGCTAGGTTGCTCCCATGCCGCTCACCCCTGATGACGAGATACACACACGCGATGAGCTGGTCGCATTCATCCGCGACCTACACCAGGACTACCTCCAGCGAGGACACGACTGGGAGAGCCACACCCTTGACCAATTCCTCGAAGCCCTTGCAGCGTGGATAGCCAGCTCGGACGGCTGGTACCGAAACTTCGGCAAGGAAGTTCCGGCCAACGGTGACTGGACCTTCATCGCACGAGCCCTCAGCGCGGCCACCGTTTACGAGTAGGCGAACAGGCCCCATGCGCATTGAGCCATGCCTACCAGCGTTTCGCCCTGCCACCGCCACAAGATCTCCGCCAGAGCCGAATAACGTGACCGTCCACAGCGTGAAGTACGTCGTCGGCCGGTCGCCGGCCGCGCAGCCCGGGCAGCCGTCCTTGCCGGTGCACACTGCCAGGCGCCGGTCGTAGCGTGGCGGCCAGAAGTGGGGGTGGACGCGCTGCTGGGTGTAGGTACGGCCGACGCGCAGGCGGTGGACCTCGACAAGACCGCCGACCTCCAGACGCAACACCGCCTGCCGTACGGCCGCACCCGGGGCATCGCTCGGCTCTTCGGCGCCGTAGACGACGCGCGCAAGACCGGTGACCGACGCGGCCAGCGGGGCGCCGTCGATGGTGCTGCGCCCGCCGGGCTCTCCGCGCACGTACGCCAGCACGGCCCGCTGCACCCGCCCGAGTCCTCGTGACACGCCCCCCGGTGTCCCGCACAGCCCCGGGACTGGGAAACGAGCCTTTACGGCTGTGTCGGCGTGATCGGGGCGAGGTGTGGGGTATCTCAGCTACGACCACTTAACTAGAAGAGTCAGCTGCCTTCGATCCATGTGGTGGAGAAGACGGTGGTGGTAAGCGGGCGCAGCTGCTGGAACGCCGGGGTGCTGAGGTCGATCTGGTCGGGCTGGCAACGGGGGCACTCGTCGACGACGGTTACGCTGACGGCCCCGCCGGACCAGCTGCCGTCGGCGTTGCCCATGACCAGCATCTTCCGGCCGCACGCGGAGCCGTTGGCGAACACACGCGTCGAGACCGACACCACGAGCTCGGTGTTGAAGTTGTGACTCCCGCCGCACCTGGTGACCCCGGTGCCGTTGTACCAGGTGACGTTGCCCCAGTGCTGAGTGCCAGGGCTCCACGCGGCGGCGGGTGTTGCACCCGCCACGGCCGTGGCGACGGCGCCGAGGGAGACGGCGCCGATCGCCAGGAAGCGCCGCGTGGCGCCCTTCATGCTGCGGAGGACTCTGGCTGTACGAGGCACGGGAATCTCCTGTCGGGTATGCGGGTGTGCGAGGAGGCTGGGCTCGGGCGCACCCGTACGTGACTGCGGGCTTGCAGGAGCGGAGACCGAGGCATCGGGCCCTGGACTGCCAGTCAATCAATACTTGATTGTTCAACTGTTGTAGGTGTGTTGCTCACGTCCGCGCCAGGACTTCGGGCTGACGATGACCAACCCGGCGTCGGCCTGTCCCCGGGCCGGCTCGGCAACTGCTCGGCGGGTGCCCGCGGTTGTCTCGCTCGGCGGCGAGGCCGTGCGGGGTCGGGCGGTCGGTGCTGCCCGGCCGGTGGAGCGGTGGGCGCCGTTGGGCGGTGCGGCGTGGCGCGCTGCTGGAACGCGAGGTCGATGTCGTTGAGTTCGACGGGGAGCCACCGGTTCGGTGCGAGGCGCCGTGGCCGGGGTGTGCCTGGTGGGACAGCGTGGGGCGAAGCCGAGCCGCTGGAGGGGGAGTGCCGTGAGCGGAGCCGTTCAGGTTGCGCAGCCGGGGGTTCGGCGGTGCTGCCGGTTCGAGTGTGTGCGTGTGGGTGAGCCGGAGTGGCGGCGGGCCGGGTTCCGGCTGAGGGGGACGAACTGCTCGGAGCTGGTGGTGGGGCGCTGGGCGGTGTCGTTCGCGCTGCCCGCCGGCGCCCACGCCTACGGGGACGGGACCGGGTTCGGCATCGCCCCGGAGGTTTCCGCGGCTGGCGGTCGTCGGGCGCTGTTCGAGGTGGAGTGCCTGAGGGATGTCTACGTGTGCGGGGCCACCTGGGACCTCATGCCCGGTGCCCGGGCCGCTGTCCGTGTCACCGTCCACGGCCCTGACTGCCGCGGTGGATCAGCCGGACCGCACAGGCTGAGCATTCTCTCCTGAGGCGTCCAGCAGGGCACGGGCATGCCGCTCGACGAAGAACGGCACGAAGTCACGGATCCGGGAACCGCGCAGCCTGTCCTCGGCGGCCCCGACCGCCGCCTCGACAGCGCCGGCGCCGCTCCGGCATACCGGGACCGCAGACGCTCCGCAACCTGCCGGATCCCCTCCTCCTCAGCACTGACGCTCTTCGCAGCACACATCCCCGCTGCTCCCGTCCCAGCCCCGCGCCTCATATCGCGACATAGGAGACATCCTCGGCCTATCCAGAAGGGTGCGGTTCCTTTCGAGTGACGGCCGCGATCAAGTGGTGAGGTCTTGGTTCCGCTGTTGAGTGCGTCAGATGTCGTGCCGAAGAACCATGCGGCAGGGAACCGTGACGCGCCGGGATACTGGGCTGGTGAGCAACACCATGGCTGAGCACGAAGCGGTTACTGAGCAGTTGATGCGAAGGATCTACCTCGGCCTGCGTGAGGACAATCTCGACCCACGGCAGGTCGTCGCCCTGGCCTGCGAACTGCTCGATTGGTTCCCTTGCACCGACGCCATCCTGGAGGTCGTCGAGCGGAACCCGGCCGAGGTGTCGCCCGCCGAGATGACCGCCCTGGCCCGGCGCCTCCTGGACGACGTGGGCTTCGATCCCGGCTTCGACCTCGCCCCCGAGCGTTTGGAGACGTTGGGCGCCGCGCTGCGCATCGTGGCCCGCGATCTGCCCACGCGTGGGATCGAGGGCGAACCGGAGATCGAGATCCTGGAGGACTGGTTCCCGGTGGGAGCCGGTGTCCGTCTCGCCGGCGGTGAAAGGCTCAACTGGGGCGGTCCCATCCTGCCGAGGATGTGCGACGACCCGGCCGTGGCACTGACCAGCCTGGCGGTTCTGATCCAGGAGAGCCTGCTCGAGTGGACCTGGCAGGTCTGGCCGGTGTGCCCCCGGCATGACCTCGGCGTCCACGGCTCGGAGCGGGACGGTGCGGCCGTGTGGTGGTGCGCGGGCCATGGCGGGCACATGCTGGCTCCGGTTGGTGAACTTGCGCGCGCTGTCGGCCGCCGTCGCCCCGAATAGGTCTGGCGGTGGGGTGCAGTTCGTTTCGGGCGACTGCCGGGATCAGGCGGTGGGTGCGTAGTTCCGCTGGTCGGGTGCGGGGTAGAGGCGTTCGTGTTCGCGGGCGGCGTGGTAGCGCCAGTAGGGGTCGGGGTCTCCGTTGGGTAGGACGGCACACAGTCGTCGTACGGCTTTTGCTCCGTGCGGGCTCCAGCGGGCGCCGGTGATGTCGAGGGTCGGCGGTTAGGTCGCGGCAGGCGCCCCCCGACCGCGCCGGTGGCGATCGGCCAGCCGTTGTCCAGCGCCGCGTCGTAGTGGAGTTGATCGAGGTGGCCGGTCAGGTAGCGGTCACAGGCGTCGGCAGCCTCGCGTCGGGCCGGTGGTAGGTGTTCCCGCTCGGCCCGGCTGGTCGTTTCGGCAGCGGTGCGGGCAATCTGACCTGCGAGGAGCGCGGTGAGACGGTCGGCGGCCCATGCTTCGGCTTCGATGGTGCCGGGTTTGTGGAAGGCGCGGTCGGCGGCCCAGAGGTACTCGGCGACGTGCACGAGGTCCAGCAGGACGTGGACCGTGACGCCGCGGCGGCCGGTCTCGGCACTGATCAGGTCGAGCTGGTGGTGGGCGCCGTCGACCAGCACGACCCACGGCCGCAGTCGGTGTCCCTGCCCGCGGCGGGCCGCAGGTCGCTGCGCATGCAGCAGAGGATCGTCAGGCGCCGTGAGATCCGCGGGCGTCAGCGCGCGGCGCAGCGCCCGTAGCTGCTGCATCTCGGGATTCATGCGCCTGAGCGTCTGCGTCGTCTCGGTGAGGTCGGTCTGCCGGTGGTCAGGACGGCGATACCAGGCATGCAGTCGCCACCCGATGACCGTGACCACGGCGGTCAGTGCCGTACCCGCCGGCGGCGCGGCGAATCCGTCACCGTCCGCTCCGGCATCCGCAGCGGCGGTGAGCGGAACAGACATCGGGAGGGGGCGGGCGGGGTGTGGGGGCGCGTGGTGGGGAAGTCGAGTGGCTGGTCGGTGGTGTCGCGGGCGGGCGGGGCCGTGTGGGGGGCCAGGCTGTCGGTGCTGCGCGGCCGGTGGAGTGGAAGTGTGGGGCGGCTGCGGCTCTGTCGGCCCCCCCTTCCTGGCTGCCCCTTTCCCTGGTGCTCCGTGGGGTGGGTGAGGCTCAGCCGCGTCGTCCTGCGCCGTGCAGCAGCGTGTCGACGATGCGTGTGGCGAGTGCGTCCGGGTTCTGTGCGTCGGGGTCTTCGTCGGCGCCGGGCCCGTGCAGGGCCTCGCCGATGAGGGCGTAGTAGACGCGCCGTGTCCATTCCAGATCTGCGGCGGGATCGAGGAGTCCCTCACGCTGCGCCCGGGCGAGGAAGGTGAGGGATCGGGCGTTGATCTCGGCCCAGACCTCCTTGGCGGCGTCGTTGTGCGCCAAGGGGTTGCCGAGCGTGAACCGCCAGGCGCTTTTGACCCGCAGCGTGTTCGCGGTGGCGCGGTGCAGCGCGACCAGCGGGGGGGCGGTGTCCAGGTGGGCGTCGTCGATGGCGTCGGTGAGCTGCTGCTTCGCGGAAGCGGCCAGTGCCTCGATGAGGGCCTGCCGGTTCGCGAACCGCCGGTGCACCGTCGTCCTGGCCAGGCCCGCCGCCTCGGCGATCTGCTCCATCGGTGCGCCGGGATCCTCGGCGAGGACCTTCTCGGCCGCCTCCAGAATCGCGCGCACACTGCGTTCGGCATCGGCCCGCAGTGCTCGCCCCATGGCGTCTCCCTTCCCGGCATCGACTCCTGTCCCGAAGAAGATACTCCCCAGCTGCACCTTCCCCATTAACTGCAACAGCAGAGTTGCAGATAATTGAAGAACGGGTACTCTCGAGATGCGGTTACTGGCCGGGGTCGAGGGAAGTGCAAGACGGCCAGGTTCCGCGGAAGCCACAGATTGCCGTGAACATGATCAACATCCCAGGAGTTCAGGAATGGCCACGAAACGACCTGTAGCGCTCGTGACAGGCGCGTCCTCCGGCATCGGGGAGGCCACTGCCCTCGCCCTGGTCGCAGCGGGTTTCGAGGTGATCGGAACCAGCCGGAACGCCATGAAGGTCGCCTCCCGCGAGGGCGTGACCTTCCTCGACCTCGACGTGAGCAGCGACGCCTCGGTCGCCACGCTGGTCCAGCAGGTCATCGATCGGTTCGGCCGGATCGACGTCCTGGTCAACAACGCCGGCATCGGCTCGTCGGGCGCCACCGAGGAAAGCTCCCTGGCGCAGCACCGGCGGGTCTTCGACATCAACGTCTTCGGCGTCATCCGCATGACGAAGGCCGTCCTGCCCCACATGCGTGCCCAGGGCCGGGGCCGCATCGTCAACCTGTCGTCGATCTACGGGTTGATCCCCCAGCCGTACATGGCCGCCTACATCGCGTCCAAGCACGCGGTCGAGGGGTATTCCGAGTCCGTGGACCACGAGGTCCGTGAGTTCGGCGTCCGGGTCCTGCTCGTCGAGCCCGGCGGGACCAACACCGCGTTCGAGGGCAACCTCGTGCAGCCTGACATGCCGCTGCCGGTCTATGCGGAACAGCGGCGCGTCGTCGACCAGGTGGTCGCCGAGGCGGTCACGGGCGGTGATGCTCCCACGGTCGTCGCCCGGGCCATCGTCACGGCGGCCACCGCAGGCAAGCCGCGGCTGCGCTGCACCGCCGGCCCGTTCGCCCGGCGCATCAGCCTGCTACGCCGTATGGTCCCGGCCCGGGTTTTCGACCAGCAGGTCCGCAAGTTCAACAAGCTGGCCGGCTGACACCCCGCCGCCGGCCTCCATACGAAATACGAAGCGAGCATGTGCTCACCCCGATTTCGTGAAGCCTCAACGGGATGACTCCGGCCGGATCCGCTGCTCGGCGCAGCCATCACGGAAGAGCGGCCAGAACCGTTTTCCGAGACCCCCATCACGGCTACCCCGACTTCGCCCGCGCCAGCCTCCCGCACCAGCGGGCCCGCGCCCTGGTCGGCAGCATGCTCGGCGGACTCGCCGCCGGCTGGCCCGGCATCGTCAGCCACCCCAGCCCGCACTCCAGGGCCTGGACCCCGCTGCGCTTCCGCGTCCTGGCTACAGTGCCTGCCCCGCAGATGCTGGAGGCCTGCCCGGCGCAGCAGTCACTTGAGCCAGAGATCGCGCCACACCTGTTGCACCAGTTAGTTCCGGCGACGGCGACTGCGACGGCGAGGGAGGGTTCCGCCCGCACCGGCCCAAGCACGGCGACGTGGACGCCTACCCCTGGCAGTTGGCACTGACGCGCTCCCGGCCGGCTGACTTCCGTGCGGTGACGGAGGCCGCCAACGTCGCCTACGTCTCCAACGGTGCCTGTACGTCAACCCGATGACGTACAGGCACCCACCACCCCACTGAAGTGCGTCGAAGGTCTCAGTGCACCGGAACCAACGGCTCTTCCAGATCCGCCCCGCTGTTGCCGGCCCCGCGCACACTCCACTCGCCCCCCCGATCGGCTCCGACCGCCCACGGATCAGGCCGACAAGATCACCCGGCCAACGAGTCCGCTCCGACCACCTCACGCCCACCAGGTCCGCGCCGATCAGGTCCGCTTCGCCCAGTCGGGCACCGCCAGCCAGGAGCACTCGGGCCCACCGTCCGGAGGCGGTGATGCGCAGCCACGGGCGGGCGGGCGGCTACGGCGAGTCGTCCGAGGAAGGCATCAGGGGGTGACTTCCACGCCTGAAAGCAGGCCACGGACCGTGCCAGGAGCACCGACGCCGAAGATGAAGGCCGGCCAGGGCCCACTGATCTGGTCATGCGCGCAGCAGACACAATCCCCCCAGGGACGACCCCGGCCGTGAATACGAACAGGCGTTGCCCCAATTCCCCCGTGCCTTCGTACCAAGGCCACTTGAAGCCCTCGGATACGACAGCCGTGGCCAATGGACAGCAGCCCGGCCGGCCACGCCTCCGGACAGACCCCTGCTCGGCCGGGGGAGCCCCGAGCAGGGCTCCCCCGGCGGGCGCGGCTACCGGGTAGGACCAGGTCTGCGGCAGGCGTACCCCGGGTGCATCACCAGGGGTAGGCCCAGAGCCACGGCGTGCAGGAGGTGTCCGCGCCGTTCACTCCGGCGCAGACCCGGACCGCGAGAACGCGGCCGCCCCCGGTGGGCTCCTCTCCCCCGCATCCGGACGAACTGCCGTTGGCGTCCCCCACGACGCCGGTGACACCGTTGCTGGTGTAGTACCTGGTACGCACACCCCAGTTGTCGGCGTTGGTGTCGCAGGCGGTGACGTACGTACCCCCGGTGGTGACCTTCCCGTATCCCCGGCCGGAGAGCGTGATCTGCGTGGTCGCCATGGCCTGCTGCGACGCCAGCATCATGGACGCGCCCATGATGCCCGCGACCAGAAGGCCGCGCTTGGTGGTTCGGGCTGATATCACTGTTGTCCGCCTCTCGTGAACGGGAGGCACGGAGCCGGGCGGCGCCGTGCCGCTGCGCGATCGATCGGTGAGTACGACCCCGAGCGCAGAGGCCCCCCGTGGCCGAGCCCGCTGCCCCGGTCTCCCCTGCGTTCGAGGTCGTGGGAAGAACAGTGACGGCACGGTCCTGTGGGGACCCTGAAGCCGCCTGAAGGGCCTTCAGGGTCCCCACAGGGCGGTGCCGTCATGCTGGGGTCATGCGGATACTGGTGGTTGAGGACGACCGGCGGCTGGCGGATCTTCTGCACCGCGGGCTCGTGGGCGAGGGCTACGCGGTCGACGTCGCCCACGACGGGCGGCAGGGCCTGAGGATGGCACGCGAGAACGACTACGACGCGCTGGTACTCGATGTGATGCTGCCCATCGGTGCCGACGACTACGTGACCAAGCCGTTCTCCTTCATCGCGCTGGCCGCCCGCCTGCGCGCGCTGACCCGCCGGGGCCGACCCGAACGGCCCGCGATGATGCGGATCGGGGATCTGGAGATCGACCCGGCCGCCCGGCGCTGCCGGCGCGGCACGACCGAAGTGGTACTGACCGCACGCGAGTTCGCAGTCCTGGAGTACCTGGCTCGCCGCAGCGGGCAGACCATCTCCAAGTGCGAGGTCCTCGAACACGTCTGGGACGACCGCTTCGACGGTGACGTCAACCTCGTCGAGGTCTATGTCAGCGCGCTCCGACGCAAGATCGACACACCGTTTGGGCGGCACAGCATTCGTACGGTTCGCGGGGCCGGCTACCGGCTCGACGCGGCGGAAGGAAGCCTGTCGTGACGTGGCACCGAGCCTGGTCCGTGGTGCGCCGCCTGCGACCGGCCACCATCCGCATGCGGATGGCGCTCCTGGCCACGGTCACGATCCTGGCCCCGCTGACCGCGGCCTCGGTCCCCATCGCGCTCATGGCGCGTACCTCCCTGATGGACGACGCCTACCGCAAGACACGCCTCGTGCTGATGGATGTCCAGCCGCGGGTGAACGCCACCAAGGACCTGCCCGTCTGCACCCGGTCCTTCCAACGGGTGCAACTCCTCGACGAGAAGTACGTCAGCCTGTGCCGGCCCACCCGGCAAGCGGGTCCGAGCGCGGGGAAGCTGTCGCTGCTTCCCTGGACTGACCCGGTTCGCGGGCCCATACCCATCCGGGCCATCACCCGCCGTACGGACACAGCTCCGCCGGAAACCGTCGCCATCACGCAGTCCCTCGAGGCAGAACAGGCCCGTCTGAACACCGTCGTCCGGCTCCTCATCGGCGGCGTAGCGGGCATAACCCTGCTGGTCTCGGGCGCCACGTGGCTCGCCGCGGGGCGGGCGCTGCGTCCGGTCGAGGACATCCGCGCCGCCTTCGCCGACCTGAGCGCACACCACCTCGACCGGCGGGTCTCCGTCCCTCGCGCCGGCATCGAGATGGCCCGCCTGGCCGTCACCATGAACGCCACGCTCGACCGCCTGCAGAAGGCCGTAGACCAGCAGCGTCAGTTCACCGCGGACGCCTCCCACGAACTGCGCACACCACTGGCCTGTCTACGGACCGAACTCGAACTCGCCCTGAACGACCCGGCCGCCGACTGGCCGCGGGCCGTCCGTGACGCTCACCGGGACACCGTCCGCCTGCAGGACCTGACCGAGAACCTGCTGCTGCTGGCCCGGCTCGACTCCCCGCAAGATGACCAGGTGTCCAGGCGGACCGTCGACCTCACCGACCTGGTGCGAGAGGAGACGACGCGCCGGCACCCGCCCCAGGGCATCGTCCTCGAGCTGTGTTCCGTGCCCGGGCCCCTCACCGTGCGGGGCCACCATGTCCTGCTCGCCCGCGTGCTGGGCAACCTCCTCGACAACGCCGAACGCCACGCGACCAGCACGATAACCGTCAGCTTGGGTCACGACGACGCCCACGACCAAGCCGTCCTCGACGTCCGGGACGACGGGCCCGGCATTCCGCGGGAGGAGGGCCGCCGAATCTTCGAACGCTTCACCCGCCTGGACGACGCCCGCGCCCGTGACACCGGCGGCACCGGCCTCGGCCTGGCCATCGCCGAACGCATCGCCCTCACGCACGGCGGCACTGTCACCCTGACCCCAAGCACCGGCGGCGCCCACTTCACCCTCCGACTCCCCACGAAGACACGAACCGGCGACACCATGCGCTGATCCTGACCGGGCAAGGTCCGTCAGCTCAGCTTGTCCTTTATGGTCTGACCTGGTCACGTTCGGCGATGGTCTCGGGCCGCCTAACTGTTTTGCCCACGTCGTAGCGAGTGGCGGGCTGACGGTTCTTCGAGCCAAGTGGCCGTCCTGGGCCGGGGGTTGATGGTTTCGGTGCACGGGCCGGACAGCGCAGAGGCTGTCGCACGGCTCCTGGGCGGTGAAGGTCAAGAGCGGTTCTTGGGCGTGTGATTGATGAGCTTGTTGAGGTTGTGCACCGTGCCGAGGAGCTTGATCTCGGCGTCCACTGCCTGGCGGCCGCGGTAGTTGAGGTGTCGTCCGAAGCGTTGGAAGATCTGGGCGAATCCCGGCTCGACCAGGGCACTGCGTTGACGGTACTGGGCCCGTCCTGTGGGGGTGGCGAGGCGGGCCGCCATGTCCTGTTGGCCGGCAGGGGCCTGCTGGCGTTTCGCGGGAAAGCCTGCCTGGTCAGCATCACTGGTGACCGAGACCAGCAGCGGGAGGCCGGCGAGGGTCTCGAAGGACGCGACGGAAGCGTACCCACTGTCGGCGAGCCAGAGTTGGATATCGCCCGGGAGCTGTGCGGCCTGGTGATTGTGCTGGGTCTTCTTCACCATCGGAACGAGGGCCGTCCTGTCGGAGGGATTGTCGTGCGCTTCGATGGCCAGGAGGAATTGACGGCGGGCGCAGACGATCTGGATGTTGTATCCCTGCAGGTAGCCGCCGCGTTTGCCGGGAATCAGCCGGGAGTCGGGATCACTCAGGCAGGCACGGGACTCCGGGGAGGGGACGGGCCGGGGTGTGCGGGCCCGCTCCAGCCAGGCCCGCATTTTCAGCAGTCGCGTTCGCTGGCGAACGAGGACGGTCTTGTGCTCCATCGGGACCGGCGGCCGTCCGTTCGCTCCGCGACGTCCTGCCGCCCGGTCCTCTCGGACACGGAGCTCGTACTTCTCCAGCTTCTTCTGGTGAGCCTCGGTCTCGCTGGCCAGGCGCTTCTCTGCGCGGGCCACCATCCGCTCGGCGGCTTCGACCTTGATCCGGATCTCGGTGGGTGAGGGCATGGCCCGTTCATGCAGTCTGTCCCTGGCCAAGCGGGCCCGGGTGAGCCGGTCGCACAGCCGGGACAGGCGAGGCCAGTCGTCGCACACATCCTCGACATCGCCTTGTGCCGCCGAGTCCTCGGCCTCAACGCTCAGCGCGTGGTCGACTGCATCCTCCATCAGCGCGTGGATCTCTCTTTCGCACCGGGAGACGGTCTCTTCCAGGCGCTGGAGCCGCTGGTTGGCGTCGCGTGAAGCGTTCGCCTCCATCGGTGAGCCGTCCACGGCCACCGCCGAAAGATCGACCAGGCCACGTCGGCCGCACAGCGACAACACCTGCACGAACAGCGAGTTCAAGGCGGCACGGTGGCGTCGTACGAACCGCGCGACGGTGGAGTGGTCCACTCGACGGTTCGCGGTGATGATTCGACAGCCCACGTCGTCCCAGCAAGCATGCTCGATGCGACGGGAGGAGCGCACTCCCTTGCTGTAGCAGTACAGGAGCAACGCGATCAGGGTCGCGGGAGGGTAAGCCACGCCGCCCTGGCCGTCGTCTCGGTAGCTGTTCTTGAATGCCGACAGGTCAAGCAACTCGACGACGTCGAGTACCTTCCAGCACAGGTGCTCGGGCGGCAGCCACTCCCGCACATCCCGCGGCATCTCAAGATCACGTTCACGGTCGCACGACAAAAAGTTCCGCCCCACCAGCCAAGATTCCGACGCCTCGCTGATCCACGGAACCGAACAACGAATCGCTCTTGACCTTCACCGCCCAGGAGCCGTGCGACAGCCTCCGCAGGTGCGGGCGGAGGTTTCTGAACCCCCGGCGGACTCGGGCCGGGGTGAGCCGGCCGGGCTCGGCGGGCTTCTCCCACGGCCGCCGCAGGTCAGCGGCGGCCCCGCACAGCAGGCGGATCTGGGTGTGCGCGGCGATGATCAGCCAGGTCCAGCGCTCGCCGGCCTCGGGGGTTCGCAGCTTCGGCCGGGTCCACCCGAGGGTCTGTTTCATCAGCCTGAAGAGGTGCTCGATGTCGAACCTCCTCAGAAACGCCTGCCAGCGCACGTCGACGTCCTCGCTGGTCAGGCCAGTCGCGGAGGACCAGAGCCAGAGCGGGAGCGGGTCGCCTCCGCCGGGCAGGCGGTCGACCTGGAGGCGGATCAGCGTGCCTTCGACGACGGGGAGTTCGCCGGTGTGGTCGATCCACGCGGAGCGGGTGGTCAGGCGGGGGTGGATGCGGTCCCAGGCCATCGCGTGGGCGGTGCCGTACCGGTCGGTGACCTGCGTTGTGGCGGCGTCCGGCTCGCCCCAGGTCTCGGGCTTGGCGAAGCGGAATTCCTTGCCGTGCTTCGGCGGTCGCCCGCCCTGTGGATAGGCCAGGGCGTACTCCTTGAGCGTGGGCGTCGGCCGTCGCATGACGCGGTCGGAGCGCATCCGTCCGAGGACCTCGACCGGGAGGCCGTCGAGGAGGTGGGCCATGCGCGGGGCGTCGTAGCCGGCGTCGAAGACGATGAGGATGGCGCGGTCGCCGGCGTGCCAGCGGCCCATGTCGATCAGGTCCTCGACCACGCGGCGGAGCTGGGCGGCGGTGACCTCGGCGACGTCGTCCTCGGGGCCGAGACGGACGGCGTCCAAGAGCTGGCACCAGGACGTCCGGCCCGATTCGAGGGCGGCGACGAAGGAGTACGGCCAGCCCGGAATGAACTGGTCCGAGGAGCGTCCGCTACGGCCGTAGACGTGGCAGAACAGGCGGTCCGCGCTGGTCGCCGCGTCCGGGCGGAGCCAGTTGCTGATGTCGACCGCCAGGACCAGGCGCCCGTCGGCGGCCTGCGGCATCGGCAGACCGGCCAGCACCTGCCGCAGCCGGGGCACGTCCACACTCCCGTGGTTCAGCGCCTCGTACATCGCGCCGTGCCCGCGCCGGTGCTCGGCCACCAGCGTCAGGTCCACCGGCGAGGTAACCGGTCCGTCCGCGCACAGCAACGCGTCCGTGAGATCGAACAGTTCGTCCCCGCGCGCGGTCAGGCAGTCGAATAAGTCCTCCCGGAAGCGTGACGCTCGCGCGAACGCTTCCCCGGGACCGGTGGCGGGCAGCAGACTCACTTCACGGCCTTCGTCTCGATCAGTGCACCTTGGTCGGAGCACATGGTCAGACGAAGGCCGCCCCAGCGTCCGGCGAACGCCATCCGTACGATCAAGTTCGACGACTCGTTCGACTGCGACAGCGAGGGGCGTAATGCCGGAGACCGCTCAATGGCTCGTGGACTGGCATGCCGCACAAGAACATGAACTCCGCTCTCGCGGGATCAGCGCCACGGTGAATCAGCCAGCCCCTGGGACAGCAACCAGAGGGCGCCCGAAGGCAACGGCCGTGAGCCTCACTCTGGAGTCGGACGAGCGCCTGGGGAAGCTGTTCGTATGGGAATCGGGAAGCACTTCACTGCTCTTCATCGACTCCCAGACCGAGTACACCTGGCAAAACCAGCAGGTGATCACCTCCGTGAACGACCTGCCCCGGATCCTGGCTCCGCTCGTGAAGCTCGTCGAAGGATTTACTGACCAAGGTTAAAGAACAAGCTCAGCGAGCGTGCCTCCACAAGGAACATGTCGAGGACTCCGTCGGCGCCCCCCAGCGGGCCCAGAGAGATCTCCGTGACCAAACGCTGGAACCCGGACCGATCCACCGCGCTGGCAACGGACTTGCCCAGATCGTCATCGATCAACAACACTCACGCGGCCTCCCAGCCCAGCCCCACGGCTCGGTCCACCAGCGCGTACTGCAGCCGCGTGGACTCCTGGTGCCCGATGACCTGCTGGCGTGTCGAATGCCGGACGTAGACGACCGCGAGGCGTTCACGGTGCCGAGCCGAGATCTTGCTGCCGGAGTGCTCCCACGGCATCACCGCGCTCATGACTCACCGTCCGCCCCTGCTGCCGGTCCCGCCGCTCCGGGCGCTTCGTGGGCCTGTCGGCTCCCGCGGAGCATCACCGCCAGCCAGTGGACCGCCGCCCTGCGGCGCGTCTGCGGCATAGACTCCCACACCCGCTGCCGGCCCGGGATGCCCCTCTGGGGCCGCCGTCTTCTTCACCTGCCACGAAGACGCACCTCCCGCCCCCACACTCGACCTCAGCCGCGTGACCGCAGCCACCATCCGGAGCAGGCCCTCACACCCCAACACCGGCTGCTTTCCTGCCTGTCCACTACCCATAGGCGCAGTCTGCTGAAATGTTCGAAAGCCTCCTGCACCACGTCCGTGACCGCACCTTCCGCGAGGACGACTCCAAGACCCATGTCGGCCGCCTCCCGCGCATCATGGCCTAAAAGCATGCTCAGCAGTGACAGCCAACGAAGTAACTTCACGTTTCTCCATGTAGTGGTCACATCAACAGTCATTATCAGGCACTCAGAACCCGTCTCCTCCCAAACCGGAGTGCCGTCGCCCGTCCGCCCCTCCTGTGCAGGCCCCGTCCGCCCCGGGGCACCGACGGAAGGAGCTGAACAGAGGCCTCTGGGCGATGCGCGATGTCAGATCCCGCTTTCAAGCTGATCGTTTGCCGCTCCTGCACGGCGGATGACGCAGTCGACAGCCTCACAGCCCCTCCGCGACGGCTGTGAGGCAGGCACGCCTTCCCACCCTCGAACGGACCCTGAAAAACGACCACGCCGTCGTCCGACGACCGACGACGAGACGCACACGCCCCGGGGCGCGCGGCGGTCCCCGCTGCGGTCACTCGGGCCGGTGATCACCAGCAGGGCATCCTCCGCTTTCCGCTCCAGCCGACCAACCTGGAGGCATGCGCCAGCCGTTCGTCCTCGCCACCTCTCCGGCCCGCCGTTCTGCTCGCCGGGGGCTGCGTCGCCGTCCCCGCCGGCACCCCACCCCGACCCTCCTCAAGACCGCGAAGACGAAGCGCCCCGGCCTCCCCCACCCCGCCGCACCACCGCGCTCCGCCCTCAGCAACACCGGCCCGCAGCGCTCCGCCGCTCCCCGACCCTCGACGCGGCCGCGCACGGCAGTCCGTCCCGCGCCGGCCAGGCCCGCACCGCCTCCTCGAACCGGCACCGCACCGTCCGGCCACGCACCGCACAGCCTGAGCCCACGTACGGCATGGGCACCGTGTGCAGCCTCGCCCACCAGGCCACGGCGGCAGCGAACCCGAGAACGCCCAGAAGGTGCTGCGGGGCATCCGTGATCCACTCGCTGATCGCGATGAGCGAGCGAGCCCCGGTCAGCACCTCCGAGGCAGCTGCGCACAGCAGCGCGAGGGCCGGATACCGCAGTCCTCGCGCATCGGGGGATCGGCGACCAGGATCAGGAAACGCCGCAGGTCAGCGACATCGCTTGAGGGATCAGTCGGGGAGCCCAGTTACTCCAGTGCGGAAGGGATGGGCGATGATGTTCGGGCAGGCACGTTCTCGCTCGGTTCTCATGGGTCTCGACAACCACATGATCACCAGCGCCGTGCCTGCTCTTCTCTCCGGGACCCCTTGCCGCGCAACGGACATGACGACATGTCACTCACGAGACCGGCGAACCGGACCAATCCCAATCGCGCAATGCCCCTGGCGTAGAGGGGCTGGTCGATACGGCGCCGGCGTTCCAGCAGGTCGAGGTCTTGAATTCCACTGGACGATCCGTGAATACCAGCCGGAACCATGTCCCCATCTCATTCCGTTACCGTCCAGTGCGGCACCGTAGTTTTGGTACTGCGAGAAGGAGTTGACCGCATCGGTCTTCGCCGTTTTCCACATTGGCAGCATCCGAAAGGGAGACAATATGCCTCGTCCACTCAACATGGAGCGGGGAGCAGCAGTTGCCGCGATGACGGTAGCCGCGCTTCTTCTGTCCCATCCTCCGCGATCCCTGCCGTCCTGGTGAAACTGGGCCCCCTTCACCCGCACGACACCGGCCGCCTGCGCGTCCACCTCCAGCGCGTACTCGACCCGCGGTCGCGTCGCGGGCGGTGGTATCCCCCTGACCAGCCTGATGCTGGCGCGCGCCTGCGCAGTCGTCTCCGGCGCCCGGACCATCACCGAGTGGGGCCAGCGGGCCACCACAATGCCGGAACAACTAGGCATCCGCCGCCACCTGCCCCCAATGACGCCGCACCCCGTCCCATGCCACCCTCACCCGGCTCCTGGTCGAACGCGACCACACCGGCCCGGCGCCGCGGTCGGCGATCGCAGTGGACGGCAAGGCACTGTCCGGCTCCGCGCACCGCCGACACCTGCTGTCCGCCGTCACCCACGCCCCCACCGTTTCCCTGGCCCAGCGGGAGGTGGGGGCCAAGACCAACGAGCCGGCCCCCTTCCGCCCGCCGCTGGAACCACTCGATCTGGCCGGCGCCGTGGTCACTTTCGACGCACTGCACTCCGTCAAGGACCAGGTGCGCCAGCTGGTGCAGGAGAAGAAGGCCCACTACGTCGCGCTGATCAAGGGCAATCAGCCGACCGCGTCGGCCCAGCTCAAGGCCCTTCCGTGGGAACAGGTGCCTGTGGTGCAATCCGTCTCCGGGACCGGGCGGCGGAGTCCCGCTCGGTAAGGGCCATCGCGGCGAACCTGGGCGGGATCGCCTTCCCGGAAGCGCGGCTGGCCCTGCGCATCCACCGGCGCCGCCAGGAGAGCGACAAACGGCAGACCAGGGAAACTGTCTATGCCGTCACCAGCCTCGACGCCCACCAGGTCGGCCCTGCCGAGCTGGGCGGATACATGCGCGGGCAAACGCCTCCACCGTCCACACCGGCAGCGCGCCGCGAGCGATGGCCGTTTTGTCAAACCTGGCCATCGGTAGGCTGCGACTGCTCGGAGCGGACAACATCGCCAAGACCATCCGGGCTATCCGGGACACACCCGCACACGCCCTCTGGATCTGGGGCATCACCGACGGCCGGCCCCTACCGGGAACTTGAAGCCGCCATGCGTCTACGCGGCATCGGCCCTTCGGTATGCCGTCGTGGCAGCCATCCTGCCAGTCCCATGCTTACGCAGCCAGGGATTAGTGGGACAGCCCTTAAAGCCAATGCCGTTGCGTTAGCTCGTGGGCGTACGCTGCTGTGCAGTGTTCCCGGGGGTGGTTCGGGTGTCTGCGGATGTCGGCGAGTTATCAGGCCTGGGTTTGCTGACCTGGGTGTACCCGTCCGGTCTGGTGGATCGTGCAGTGGCCGCGTGCGGTCGTGCGGAGCAACGCAGACGCCTGCTGCCGGCCCGGCTGGTGGTGTACTTCGTGCTCGGGCTGGCCCTGTTCTCGCCGGCGCCGTATCTGGACGTGATGCGGCATCTGGTCGAGGGCCTGCGGGGCCAGGGCCTGCTGGGCGCCTGGCACGTTCCGGCGAAATCGTCGCTGTTCCGGGCTCGTCAGCGGCTGGGTCCGGAGCCGTTGCGGGTCCTGTTCACCACGACCGCAAGACCGATGGGCACCGAGAGTACTCCGGGGGCGTTCTGGCGGGGACTGCGGCTGCTGGCAGTGGACGGGACCTGCTGGGACGTTGCCGACAGCCCGGCCAACGAGGCTGCCTTCGGCCGCCCCGGAAACAGCCGCGGCCACGACAAAAGCTCCTTTCCCCAAGTACGGATGGCCTGCTTGATCGAAGTGGGCACGCACCTCGTGCTGGACGCCGAGCTGGCCGGCTGCCGCACCGGGGAAGTCACGCTGGTGGGGCGCCTGCCCCGCTCCTGCGGGCCGGGACAACTCGTCCTGGCCGACCGGGAGTTCCTCGGAGTGCCGTTGTGGCGGGCCTTCACCGCTACCGGCGCCGACCTGTTGTGGAGGGTGCCGGCCAACCGGGTCCTGCCCGTTGACCGGACCCTGCGGGACGGATCCTGGCTCTCCCGCATCCACGCTCACACCGATCCAGCGCACAGCGACCCGGTCACGGTGCGAGTGCTGGCCTACCGGCTGAACGGCACCGGCCGCGCAGGCGAGGACTACCGGCTGGTGACCAGCCTGCTCGATGCCCGCCGCCATCCCGCCCGTCAGCTGGCCGCGCTCTACCAGGAGCGCTGGGAGGCGGAAGCCGTTTTCGCCGAGCTCAAGACCCATCAACGCGGAGCCCGCGTTGTGATCAGCAGCAAAACACCCGACGGCGTCCTGCAGCAGATCTGGGCACATCTGCTGGTCCACCACGCGCTGCGCGAGCTGATGGTGAGAACCGCCGCCACCAGGGGTCTGGATCCCGACCAGGTCTCCTTCACCGAGACCTTGCGCTCTGCCCGGCGCAGCGTGACCGTCACGCCGGGCAGTTTTTCCCCCTGACCTGCTGGTCAGAGCGCTCGTCCTGCTCCAGCACGACCTGCTGGAACGACTCCTGCCGCACAGACGCCTGCGCAGCCAGCCCCGCGTCGTCAAACGCAAGATGTCCAACTACCGGCTCAAACGGTCTGAGCACCACACCTGGCCCCAGCCCACCCGCACCGGCACCCGAGCAGTCAGCATCAAACGACCCCAGCCCGCCAACCCGTAAAGCAACGGCATTGCCCTTAAAGCGCGTTGCAGAATGCCGTGTTTTTGCAGGTCAGGGCCCGGCCATGGCTGTTCTGGTCATGCGGTCAGGGCGAGGTTGTGCATGTGCGCGACGGCTTGGACTGCGTGGTGGAGGCCGTCGCCGTGCTGTCGGCAGTCTCGGAGGATCTTGTAGTTCTTCAGACGGCCGATCGCGTGCTCGACCCGCGCGCGGACACGGCGATGCTCCTTGTTGTCGGCTTCCTCGCCGGCCAGCAGGGGCCGGCCGGGTCGTTTGCGGTGCGGGACGACGAGGCCGGTGTTGAGGTAGGCGCCGTCGCCGAGCACCGTGACGCCCTGGCACTGCTCTGGCAGGCCGGAGCTGCGCCAGACATGGGCGTCGGCCTTGTTGCCCGGGGCGGGACGGGCGGTGGCCACGACCAGGCGTGTGTCGGCGTCGATGATGACCTGCACGTTCGCCGAGAACCGGCAGTTGCGGCTCGAGGCGCCGACCTTGCGGTCACGGACCGGGACCAGGGTGCCGTCCACGATCCACAGCCGGTCCACAGCGTCGACGGGACGGGTGACCGGCCCGAGCGCGAGGAGCGGCCGCAGCCGCTGGATGACCCTGCACACCGTGGCCGGCGAGACCCCGAACAGCGGCGCGAGTTGCCGCATGGTCAGGTTCGTCCGGTAATAGACCGCCACCATCAGCACCCGATCGGCAAGCGGCAGACACCATGGTCGCCCGATTCGCGGGCCATCGCCACCCCGCTCCCGCACCGCCTTCAACAGTCCCTCGAACTGCTTCATCCGCAGCCCCGTGAACGTCTCCACCCACAACGGATCAGTCCTCAACACCCCACGCATACAAGGGAAATGCCCAGATCGCGGCATTCTGCAACGCGCTTTAGCCGTCGGCACTCACCCATGCCATGCCGGGCACCTGGCCGGCATGCTTCTCCCTGTTGCCCCATTGGTCGCAGGAGAAGCCTTCCTTGCAGCCGACCTTCCGCCTTCGCTATGAAAATCATATCCGCACCACCACTCATGAGGAATCCCCCGGGGCATTAAAAAGGCCCGTAATGTAATCGGCCCCTAAATAGGCTGGATTCAGTCATGGAGAGCGGCGATTCACACAGGATGGAAAGGCATGAGGATCTAAGCGAGACGCTCATTCTCGTCCTCGATACGGGGTAGCCACCCCTATATTTCCGTCACGTCTTCCATGAAGCGGCCAGCTCTCGATTCTTTATCGAGTCACGACACCTGAAGGTTTGTCGTGCTTACTCATTTATCGGATCCCCCCTCTGTGGCGTGAGGGTGCCAGGATGCCGACATCGCCGGGACAATAAATAGACAAGAAGTGGCTGCTTAGCTATGGGTGGACTGTGAGCGCAAAGGCAGTGGCTGTGTACTGAAGGGCAGTTGTTGAGCCGTCCGAGGGCGAGTGGCGAGAGCATGAAATGCCGCCGACGCGAGGAAAAAGCGAATAGGAGTCAGACATGGTGAACACGGAAGAGTCGAAGGTGGGTTCCGGAGGTAACGCGCCGAACCCCGCCCGGACTTCGGTCCGCAGGCGTTTCACTCGTCGCGATGGGCGGCCGCTCTCGTGGCCGTGCTGTCCCTGGTGACCTCGCTGATGAACACACCCCCGCGTCCGCTTACGTCGGGACGAACACGCTGCGCAACTGGGAATCGGGGCTCTGCATTTGCCCGGAGGTGGAAACCTGCACACGGATCCTTTCGAGGGTGCAGAATAGCCACCAGACCTGGAAGCTGCTCTTCCTCACGAAGTCAGGCTATGCCGATGTCATCCCGAAAAATATGGGAACCATCAGGCACATAAGCGTCGAGTGACAACGGGGGGAGTTTCAGGCTGGAACATGTAAACACATCTTTGCAACGACGACGGATATCAGAAGTGGAAGTTTGGCTACTGAACTAGCCTGATCCAGAGCTGGGCCGTTTCTCACGACCCCTCCCATGGTCATTTTTTGGTTCCCCCTGCGTTGGCGACTCTGGTGCCGGTTGCGTATTCGGCAACGATGTGCGCTGTCTCGCCGATCAGGTTTAGTTGCGCCCTGTCCCCCGTGGCACCCGTCCGCAGGTCAGCCCGGGTCTGCCCGGGGAATCAAACCGATCAGGTATCAGGCGGAGCCGATCATGGGGTGGCCGAATACAAGGAGCCCCATCACAATGTGGAGTCAGGTATGAGCTCAACCAGTCATTCGCATCGAACCTTCCTTTCAGCAGGCGGGACAAATGGCCCTGACGCTGTGCTGGGCACACATGTCAGTGGGCGACTGCACCGCCTGTGCGATGCCGCAGGGCTTGTCGACTCCGATGAGCGGTACGGGCACTCACTGCGGGACCTGCTCGGTCCGGCAGCCGAACTCCCGCTGGCGGATGGACCGGTGTCCGCCTCCTTCGTCTCTGACGATCACACGCCCGCTGAGCTCTCTATGGCGTTTCCCACCGGGGCCCCGCCAAGTGTCCGGGTGTTGGTCGAGCCGGGCTGCACTGCTGCCACTCTCGCCGAGAACGGACGCATGGGTTGGACGGCTCTTGGGAAGCTGGCCGCCCGCTGGGCCTTCTCCGTCGAGCCGTTGCAGCGGGTCGGCGATCTCTTCTTCCCCGCCGCGCCCCAGGGCGCGTTCGCTCTGTGGTGTGCTCTGGAGTTACGTGCGAGCGGGGAGCCGGGCGTGAAGACGTACGTCAATCCCCTTGCCCACGGGCGCCATCACTCCGCGCAGGTTCTTCAGGAGGCGATGGCCAGACTCGGCTACGGGAGTGCCTGGCCATCGTTACTGAAGTACGCGGCCCCACGGTATCCCGAGTGCGACGAGTTTCTGTTCTTCGCGGTGGATCTGGGTGCCTGGGCGGCTCCGCGGGTGAAAGTCTATGTAGTGCACCGCGACTTCTCCGCCGACGGAGTCCAAAGTGTCTCGGGCATGCTGAGAGGCGGCCATCCGCAGCAGGCAAGAGAGTTCTGCCGCATGGTAGGCGGCACAGAGCATTTCAACCACCGTCCGCTGGTGTCGTGCCTGGCCTTCACCGAACAGGACACCCGACGCCCCAGCGGCTACACGCTGCACGTTCCGGTGCGGGACTACACCGACAACGATCAAGTGGCCCGGGACCGCGCCGCGTCCGTGCTGCGTCGTCACGGAATGGATCCATCGGTCCTGGACCGTGCGCTGGCTGCGATGACGGAGCGTCGGCTGGCCGACGGGAGTGGTCTCATCTCGTACATCTCACTCGTTCAGGGGCACCGGCAGCCGCCCAGGGTGACCACCTACTTCTCACCCGAGGCCTACCGGGTGAATCCTCCGCGGGGCCTGTCGCAGGCCGAGCGCGGCTGAGGAACCATGCCAGTCGAAAGGAACAGCTTCATGGAGCCCTACAGGATCAAGGTTGTCGAGCCCATTCCGATGACCACCCGGGAACAGCGCGAGAGTGCGCTGGCCCGCGTGCACTACAACCTCTTCGACCTCAGGGCCGACGAGGTGACAATCGACCTGCTCACCGACTCGGGGACCGGTGCGCTCTCGGCGGCACAACTGGCCGCCGCGATGACGGGGGACGAGTCCTACGCCGGCTCACGCTCCTATCACCGCTTCCACGAGGCAGTACAGGAACTGACCGGCTATCCGCATATCCTTCCCGTCCATCAGGGCCGTGCCGCAGAGCGCATCCTCTTCTCCACCCTGCTGGAACCCGGCCAGATCACCCTCAGCAACACCCACTTCGACACAACCCGCGCCAACGTCGAACTCAATGGCTGCCAGGCCCAGGATCTGCCCTGTCCACAGGCCCAGGACCTGGACAGTGACGAGCCGTTCAAAGGCAATGTCGACCTGGCGCGCCTCCGAGCGGCGCTGGAGGGACCGGATGCCTCCCGCATCGCCCTGGTGATCATGACGCTCACCAACAACGGGGGTGGCGGCCAGCCCGTATCCATGGAGAACCTCGCTCAAGCCGCAGCCCTGTGCCGGGCAAACGACGTACCGCTCATCCTGGACGCAGCCCGCTTCGCAGAGAACGCCTGGCTGGTCACCCAGCACGAGCCGGCCTACAAGCACCACAGCCCGCGGCAGGTCGCAGAGGAAGCGTTCCGTCTGGCCGACGGCTGCCTGATGAGCGCGAAGAAGGACGGCATCGTCCACATCGGCGGCTTCCTGGCGCTCAACGACGGAGCACTCGCGGAGCGTTGTGAGCTTCTCCTGATCGCCACCGAAGGCTTCCCCACTTACGGAGGACTGGCCGGCCGAGACCTGGACATGATCGTCCAGGGCCTGTCAGAGGTCACCGATCCCGCCTACCTGCAATCCCGAGCCGACGCGGCCGGCCATCTGGCTCACCTGTCCCGTGCCGCAGGCATCAGTATCCTCGAGCCCCCCGGCCTGCATGCCCTCTACCTGAACGCCGGACGCCTCCTGCCGCACATCCGCCCCCACCACTACCCGGGTCATGCACTCGCCTGCCAGCTCTACCTCGAAGGCGGCATCCGGTCGGTGGAACTCGGCTCGCTCTACCTCGGGGCAGAAGACGCGGACGGCAACCCGAGCATCACCGCTCCCTACGAACTGCTGAGACTGGCCATTCCTCGCAGGACCTACACCCAGAGTCATCTCAACTACATCGGCGACGTCCTGGAGAAGGTAGCCAGGAACGCCGACCGGATCCCCGGCTACCGAATCATCGAACAAGCCCCCATGCTCCGACACTTCCGATCCAAACTGGAGCCCGTCACCCCCTGACCTCACAGCCTCGGCGTGCCGGGGCGAAGAGCATTGCTCAAGACCTGTCGATCGGCCTCGGGACGGATGCCTCGCGGAGCGCGGAGCGTACCTTCCCGAGTGATCGACTTCTGGTCATCGAGTAGGCCAGCATTGGCGCGCAGGTCGGGAAGGCACGCCCGTGCTCAGCGTAGTCAACAACGACGGAGGCACCGTGACCGATGGTTGAGCTCTCTTGAAAATGGCCTGAGTTGATGCGCGTTGGTAGAGGTCAAGCGGTCTCTTCTCGCGGGGTGACGGTGATGTCGAGGCCGAGGGCGGCGA
>NZ_JBEXXK010000095.1:0-23438 GCF_040630405.1 Streptomyces sp. NPDC005811
ACGCAGGACCGTCCGCAGCGGGCGGGCGACCGGGGTGGTCGCGCTGGTGTTGCGGGCCGGGTCGTCCAGGAGGAAGGCCAGGCCCAGGGCGCCGGCCGAATTCGGGATCAGACCCCCCCCGTTGCTTTGTGCGAGCAAGACCACGTTCGGGCAATCGGCTACCGGGACGACACGGCCGTACGGCAGGATCGGTGGATGGAGCGTGTACGTGATGTCTCTGAGCTGCCCAAGGCCCATCTGCACCTGCACTTCACCGGTTCGATGCGGCCCTCGACCGTGCTGGAGCTGGCCGACAAGTACGGGGTGCGTCTGCCCGACGCGCTGACCGAGGCGCTGACCAGCGGGGAGCCTCCGAGACTGCGGGCCACGGACGAGCGGGGCTGGTTCCGCTTCCAGCGGCTGTACGACGCGGCCCGGTCCTGTCTGCGCCGGCCCGAGGACATACAGCGTCTGGTGCGGGAGGCGGCGGAGGAGGACATCAGGGACGGCTCGGGGTGGCTGGAGATCCAGGTCGACCCGACCTCGTACGCGCCGCGGCTGGGCGGGCTGATCCCGGCCCTGGAGATCATCCTGGACGCGGTGGAGTCGGCCTCCCGGGACACCGGGCTCGGGATGCGGGTGCTGGTCGCCGCGAACCGGATGAAGCATCCGCTGGACGCCCGGACGCTGGCCCGGCTGGCGGTGCGGTACGCGGACCGTGGTGTGGTCGGTTTCGGGCTGTCGAACGACGAGCGGCGGGGCATGGCCCGCGACTTCGACCGGGCCTTCACCATCGCGCGCGACGGCGGTCTGCTGTCCGCGCCGCACGGCGGCGAGCTGACCGGTCCGTCGTCGGTACGGGACTGTCTGGACGATCTGCACGCCACCCGGGTGGGGCACGGTGTCCGGTCGGCGGAGGACCCGAGGCTGCTGAGGCGGCTCGCGGAGCGGGGCGTGACCTGCGAGGTGTGCCCGGCGTCGAACGTGGCGCTGGGCGTGTACGAGAAGCCCGAGGACGTACCGCTGCGGACGCTGTTCGAGGCGGGGGTGCCGATGGCGCTGGGCGCCGACGACCCGCTGCTGTTCGGTGCGCGGCTGGCCGCGCAGTACGAGATCGCCCGGCAGCACCACGGCTTCACCGACGAGGAGCTGGCGGAGCTGGCCCGGCAGTCGGTCCGGGGCTCGGCGGCCCCGGCGGACATGAAGGCGAAGCTGCTGTCGGGAGTGGACGACTGGCTGGCCTCCTGAGCCGGTTGCGGCCGGGGGCCGGGCGCCCGGGGCCTACAGCTCCGCGCCGACCATCACCGGTTCGTTGACGAGCGTGATCCCGAAGGCCGCCCGCACCCCGGACACGACCTCGCGGGCCAGGGCCAGCAGGTCCTCCGTGGTGGCGGTGCCGCGGTTGGTGAGGGCGAGGGTGTGCTTGGTGGAGATGCGGGCGGGCCCGTCGCCGTAGCCCTTGGTGAAGCCGGCCTTGTCGATCAGCCAGGCGGCGGAGGTCTTGGTGCGCCCGGCGCCCGCGGGGTAGGCGGGCGGCTCCGCGTCCTCGCCCAGCCGCTCCTTCACGCGCGCGTGGAAGGCGGCGAAGTCGGCGTCGGTGAGGATCGGGTTGGTGAAGAACGATCCGGCGGACCAGGTGTCGTGGTCCTCGGGGTCGAGCACCATGCCCTTCCCGGCGCGCAGCTTCAGCACGGTCTCCCGGGCCCGGCCGACCGGCACCCGGTCCCCGGCCCCGACGCCCAGCGCCCGCGCGGTCTCGGCGTACTTGACGGGCGCCGAGAGCCCGTCCGCGTCCTCCAGGACGAACCGGACCCGCAGGACGACGTACCGCTCGGGGTCGGCCTTGAAGCGGCTGTGCCGGTAGGCGAAGGCGCACTCCTCGTTGGTGAGGGTGACCGTCTCGCCGGCCCGGCGGTCGTAGGCGACGACCTCGGTGAGGGTGGTGGAGACCTCCTGGCCGTACGCCCCCACGTTCTGGATCGGGGTGGCGCCGGCCGAGCCGGGGATGCCGGCGAGGCATTCGATCCCGGCCAGGCCCGCCTCGACGGTGCGGGCGACGGCGTCGGTCCACACCTCGCCCGCGGCCAGCTCCAGCGTCGTACCGACGAGCTCGAAGCCGCGGGTGGCGATGCGCAGGGCGGTGCCCTCGAAGCCCTTGTCCCCGATGACGAGGTTGGACCCGCCGCCGACCACGAGCAGCGGTGTGCCCGCGGCATCGGCGGCCCGCACGACGTCGATCACCTCGGCGTCGGTCGTCGCGGTCACCAGCCGGGCGGCGGGCCCGCCGAGCCGGAAGGTGGTCAGCGGGGCAAGCGGGGCGTCGTAAGTCTCCAGCACGCGCCCAAGCCTACGAGACCCCCTGCGCGACCCCGTGCACGCCTATGCGAGGCGTACGACCGCCCGGGACATCCCCAGCACCTTCTGGCCTCCGCTGGTGACCAGCAGGTCGACGCGGACGGTGTGGTCGTCGAGCTTGGCGGCCACCTTGCCGGCGACCTCGATGACCGCGCCCTGCCCGTCGTCGGGCACGACGACCGGCTTGGTGAAGCGCACCCCGTAGTCGACGACCGCGCCCGGGTCCCCGACCCAGTCCGTCACGACCCGGATCGCCTCGGCCATGGTGAACATGCCGTGCGCGATGACGTCCGGCAGTCCCACCTCCTTGGCGAACCTCTCGTTCCAGTGGATGGGGTTGAAGTCCCCGGAGGCCCCCGCGTACTGCACGAGCGTGGCCCGGTCCACGGTGAAGGTCTGCGCCGGCAGTTCGGTGCCGACCTCGACGTCCGCGTAGGCGATCTTCGCCGTCATCACCCTCACGCCTCCTCGGCCGCGCGCGCGACCAGCTTCGTCCAGGCGGTCACGACGTGCTCGCCCGCCTCGTCGTGCACCTCGCCGCGGACGTCCACGATCTCGTTGCCCGCCATGGACTTGATCGCCTCGATGGTGGAGGTGACCGTGAGCCGGTCGCCGGCCCGCACGGGGCGCCGGTAGGCGAACTTCTGGTCGCCGTGCACCACGCGGCTGTAGTCCAGGCCGAGCCGGGGGTCCCGGACGACCTCTCCCGCGGCCTTGAAGGTGATGGAGAACACGAAGGTGGGCGGGGCGATCACATCGGCGTACCCGAGCGCCTTGGCGGCCTCCGGGTCGGTGTACACCGGGTTGGTGTCCCCCACGGCCTCGGCGAACTCACGGATCTTCTCGCGGCCGACCTCATAGGGCTCGGTGGCCGGGTAGGTCCGCCCGACGAAGGACTGGTCGAGCGCCATGGGCTCGGCACCTCCTGGGTTGCTCTTCCTGGTGGCTGCAGTGACCGGCTGTACTGACCGGTACTGATCGCTCAACGACGCGAGGCCGCCCCCGATCACTCGGGGACGGCCTCGCGTACGAGCCTGATTTATCGCGTTTCGCGGTGCGCGGTGTGCGCGTTGCAACGCGGGCAGTGCTTCTTCATCTCCAGTCGGTCCGGGTTGTTACGCCGGTTCTTCTTGGTGATGTAGTTCCGCTCCTTGCACTCCACGCAGGCCAGCGTGATCTTCGGGCGGACGTCGGTGGCAGCCACGTGAGTGCTCCTTGACGAACGGATGGGATTGGTTTAACGCAAGAAAGAGTAGCCGATCGAAGGACCGACCCCGCAATCGGCTACTGCGTGTAGCGGTGACCGGACTTGAACCGGTGACACAGCGATTATGAGCCGCTTGCTCTACCGACTGAGCTACACCGCTTTGATGCGATCCGTTCCCGCCTCGCGACGGGAACCTCTCACACCAGAGCCCCAATACGGAATCGAACCGTAGACCTTCTCCTTACCATGGAGACGCTCTGCCGACTGAGCTATTGGGGCGAGCGATGAAGACATTACACGGTCCGCAGCCGTTCACCCAAATCCGTTTCGCGGCCCTCCGGAGGGACCCGCGGACCCGCCCGCCGGACGGCTCCACCGCCGGTCCCGGCGGCCCCGCGCGCCTCCCTGGAACCGTTCTCGCGCCTCCGCGACCACCGCAACCCCACCGGTACGACTATTGCGCTCCTCCCTGACCGCACCGGAGCGCCGCCCTACGCTCGACTCACTCTCCGTGACGTTGCCTCCCCCGCGCGGTCCCGAGCCGCCGGACCCCGAGCCCTCTGGAGCGCGATGCCCGACAGCCGGCCCGAGCCACCCCCGCCGCCCTCCTTCCCGTCCGGCCCCCCGGGCGGCACGCCGGACGGAGGCGCGCTGCTGCTGTGCGGGGCGCGGCTGACGGACGGCCGGACCGTGGACGTACGGCTGGTCCGCGGGCGGATCGAGGCGGTCGGCACGGCCGGCAGCCTCACACCGGGCCCGGCCCGCACCGGCACGGGCGCCGCACGGGTCGACCTCTCCGGCCACCTCCTGCTCCCGGCCCCCGCCGAGCCGCACGCCCATGTCGACACGGCCCTGACGGCCGACCTGGACGGGCCGGTCCCGTACGGCCCCGAGGACGTGCAGCGGCGCGCGATCGAGGCCGCCCTGCTCCAGCTCGGGCACGGCGCGACCGCGCTGCGCGCCCAGGTGCGGGTGGGTGACGTCCAGGGCCTCGGCGCGCTGACCGCGGTCCTGCGGGCCGGCCGGTCGCTGAGCGGGTTCGCCGAGCTGACGACGGTGGCGATGCCCCGGCTGCTGACCGGGGTGGCCGGGGCGGACGGCCTGGCGATGCTCCGGGACGCGCTGAAGATGGGCGCCTCGGCGGTGGGCGGCTGTCCGGACCTGGACCCCGATCCCACCGGGTACGTGGAGGCCGTGCTGGAGGTCGCCTCCGAGCACGGCTGCCCGGTCGACCTGCACACCGACGCCGGTGACCCGGCGCGCCTCGCCCGGCTGGCCGCGATGGCCGGCGGGCTGCGCCCGGGGGTCACGCTCGCCCCGTGCGGCGGCCTCGGCCGGCTGTCCCCGGGCGCGGCCGCCCGCACGGCCGACCGGCTGGCCGCCGCCGGGGTGACGGTGGTGTGCCTGCCGCAGGGCGGCTGCGGCGCCTCGGAACACCACGGCACGGCGCCCGTACGGCTGTTGCGGGCGGCCGGGGTGCGGGTGGCGGCCGGCAGCGGGGCCCTGCGCGACCTGTCCAACCCGGTCGGGCGCGGCGACCCGCTGGAGGCGGCCTACCTCCTCGTCTCCCGCCACGGTCTGCGCCCCGAGGAGGCCTACGACGCCGTGAGCGGCTCCGCGCGGGCGGCCCTGGGGCTGCCCGAGATCCGGGTCGAGGCCGGTTTCCCCGCCGACCTGCTGGCCGTCCGCGGCAACCGGCTGGCGGGCGCGCTCTCCCTCGGGTACAGCCGCGTCGTGATCCACCGCGGCCGGGTGGTGGCCCGGACGAGCGCGGTCCGGGAGTACGCGGTCCGGGAGTACGGCGACTCGGCGGCCCCGGCGGCCCCGGTGGACCGGGGGCTGCCCCGGCAGGGGCGGGGGGAGTCGTCGTAGGCCCGCCGGGGCGCCCGCGCGCGTGCGGCACGGCGGGCGGGGACACCCGGGCGTACGGTCGGAGGCATGCGCATTGTCATCGCTGGTGGTCATAGTCGGATCGCGCTGCGGCTGGAGCGGTTGCTCGCCGGGCGTGGTGACGAGGTCGCGGGGATCGTCCGCAGGGCCGAGCAGGCGGAGGATCTGCGGGCGGCGGGTGCCGAACCGGTGGTACGGGACCTGGAGTCGGCGTCGGTCGAGGAGGTCGCCGAGCTGCTGCGGGGCGCGGACGCGGCGGTGTTCGCGGCGGGCGCCGGGGCGGGCAGCGGGGTGGCCCGCAAGGACACCGTGGACAAGGGCGCGGCGGTGCTGTTCGCGGACGCGGCGGTCCGGGCGGGCGTACGGCGTTTCGTGGTCGTGTCGTCGATGGGCGCGGACCCGGACCACCCGGGCCAGGAGGTCTTCGACGTGTATCAGCGCGCCAAGGGCGAGGCGGACGCGTACGTCCGGGGTCTGGACTCGCTCGACTGGACGATCCTGCGCCCCGGGCTGCTCACCGACGATCCCGGCACCGGGCTGGTCCGGCTGGAGGCCCGCACGGGCCGCGGCGCCGTCCCGCGCGACGACGTGGCGGCCGTCCTGGCGGAGCTCGTGGACACCCCGGCCACGGCCGGCCTCACCCTGGAGCTGATCGGCGGCTCGGCACCGGTGTCGGTGGCGGTGAAGTCGGTGGCCGGGAACTGAGGTCAGAAGAGCGGGAGCTGCCCCGGGAACTCGGGCAGGGCGTAACCGTCCAACGCCGGCTGTACGGCACCCAGTTGCGCCCTGCTACGGGACCCGGGGCAGGAGACGAGTTCCCCGTTCTCCCGGGCGCCGGGCGGGTCGTGCCGGGCGAACCGTCCGGCGACGACGGCGATCTCGCGACGGCACTCGGGACAGACTCTGCGACGGCTGGATCCGCTGGACATGGGGCCAGTGTGCCGCAGTGGGCCACCCGGGTAGCAGAGCGCGGCACGCGGCCCGCTCACCGCGCGGATCCGCCGGCACGTCCCTAGCATCCGGACATATGGCACATATCTTCGAGGAACTCGTGGCGATGCAGCGTCTGGCCGACGAGACCCACGCACGGGTCGAGGAACTGCGGGACGCCTACGGCCCGCCGACGGCGACGCCCTGGTCGGAGACCCAGACCGAGACGTACGAGACCGCGTGGCGGGCCTGGCGCGACCTCGCCCGTGACGTCCAGGCCGCGGTGACGGCGTACGCCAAGGACGAGGAGAGACCGCGCAGCGATGTGGAGGCGGAGGTGAAGCGGGCGGCGAAGTCACCGGGCGCCTGACCACCGGCCTCCCCGTCAGCAGACGAAGTCCGGCGAGTTGGCCCAGACGACGAGGAACGACCAGGTCTGGGCCCCGATGACCCCGTCCACGCCGATGCCGGCGCAGCGCTGGAAGCGCAGCGTCGCCTTCTGGGTGAAGGGCCCGAACTGCCCGTCCACGGCGAGGCGTCGGCCGGTGAGGGAGTGGTTCAGGTAGCACTGGGCCTGCCGGACGGCACTGCCCGAGGAACCGAGCTTCAGGGTCGGCCGGGTCTTGGTGAAGTTGCAGACGTCCACGAACCCTTGGGTGACGGCCCGTACGGGCTGGGCCGCGCTCTGCTGGGGCGCACCCTGCAGGGGCGCGGCGAGGGCCGGCGCCCCCGCGAGCACGAGCGCGGCGACCAGGGTCCCACTGGTGAGCATGCGTCGCATGTACAGCACCTCCGAATGAGACATCCCCTGTACCACCGTGCACTCCAGCCCCACAGGCCGCATCTCCGCGCCCGCGCGGGGACCGGGGTCAGGGAACGTCGGTGACGGACTCGCAGCGCACCGCGTGGTCGGCGTCACCGGCCTGGCCGTCGCAGGAATCGATCTGCGGGCCGCCGTCGAGGAAGTCGTCCGCGGGGCCCGCGAAGAGGGCGTCGTCACCGGTGCCGCCGCGCAGCACGTCCCGGCCGCCCGCCGTGCCGACGGTCGCGTCCCCGTCGAAGTTCACGTTGTCGCCGAAGAGTTGGTCGTTCCCGCCGCGGCCGTCGATGACGTCGTTGCCCGCGACGGTGCGGGAGGCGTCGCCGACGGAGCTGTCGCCGAAGAGCAGGTCGTCCGCCGTACCGCCGATGATCCGGTCGTTGCCCGCCCCGGTCGCCCGACCGCCTTGGGGGTCACCGATGTTGTGGTCCCCGATGGCGAAGAGGCCGCCGTCGTCGCCGAGATCGACGAGGTCGTCGCCACCGTCCCCGTGCACCGCGTCGATGCCCTCGCTGTCCCCGACGATGCTCTCTGCGCCGACCCCCGGTCCGGAGCGGAGCACGTCGTCGCCGGCGCCCGTCGCGGAGCCCTGGAAGGGGGCGGCCGAGTCCCCGAGCAGCCCGTCGTCGCCGTTGCCGCCGTACAGGACGTCGTTGCCCCCGCCTTCGGCGTCACCGCCGAGGGCGACGCTGTCCCCGGTCATGTGGACGTCGTCGCCGTCGTCGCCGTAGAGCCGGTCGTTGCCGCCGCCCCGGGCGTCGCCGCCCGTGTCGGTCTCGGAGTCGCCGACCAGGAAGTCGGAGCCGTCGCCGCCGTGGAGGGTGTCGTTGCCGCCGCCCTCGGCGTTCCCGCTCCCGGTCTGCGCGTCGCCGACCAGGTCGTCGTCGCCGTCACCGCCGTACAGGACGTCGTTGCCGCCGCCCCGGGCGTCCCCGCTCCCGACGGACACGTCCCCGCGGATGACGTCGTCGCCCCCGCCTCCGTCGATCCGGTCGTCGCCGAGCCCGCCGGTCAGCCGGTCGTCGCCGCCGAGACCGCAGATGACGTCGTTGCCCCCGCGCCCGTCCACGACGTCCGCGCCCGCCGAGCCGACGATGACGTCACTGCCCGGGGTACCGATGAGCGTGCCCGCGCCGGTGAGGGTCGCGGGGATGCCGAGACAGGTGGGAGGAGCGGCGACCGCGGCGGTCACCGGCGTTCCCAGCGTGAACAGCGCCGCCGAGACGACGCCTGCCATGAGGAGCCGAGCCATGCAGGACCTCCGGGTCCGAGGGGATGCCTGAAGAAGATCTCCCCTCGGGGCAGGGCAGTTGGGCCACCCATGACCCGTTTGCCCCACGGCGTCCCTCGAACGGCCAGCCCCTCCCACCTCGCCACGGAATACGACGAAGGGCCCGTCACCTGCGTTGACAGGTGACGGGCCCTTCGCTCTCAGCGTGGCGGCGCCAGGATTCGAACCTGGGAAGGCTGAGCCGGCAGATTTACAGTCTGCTCCCTTTGGCCGCTCGGGCACACCGCCGGGTTTCGCTGCCGTTCGAACCGCTTTTCGGCGGTGCTCCCTGGCAACGACGTAAACAATACCCGATACCGAGGGGTGCTCCGCCACCCGATTGATCTCCACCCGGACGACCGCGGGTGGCTAGGCTTGTCCGGATGCGGCCCGGGATCGAACCGGGCTCGGCGGCCGCTCCACGTACGCCGATCCGCAGCTCACACGCACCCCGATACAAGGAGCCACAGGACATGGCCGACTCCAGTTTCGACATCGTCTCGAAGGTCGAGCGGCAGGAGGTCGACAACGCCCTCAACCAGGCCGCCAAGGAGATCTCGCAGCGCTACGACTTCAAGGGCGTGGGCGCCTCCATCTCCTGGTCCGGCGAGAAGATCCTCATGGAGGCGAACTCCGAGGACCGGGTGAACGCCGTCCTCGACGTCTTCCAGTCGAAGCTGATCAAGCGCGGGATCTCGCTGAAGGCGCTGGACGCGGGCGAGCCCCAGCTCTCCGGCAAGGAGTACAAGCTCTTCGCGGAGATCAAGGAGGGCATCTCCCAGGACAACGCGAAGAAGGTCGCGAAGCTCATCCGCGACGAGGGCCCCAAGGGCATCAAGGCCCAGGTGCAGGGCGACGAACTGCGCGTCAGCTCCAAGAGCCGGGACGACCTCCAGGCCGTCATCGCCCTGCTGAAGGGTCAGGACTTCGACTTCGCCCTGCAGTTCGTGAACTACCGGTAGCCGGCCTCCGGCCGACCGCTCCCGGTGACGACGAAGGGCGGGCACCCCCGGGGTGCCCGCCCTTCTCGCTCAGTCGCGCGAGTTGCCGAACAGCAGCCGGTAGACGATCAGCAGCACGAGCGATCCGCCGATCGCCGCCATCCAGGTGGCGCCGTCGTAGAAGTCCTTGGTGATGGGGTGGTCCAGCCAGCGGGCCGAGATCCAGCCGCCGATGAACGCGCCCGCGATGCCGATGAACGTCGTGCCGATGAAGCCGCCCGGGTCACGCCCCGGCAGCAGGACCTTGGCGATGACTCCGGCCAACAGTCCCAGGATGATCCAGCTGATGATGCCCATGTCCTGAACCTGCCCCTCCGCGCCGCGCCCGTGCTGTCCGGGCACTGTGATCTCGCTCGCCCCGGCGTCCGTGTCGCGTTCACTCGGGTTCGTGTCGTGTTGTCGCGGACGACGTCCCGACGGCATCCGGTGGTTCCGCCGGTCAGTAGGGTGCGCCCATGACACCGTCGGGATCCCCCGCCGCGCTGCGGCGGACCCTGGGCGTCGGCGACGCCGTCGTCATCGGCCTCGGCTCGATGATCGGCGCCGGCGTCTTCGCCGCCCTCGCCCCCGCCGCGCACGCCGCGGGCTCCGGACTGCTGCTCGGACTCGCCCTCGCCGCCCTGGTGGCCTACTGCAACGCCATGGCGTCGGCCCGCCTCGCCGCCCGGTACCCGGCCTCGGGCGGCACCTACGTGTACGGGCGCGAACGCCTCGGGGAGTTCTGGGGCTACCTGGCCGGCTGGTCCTTCGTGGTCGGGAAGACGGCCTCCTGCGCGGCGATGGCGCTGACGGTCGGGGCGTACGTCTGGCCGGGGCAGGCGCACGCGGTGGCGGTCGCGGCCGTGGTCGCCCTGACCGCCGTCAACTACGGCGGCATCCAGAAGTCGGCCTGGCTGACGCGGGCCATCGTGTCGGTGGTCCTCGCCGTCCTCGCCGCCGTGGTCGTGGTGTGCCTGGGCTCCGGCGCGTCGGACGCCGGGCGCCTGGACGTCGGGACCTCGGGCGGTCTTGGCGGGGTGCTCCAGGCCGCCGGTCTGCTGTTCTTCGCGTTCGCCGGGTACGCGCGCATCGCCACCCTCGGCGAAGAGGTACGGGATCCGGCGCGCACCATCCCCCGGGCGATCCCCCTCGCACTGGGCATCACCCTGGTCGTCTACGCGTGCGTGGCCGTCGCCGTCCTGTCCGTGCTGGGCTCCGGAGCCCTCGGGCGGGCGCAGGCGCCGCTGGCCGACGCGGTGCGGGCGGCGGGCGTGCCGGGGATGGTGCCGGTGGTACGCGCCGGGGCGGCCGTGGCCGCGCTGGGTTCCCTGCTCGCGCTCATCCTGGGCGTCTCACGCACCACCCTGGCGATGGCACGCGACCGCCATCTGCCCGGCGCGCTGGCGGCCGTTCACCCGCGCTTCCAGGTGCCCCACCGGGCCGAACTGGCCGTCGGCGCGGTGGTGGCGGTGCTGGCCGCCACGGTCGACGTACGGGGCGCGATCGGTTTCTCCTCCTTCGGCGTGCTCGCCTACTACGCGGTGGCCAACGCATCCGCCTGGACGCTGGACGGCTCCCCGACCGCGCGGGCGCTCCCCGCGCTGGGGCTCCTCGGCTGCGCGACCCTGGCGTTCGCCCTGCCGGGGACGTCCGTGGCGACGGGGGCATCCGTGCTGGCGGCGGGCGCGCTCGCGTACGGGGTGCGCGGGTGGCTCGGCGGGCGGTGAGCGGACCGGCAACCGGCCGGGCGACCAGCCGGAACGGAATCGTCTCCGTTCATTCCCGATCACGCCACAAGAGCGCTCCGGTTCCGCCTTGAGGCGTGACCTGCTGATACTGGTGGTAGCAGGACTGTACGGGCGGACCCACCTGGAGAGGTGTCGATCATGAAGCTGTTCAACCTGCTGCTGAACATCATCTGGCTCGTCTTCTGCGGCATCTGGATGGCGATCGGGTACCTCATCGCCGCGCTGATCTGCTTCGTCTTGATCATCACCATCCCGTTCGGCATCGCGTCCCTACGCATCGCCGGCTTCGTCCTCTGGCCGTTCGGCCGCACCACTGTGGAGCGGCCGGGCGCCGGAGCCGGCTCGTTCATCGGGAACGTGATCTGGGTGATCTTCGCTGGCTGGTGGCTGGCCTTGGCCCACCTGGTCACGAGCATCCCGCTGTTCCTGTCGATCATCGGCATCCCGTTCGGCTGGGCCAACCTGAAGCTGATCCCGATCTCACTCATGCCGCTGGGGCGCGAAGTGGTTTCGACGGATGAGGCCTTTGGCGGACGCTGACCGCCCATATCGCCACGGGCCATATCGCCACGGGCCGTACAGCATGGCGAACGCCGGATTACGGAAGCGTATTCCGTTTCGGGCCGTACGAACGACGAACAATCAGCGGAAATACCAACGAAGCGTCAGGCATTCGCGCTAATTTGGTAGTTCAGACAAACGCCCCGGCAGCGGCTGGCACCGCCCCGGGGCTGGCCGACTGATTGGGAGTCGACGTGTCCAATGTAAGCACACCCCTGTCTTCAGCCATCGAGACCGCTGCACGTGCGGCCGGTACACGCACTCTGCGTGCGGTCGACTACCTACGCGTATCGACCGAGGAGCAGAAGAAGGGCTACGGCGTAGCCAGGCAAAGCCGCAAGACAACTCGGCACATCGCGCTCAAACAGTGGACTCACGTCGGCGCCTACAAGGACGAGGGTGTCTCGGGCTCGCTGGAAGCCGCTGACCGCGGTGACCTGAAGCGGCTGATGGACGACGCCCAACAGACTCCGCGTCCCTTCGACATCGTGGTCGTGCCGGACGGTCGGGTGATCGGCCGCAAGGGTCGTGCCTTCTGGCGCTGGGTGTGGGCTCTCGAAGACATCGGCGTCTTCGTCGCGGTCGTCGCCGACGACTACGACAACACCACGACCGAGGGGCGCAAGAAGATGCGCCGCGACGCCGACTACGCCGAGACCGAATGGGAGACGATCCGCGACCGGACTCAGGGCGGATTGCAGGAGAAAGCAGAGCTGACGCCGGCCGCGCACATCGGTGGACGCGCTCCCTACGGCTACCGCATCGCCAACAAGGGAACCCCCGGCTCGTACTTGGTGATCGATGAGGACGAGGCGAAGGTCATCAAGCACGTGTACGACTTGGTGGTCGGCGAAGGGCTCAACCTTCGCAAGGCCACCCTCCGCCTCATCGCCGAAGGGATCACGGCGCGCTCCGGCAAGGCATGGACACGCGACAACCTACGAGATCGCATTCTTTCGATGCCTGTGCTCGACGGTTCACTCGTTTTTCGCGGAAAGCACGCCAAAACAGACGAGAACGGTAATCCTCTCTGGGGCGACTCCGTGAGGATCGAACTGCCTCGGATTCTGCCCGAAGAACAGAGTGCAGAGCTACGGCGGAAGGTCGCCGAAACAGCAAAGAGCAGCAGCGGACAGCGGTGGTTCTACCCCCTTAGCGGCCGGGTTACCGGCCTCTGCGCGAAGCCGTACACAGGAATCTGCTTCGCAGAGGTAAGGGAGGGTTCCCGATTTTACCGGTGCTCCGGCAACGCACCCAGGAACCTCAGTCAGAAAACCTGCGGCTGCTCTCGCATCGACGCGGACGCCCTAGAAAAGCACGTCTGGAAGCACGTCACCGAGATTGCGAGCAACAGCGAAAAACTGCAAGAGCTGGCTGCCGAGTGGATCGGGATGGCGGCAGGGGACACGGTGGCCCTGGCCGACCGGATCGCCGACCTCGACCAGCAGATCGAGGGCATGAACGCCTCGATCGCGGCCGTCATCGTCGCCGCAGCCAAGCAGAGCAAGTCTTCGGATGCCATCGAGGCGGCCACAGCAGTCCTGGACGACGAACTTCAACAGCTCCAGAACCTGCGCGACGAGGCGGCCGAATGGCTGGCTGAGATGGAAGAGTCCGATCAGCGCGCCCGTGATCTCATCGCGCTGGCGGACATGGCGCAGAAGTCGTTCCCGGACATGGCCCCTGAGCAGCAAGCGGCCATCCTGTCCATGCTGGAACTGAAGATCACCATCACGGGCCCGGTTCCCGACGACCGACGCGGCGGCGTCCCCTGTACCGTGCGGGCCTGGTACGCCGCTACAGGCCTCACCATCCCCGCTGCCGCGCTCTCGGACGAGGAGTGGACGAAGGTCGCTCCCCTACTCCCGAAGGGGCGCAGGGGCACTGTCCGCCGTTCCGTGGACGCCATCTTCTACAAGGCTCGCACCGGCAAGTCCTGGCCTGACGTGATCAAGGAAACCGGCGCCACCATCCAGGCTTCGAAGCACTTCAACGCCTGGACGTCCGACGACACCTGGAGCCGCGTGAACGCTGCGCTGGCGGACGTGGCACAGGTCCCTCTCCCGGAGATCCGGCTGCTGCCCTCGATGGTCATCGAAGGGCGGGTCGACCCGAGCGCGATGCTGAACGCAGAAGAACGATCCCGAAGGGTATGCCGATGATCGTGATGCAGAGCAGCAGGCCCGCGAGGAGGTAGGCGAGGAACAGCCAGAACCCGCTCAGGACGAGCCAGATGACGTTCAGGATGGTCTTCACTGGTGGCGACCTGCCATTTTCTCGAGCCGGGCGATGCGTTCCGCCATCGGCGGGTGGGTCGAGAACATCTTGGTGAGGCCCTGGCCCGGTCGGAACGGGTTCGCGATCATCATGTGGCTCGCGGTCTCGATCCGGGGCTCGGGGGGCAGTGGAAGCTGTTTGGTGCCCATCTCCAGTTTGCGCAGGGCGCCGGCGAGGGCAAGCGGGTCGCCGGTGAGCTGGGCCCCCGAGGCGTCGGCCTCGTACTCCCGGGAGCGGCTGATGGCGAGCTGGATGAGGCTGGCGGCGAGCGGGCCGAGGATCATGATCAGGAGCATGCCCAGGATTCCGGGGCCGTCATCGTCGTCGGAGCGGCCGATCGGGATCAGCCAGGCGAAGTTGACCAGGAACATGATCACGGAGGCGAGGGCGCCGGCCACCGAGGAGATGAGGATGTCGCGGTTGTAGACGTGGCTGAGTTCGTGGCCGATGACTCCGCGCAGTTCCCGCTCGTCGAGGATGCGCAGGATGCCCTCGGTGCAGCACACCGCGGCGTTGCGCGGGTTGCGGCCGGTGGCGAAGGCGTTGGGTGCCTCGGTCGGGGAGATGTACAGCCGGGGCATGGGCTGGCGGGCCTGGGTGGAGAGGTCCCGGACCATCCGGTACAGGGCGGGCGCCTCGAACTCGCTGACCGGTCGGGCGCGCATCGCGCGTAGAGCCAGCTTGTCGCTGTTCCAGTACGCGTACGCGTTCGTCCCGAGGGCGATCACGACCGCGACGACGAGCCCCGCGCGGCCGAAGAAGCTGCCGATGACGATGATGAGTGCGGACAGTCCCCCGAGGAGTACTGCCGTCCTGAGCCCGTTGTGCCGGCGGTGCACGGTACGCCCTCCAAATCGCGCAGCAGGGGAACCCTTTGCTTGCTGGTGTTCCGTCTCTCCGGTGCCCACTGGAGTCGTGCTGTCACGTCCAGTGGACCCTCCCGTACTGGTCAACGCCAGGTGGGAGTCACTAGTTCCCTTGTGCGTACGGGCAGGGGTGTGGGCCGTCGGGGTGACGGCGGGGCGTACGCCGGGCGCGTGGGGCGCGTGGGCCGCGTGGCGGGGGCTCAGCAAGCTCAGAAGAGGGCGGTGTCGGTGAAGCGCAGGATCAGCTGGGGTGCTCCGGACAGGACGATGCCGAGGGCGGCGGTGAGGGTGATCGCGACGGTGAGGGGGGCGGGCACGCGGTGCCTGACGGGTGCGCCTTCGCCTCCGGCTTCGGTTCCGGTTTCCGTTCCGCCCTCGGTCTCGCCTTCAGGGGCGCGTTCGGGGGCGCGGAACAGCAGGGTCGTCCACCGGAGGTAGTAGTACAGGGCGATCACGACGTTGACGGCCATGACGACCGCGAGCCAGCCCAGGCCCGCGTCGACGGCCGCCGAGAAGACGGTGACCTTCGCGAAGAGTCCGACGACCCCCGGCGGCAGTCCGGCCAGGCACAGCAGGAAGAAGGCCAGGAGGAGCGCGGAGAGCGGATGGCGGGCGTGCAGGCCCCGGTAGTCCGTGAGGCGGTTCCGCGGGCTCGTACGGCCCACCAGGGCGGCCACCGAGAATCCGCCGAGGTTCACCGCAGCGTACATGAGGGCGTACGCGACGGTGGAGCCGACGGCGTGCTCGGCGTCGTCGGTGTACGCGGCGGCGGCGATCGGTACGAGGAGGTAGCCGGCCTGGCCCACGGAGGACCAGGCGAGCAGGCGTACGGCGCTGTACGCGCGCGTGGCCTGCTGGCGCAGGGCGCCGACGTTGCCGACGGTCATGGTGAGGGCGGCCAGGGCGGCCAGGGCGGGGCCCCAGACGTCGGCGTAGGAGGGCAGGCCGACGACGGTGACGAGGATGAGGCCGGAGAAGCCGACCGCCTTGCCGACGACCGACAGGTAGGCGGCGATCGGCAGGGGGGCGCCGATGTAGGTGTCGGGGACCCAGAAGTGGAAGGGGACGGCGGCGGTCTTGAAGGCGAAGCCGACCAGGGTGAGGACCACGCCGGTCTGGGCGAGGGTGTGGAGCTGGCCGTCGACGTGCTGGATGCGTTCGGCGATCCGGGTGAGGTACAGGGTGCCGGTCGTGGCGTAGAGGAAGCTGATGCCCATCAGGCTGACGGCGGTCGCGGTGACCGACGACAGGAAGAACTTCAGGGCCGCCTCCGCGGATCTGCGGTCGCCCTGCCGGATGCCGACCAGGGCGAACGCGGGCAGGGAGGCCACCTCCAGGGCGACGACCAGGGTGGCGAGGTCGCGGGAGGCGGGCAGCAGGGCGGCGCCGGCGGCGGAGGACAGCAGCAGGAACCAGAACTCGCCTTCGGGGAGTCTGCCGCGCGCGTCCTTCAGGGCGGTGACCGACAGGAGGGCGGCCAGGAGGGCTCCGCCGAGGACCAGGAACTGGATGACGAGGGTGAAGCGGTCGGCCGTGTAGCTGCACGCGCCCGGGTCGCCGGTCTGGCAGAACGTGGAGCGGTCGCCGTCCAGGAGGGGCAGCAGCAGGGCCGTGGAGGCGGCGAGTCCGGCGACGGAGAGCCAGCCGAGGAGCGGCTTGCGGGTGTCGGCCACGAACAGGTCGGCGACCAGGACGACGAGGGCGACGACCGCCGCGAGCGTGGGCGGGGCGATCGCGAGCCAGTCGACGGACTGGACGAGCGACTCGGCCACGGGCCGGGCGAGGTGCTGGGCCGGGGAGCTCATCGGGTGCCTCCTGCGAGCAGCTGCTGCACGGCCGGGTCGGTCAGGCCGAGGAGGGCCTTCGGCCACAGGCCGGCTACGACGGTGAGGACGACGAGCGGGGTCCAGGCTGCGAACTCGTACGACTGGACGTCGGCGAGCCGGGGCGCGTCCTGCGGGTGGGCGCCCATACAGACGCGGCGGACCACGATGAGCAGGTAGGCGGCCGTGAGCAGGGTGCCGAACGCGGCGATCGCCGTGAAGGTGAGGAAGGCGGGGCGGCTGAGGTCGGCCGCCGGGTCGAACGCGCCGAACATGGCGAGCATCTCGCCCCAGAATCCGGCGAGGCCGGGCAGGCCCAGGGAGGCGACGGCGGCGAAGGCGAGCAGTCCGCCGAGGCGGGGGGCCTTGCCGTAGAGGGCGGCGCCGGTCTGTTCGGCGAGGGCGTCCAGGTCGGTGGTGCCGGTGCGGTCCTTCAGGGCGCCGACCAGGAAGAAGAGCAGGCCGGTGATGAGGCCGTGGGCGATGTTGGCGAACAGGGCGCCGTTCACGCCGGTCGGGGTGGTCGAGGCGATGCCGAGCAGGACGAAGCCCATGTGGCCGACGGAGGAGTAGGCGATGAGGCGCTTGAGGTCGCCCTTGGCGCCCTGTTTGGCGAGGGCGAGGCAGGCCAGGGAGCCGTAGACGATCCCGACGACGGCGAAGGCCGCGAGGTAGGGCGCGAAGGTGTGGAAGCCGTCGGGCGCGACCGGCAGGAGGATCCGGACGAACCCGTACGTTCCCATCTTCAGCAGGACACCGGCCAGCAGGACCGAGCCGACCGTCGGGGCGGCGGTGTGGGCGTCGGGCAGCCAGCTGTGCAGCGGCCACATCGGGGTCTTGACGGCGAGCCCGATCCCGATCGTCAGAACCGCGATGACCTGCACGGACGTGCTCAGCGACCGGCCGTTGTCAGTGGCGAGTGCCACCATGTCGAAGGTGCCCGCCTTGATGCCGATCAGGAGCAGGCCGAGCAGCATGACCACGGATCCGAGCAGCGTGAACAGGATGAACTTCATGGCCGCCCGGCCCCGGCCCTCGCCGCCCCAGCGGGCGATGAGGAAGTACATCGGGATGAGGACCGTCTCGAAGGCGAGGAAGAACAGCAGCAGGTCGAGGACGGCGAAGGTCGCGAGGGTGCCGGACTCGAGGACGAGCAGCAGCGCGACGAAGGCCTTCGGGGTCGGCCCCGAGGGCATCTTGAAGTACGAGTAGAGCGCGCAGAGGAAGGTCAGCAGCGCGGTCAGGACCACGAGGGGGAGGGAGATGCCGTCGATGCCGAGGTGGATGCGCACGTCGAGTGCCGGGATCCAGCTGATGTCCGTACTGGCCTGCATCTTCGACGGATGGTCGTGGTCGAAGCCGAGCGCGAGGACGATCGCGGCGACGAGGATCACGCCGGTGACCGTGACGCCGTGCCGGAGCACGGCCTGCTCGGGCGACTTCCCCTTCAGTCCGGGCGGGGCGGGCAGCAGAGCGGCGGCGGCCCCGAGGAGCGGGCCGACGACGACGAACGCCAGAAGGAACTGCATCACGGACTCGTTGATATCGATCACGCCTGCTCACGCTCCCGAGGCGACGAGGAGAACGGCGACCGCCAGGACGACGGTGCCGGCGAGCAGCGCGCTCACATAGGTCTGGACGTTGCCGGTCTGGGCGCGCCGTACGGCCGCGCCGAGCCAGCGGGGCAGGGCGCCCGCGCCGCGTACGTAGGTGTCGACGACCTCACGGTCGAGGAACCGGACGAGGCTCGCGCCGCCCTGCACGGGGCGGACGAACAGCGCGGTGTACACGGTGTCGAGGTGGAAGCCGACGGCCGCGTGGCGGTGCAGCGGGCCGAGCAGGAGCCGCCCGGGGTCCGCCGGGTCGGGTGCCGAGGCCAGGTCGCCGTAGGCGGGGGCGTGGGTCGCGATGGCCTCGGCCTCGACCCGGCCCGCGTCGCCCTCGGGGTGCGCGGCGACCGCGCCCAGGGGAGCGACGACCGCCAGGGGCCTGAGGTGGCGCCAGGCGGCGTACGCGATGAGCGCGCCGGCCAGGGCCACGCCCGTGCCGAGCACGGAGGTGGTGACGGTCGGGGCGAGGTCGTTGCCGTCGAACCAGTCGGGGAGCGTGCGGTAGGCGAGCGCGCCGAGGCCGAGGGAGGGGACGGCGAGCACCCAGAGCACGACGGTCATGGACCGGGGCTGGCGGCCGTGGTCGGGGGCTTCGGCGCCCCGGCCGTGGAAGGCGAGCAGCCACAGCCGGGTGGCGTAGGCGGCGGTGAGGAGGGCGGTGATCAGTCCGGCGACGAGGACGAGCCAGCCGGCGGCGCCGGGGGCGTGCTCGGTGTGGCCGGTGGTGACGTGCTCGGCGGCGCCGAGGACGGACTCCTTGGAGAAGAAGCCGCTGAACGGCGGGATCGCGGCGAGGGCGAGGAGCGCGACGGTCATCGTCCAGTAGGCGTCCGGGACGCGCTCGCGCAGCCGGCCCGTCCGGGACATGGCGGCGAGCGAGTTGGTGCCGGCGGCGTGGATGATCACGCCGGCCGCGAGGAACAGCAGGGCCTTGAACGCGCCGTGCGAGAGGAGGTGGAAGACGGCGGCCGAGCGGTCGCCGACGGCGAGGGCGCCGGTCATGTAGCCGAGCTGGCCGATCGTCGAGTAGGCGAGGACGCGTTTGATGTCGTCCTGCGCGAGCGCCGCGAGGCCGGAGCCGACCATGGTGACGGCGGCCATCACGGCGAGGACGACCATCGCGGCCCGGGAGGCCTCGAAGACCGGGAGGAGCCGGGCGATGAAGTAGACACCGGCGGCGACCATCGTCGCGGCGTGGATCAGCGCGGAGACGGGGGTGGGGCCGGCCATCGCGTCGGGGAGCCAGGTGTGCAGCGGGAACTGCGCCGATTTGCCGGCCACGCCCGCGAGGAGCAGCAGGGCGGTGACGGTCGGGTGGCCGAGGCCGCCGTCGGCGACGGTGTCGAGGACCTTCGTGATCTCGAAGGAGCCGGCGTCGGTGGCGAGGGCGAACAGGCCGATGAGGAACGGGACGTCGCCGAGCTTGGTGACCAGGAAGGCCTTGAGGGAGGCGGCGCGGGCCTCCGGGGTCTCCCAGTAGTGGCCGACGAGGAAGTAGGAGCAGATGCCCATGACTTCCCAGCCGACGAGCAGCACGATCAGGTCGCCGGTGTAGACGACCAGGAACATCGCGGAGGTGAACAGGGAGACCAGCGCGGCGTACGAGGGGTAGCGCGGGTCCTCGCGGAGGTAGCCGGTCGAGTAGATCTGCACACAGGTGGCGACGGTGCCGACCAGGACGGCCACCAGGGCGGCGAAGCCGTCGATGTAGAGGGAGAGCTCGATCGGGACCGAGCCGGTGGGGGTGAGTTCGGTGGCCGCGGTGAGCGCGGCGTCGCCGCCCTGGCGTACGGCGACGACGACGGCGAGGACGACGGCGGTGAGGGTCGGCAGGACGGCGAGGGGGCGGACGAACCCGGGGGCGTTGCGCCCGAGGAGCAGTCCGGCGACCGCGCCCAGGAAGGGAAGGAGGGGGACGAGGACGGCGAGGGTGGTCGTGGTCACGCGGTGGCCTCAGCCTTCTCGGTGCCCGGCCCGGTCGCGGCGGTGTCGGTGTCGGGGGTGTCGCTCTCGTGGCCCTCGGCGGTGTCGCGGAGCCGGTCGATGTCCGAGGTGCCGCGGGTCCGGTACACGGCGAGGACGATGGCCAGGCCGATGCCGATCTCGGCGGCGGCGATGGCGATGGTGAACAGGGTGAGGGCCTGTCCGGAGTGCAGGGTCTCCTCGGCGGCGCGGCTGAGCCAGACGTCGAAGGCGACGAGGTTGAGGTTGACGGCGTTGAGCATCAGCTCGACCGACATCAGGACCAGAATCGCGTTCCGGCGGGCGAGGACGCCGTAGAGGCCGGTGCAGAAGAGGAGCGCGGCGAGGACGGCCGGGTAGGCGAGGTGCATCAGCGGGCGCCTTCCTGATCGGCCGGGGACCCGGATGCGGCCGGGGAGCCGGAGAACTTTTCGCCACTTTCCGTGACCGGTGGGGAACTCTTGGTGACACCTCGGGCGTTCACGGGGGGAGAGCTCGCATCGGGCTCCGTCCTCGCCTTGCGGGACAGCACGATCGCGCCGACCAGGGCCGCGAGGAGGAGGACGGAGAGGGCCTCGAAGGGAAGGACCCAGTTCTGGAAGAGGCTCGCGCCGGTGACCTCGGTGGAGCCGGCGGCGGGGCCGTCCAGGTCGATCCAGGTGGTGCGGAAGGCGTCGACGACCACCCAGACGAGCGCGGCGGCCGCGGCGACGGCGACCGTCAGGGCGGCCCAGCGGTTGCCGGAGTCGGCGTCCGGGGAGCGGCCGATGGGGGCCTTGGTGAGCATCAGACCGAAGAGAAGGAGGACGACCACGGAACCGACGTAGATGAGGACCTGCACCCAGGCGATGAACTCCGCGGTGAGCAGGAGGTACTCGACGGCGAGGCCGCCGAGGGCGACCACCAGCCACAGGGCGGCGTGGACCAGCTGCCGGGTGGTGACGGTGACCAGGGCGGCACCGAAGGTGGCCAGGCCGACGAGGACGAACGCGATCTCGACACCGGTCGGGGACAGGAAGCCGTGTGGCGCCGCGGCCAGGGCGGCCGTGGCGGCGGAGGAGGCGGAGGTCACGACTCGCCTCCCTCGGGCTCGGCGGGAGCGGGCTCGGTGGGCTGCGCCCGGGCGGCGGCCAGCTTCTCCGCCGTCTTGCGGGCGGCGGCGATCTCCTTCGGCTCCTCGGCGGCGGGGTCGAGGGCGGGCGGGGCCGGGACCGTCCACATCCACTCGCGGAGCTTGTCCCGCTCGTGGGTGAGCTCGCGGATGTCGGTCTCGGCGTACTCGAACTCCGGGGACCAGAACAGGGCGTCGAAAGGACAGACCTCGATGCAGATACCGCAGTACATGCACAGGGAGAAGTCGATGGCGAAGCGGTCGAGGACGTTGCGGCTGCGCTCGCGGCCGCCCGGGGCGGCGGGCGGGACCGTCTCCTTGTGGGAGTCGATGTAGATGCACCAGTCGGGGCACTCACGGGCGCAGAGCATGCAGACCGTGCAGTTCTCCTCGAACAGGCCGATCACGCCCCGGGTACGGGGTGGGAGCTCCGGCTGGGCGTCTGGGTACTGCTCGGTGACGGACTTCCTCGTCATCGTGCGCAGGGTGACGGCCAGGCCCTTGGCGAGGCCGGAGCCAGGAATGGGGGCCACTAGGAGATCACCACCTTGACGACGCCGGTGAGGGCGATCTGGGCGAGGGAGAGGGGGACGAGGAGGGTCCAGGACAGCTTCTGGAGCTGGTCCTCGCGCAGCCGGGGATAGGTGACGCGCAGCCAGATGACGACGAAGGCGAGGACGGCTGCCTTCAGCAGGGTCCACACCCAGCCGAGGCCGTCGGCGCCCCAGGGGCCGTGCCAGCCGCCCAGGAAGAGGACGGTGGTCAGACCGCACAGGACGACGATTCCGGCGTACTCGGCGAGGAGGAACAGGGCGAACCGCAGACCGGTGTACTCGGTGTACGCGCCGAAGATGATCTCCGAGTCGGCGACGGGCATGTCGAAGGGAGGGCGCTGGAGTTCGGCGAGGCCGGCGACGAAGAAGACGATCGCCCCGACGATCTGCCAGGGCAGCCACCACCACGCGAAGGCGTCGACGATGCCGGGCAGGGAGACCGTGCCAGCCGCCATCGCCACCGAGGCGGCGGTGAGCAGCATCGGGAGTTCGTAGGCGAGGAGCTGGGCGGCGGTGCGCAGGCCGCCGAGGAGGGAGAACTTGTTGGCGCTGGCCCAGCCGGCCATGAGGGAGCCGAGCACGCCGACGCCCATCACGGCGAGCACGAAGAACACGCCCGCGTCCAGGACCTGGCCGACGGCGCCCTCGCCGGGGCCGATCGGGATGGCGAGGAGGACGAGGAGGTAGGGCAGGAGGGCGACGGCGGGGGCGAGCTGGAAGATACGGCGGTCCGCGCCCGCGGGGACCACGTCCTCCTTCTGAGCGAACTTCACCCCGTCCGCGATGAGCTGGGCCCAGCCGTGGAAGCCGCCCGCGTACATCGGGCCGAGGCGGCCCTGCATATGGGCCATGACCTTGTGCTCGGTCTGACCGACGATCAGGGGGAAGGTGAGGAACACGACGAAGACGATCAGGAGTCGCAGGGTGACGTCGAGAACGTCGTTCACTGCGGGCCTCCTGACGGGGGTTCGGGGGTGGGGTCTTCGGGGTCGGCTTCGGGGTCCGGCCCGGGTGCGGCACCGGGCTCCCCGGCCGCCTGCTCCGGCTCCGGCTGCCGCTCCGGCTTCTGCTCGTCGAAGGCCGGGCGGGCGTGGTGCCAGGGGGCGTCGGAGCTGCGGGGGGTCCGTGCGGGGCCTGCCGCGGTCGCGGGGGCCGCGCCTTCGGGAGCCGCTCCTTCCGGGGGCTCGGCTGCCGCGGTGGACGAGCCGGGGACCTCCTCGGTGTCCTTCGGGGCTACGGCCGGCTTCGTGACCTCGGTGCGCTGGGAGGCCGAGCCTCCGCCAGCGGTGCGCGAGCGGCGGGCCGTCGACAGAGGCGGGGCCGACGTCCCGGACGACGCGCCGCTCTCCGGGACGGCCGGCGCCTCCGGGGGCGCCTGGCTGGCAGAGCCCTCGGCCGCAGTGCGCGAGCGGCGGGCCGTCGACAGAGGCGGGGCCGACGTCCCGGACGACGCGCCGCTCTCCGGGACGGCCGGCGCCTCCGGGGGCGCCTGGCT
>NZ_JBEXXK010000096.1:0-22925 GCF_040630405.1 Streptomyces sp. NPDC005811
CTGCGAACTCGGCTTCCCGTGCCGCTCGCTGTCGGGAATGTGATCGACACCGAACGGCTCGACCTTCGTGACCGCACTGCCGTAGACCGGCGTCGAAGCATCATGCGTCATTGCGTGCTCCTGGGGACAGGGTGCTACAGGGGTACTACGGGGGTACTGCGGCGGTACCGCAGGGGGACTTACTGGAACGCCGGGACGACTTCCTTGATGAACAGCTCCAGCGACCTGCGCTTCTCCTCGTGGGACAGGCTGGTGTCGATCCAGAAGCTGTACTCGTCGACGCCGAGCTCCTGGTAGGCGCGCAGCCGCTCGATCACCTCGGCGGGGGTGCCGATCATCGCGGTCCGGTGCAGCGACTCCGGCGTGAACTCGGGGCGGCCCTCGAACTTCGACTCCGGGCTGGGCGGCAGGAAGCCGTTGACCGGGGTGGCCTGATTGCCGAACCATGCGTCGAAGGTCCGGTAGAACCGGCCGATCGCCTCCGCGGCCGGCCGCCAGCCCTCGGGCTCGTCGGGGGAGTGGACGTGGGTGTGCCGCAGCACCATCAGCTCGGGCCGCGCCACCTCGGGATGGTTGGCCACCGCGGTGTCGAACTTCCGCTTCAGGTCGACGACTTCCTCGTCCCCCTTCATCAGCGGGGTGACCATGACATTGCAGCCCTGGGCGACGGCGAAGTCGTGGGAGTCGGGGTCGCGGGCGGCGATCCACATGGGCGGGGTGGGCCGCTGGATCGGCTTGGGCACGCTCGTCGAGGTCGGGAACTGCCATATCTCGCCGTCGTGCGCGTAGTCGCCCTGCCACAACGCCCGTACGGCGGGCACGAGTTCGCGCAGGTGCTTGCCGCCGTCCCGGGCCGAGAGCCCGCCCGCCAGCCGGTCGAACTCGAACTGGTAGGCGCCGCGGGCGAGTCCGACCTCCATCCGGCCGTTGCTGATGACGTCCAGCAGCGCGCACTCACCGGCCGCCCGGATGGGGTTCCAGAACGGGGCGACGATCGTCCCGGCGCCGAGCCGGATCGTCGAGGTCTGCGCGGCCAGATGGGCGAGGAGCGGGATCGGGCTCGGGGAGATCGTGTACTCCATCGAGTGGTGCTCGCCGATCCACACGGTGCCGAAGCCGCCCGCCTCGGCCATCAGGGTCAGCTCGGTGAGATTCTCGAAGAGTTCGCGGTGGCTGACCTCCTCGTCCCAGCGCTCCATGTGGACGAACAGCGAAAACCTCATGACTGCGGCTCCTCGGGTGATGCGGTGGCGTCCATCTCGGTGAGGGTCACGTCACCGGTCGCCCAGTGGGACCGGGGCACCTCGTGGACGACGACACGGATGTACTCGGGCTTGGTGTTCGTGGTGCGCAGGACCGCGGTGTGCACTGCGTGCAGCAGGGCCCGGATCTGCTCCGGGCTGCGGCCCTCGGCGAGGGTGATGGCGACCTGGGGCATGTCAGCTCCGCATCGTGAACGGGTCGGCCACCGGCTCCTCGCTGGTGTTGATCCACACGCTCTTCAGGCGTGTGTACTCCTTGATCGTCTCGGTGCCGTGCTCGACGCCGACACCGCTGGTCTTGAAGCCCTGCCGCGGCGACATCGGGGACATGGCCCGGTAGGTGTTGACCCAGACGGTGCCCGCGTCGAGGCGGGCCGCCATCCGGTGCGCGCGGGAGAGGTTCGTCGTCCAGACACCGGCCGCGAGACCGTAGTCGGTGTCGTTGGCGAGCCGTACGACCTCCTCCTCGGAGTCGAACGGCATGACGGCCAGCACGGGTCCGAAGATCTCCTCCCGGACGACCCTCATGTCGTTGTCGACGTCCACGAGGATGGTCGGCTCGTAGAAGTAACCGCCGAGCCCGCCGCCGTCCGTGGGGCGTCCGCCGGTCAGCACCCGGGCGCCCTCGCTGCGGCCGAGGTCGACATAGCCGGCGACCTTGTCGCGCTGGTCGGCGAAGGCCAGCGGGCCCAGCTCGGTCGCCGCGTCCAGGGGATCGCCGATGCGGATGGTCCCGGCCCGCTCGGCGACCCGCTCCAGCAGCTCGTCGTAGACCGACCGGTGGGCGAAGACCCGGCTGCCCGCGATGCAGGTCTGTCCGGCGGCGGCGAAGATGCCGGCCACGACGCCCATCGCCGCGTTCGCGACGTTCGCGTCCTCGAAGACGATGTTGGGGGACTTGCCGCCGAGCTCCAGCGTGGAGCCGACGAACCGGCTCGCGGTCGCCGCGGCGATCCGGGCGCCGGTGGCGGTGGAGCCGGTGAAGGAGATCTTCGCCAGGTCGCGGTGGTCCACCAGCGCCTGTCCCGCCTCGGCCCCGAACCCGGTGACGACATTGACCGCGCCGGGCGGGAAGCCCGCCTCCAGCGCCAGCTCGGCGAGCCGGACGACGGTCGCCGAGGTGTACTCGGACGGCTTGATCACCACGGTGTTGCCGGCGCACAGGGCCGGGGCCAGCTTGCTGCTGGTCAGTGTCAGCGGAGAGTTCCAGGGCGTGATCGCCCCCACGACCCCCAGCGGCTCGCGGGCCGTGTAGTTCAGCACCTGACGGTCGGAGGTGGGGATGAAGTCGCCGTGGATCTTGTCGGCGAGCCCCGCGTAGTAGTGGTAGTACTCCGGCAGGGTGGCCAGCTGCCCCCGCATCTCGCGCAGCAGCTTGCCGTTGTCCTGGGTCTCCATCCGGGCCAGGTCCTCGGCGTTCTCGGCGATCAGCTCACCGAGGCGGCGCAGCAGATGCCCCCGGCGCGTCTGGCTCAGGTCGCGCCAGCGCGGGTCCTCGAAGGCGCTCCGCGCGGCCGCGACCGCCCGGTCGATGTCTCTCGCGTCGCCGCGCGCCGCCCGGTAGAGGACCTCGCGGGTGGCGGGGTTGGTGCTCTCGAAGTACTCGCCCGACGCGGGCTCCACCCGCGCCCCGCCGATGAAGTGCTGCAACGTGGTGAGGTCAGACATGAGCACACTCTCCGAGGAAGGTGGTGAGGGAGCCGACCAGCGCCCGGGGACGCTCGACGGGCAGCATGTGACGCGTCCGGGGCACGACCACCGCCCGGCAGTCGGGCAGCGCCGCGGCGAGCCGGCGGGTCATCTCGGGCGTGGAGCCGGGGTCGTCCTCCCCCGTCACCGCCAGAGCGGGTACGGCGATCCGGCCGAGGTCCGGGGCGAGCTCCGCGTCCGCCGTGGCGAACACCCGGTAGCAGCCCAGGAAGGAACCGACGTCGTTGGCGAGCAGGGTCGCCGCGGTGCGGGCCACCCGGTCGGCGCCGACGTCCGTACCGTCGTACCACCGCTTCAGGGAGGCGGCCGCGCTCGCCGCGAAGTCGGCCTCGGCGGTGCGCAGCCGGGCGAGGACGGAGTCCCGCTCCTCGGGGGTGCGCGCGCACACCGAGCCGACCGAGGTCAGGGTGGCCACCTGTGCGGGCCGGTGCAGCGCCAGGTGCTGGGCGACCAGCGCGCCCAGGGAGAATCCGACGAGGTGCGAGCCGGCCGGGATCCCGTCGGCGACGCCGTCGGCCAGGTCGGCGAGGGTCACCCCGTCGCGCACCGGCGGGCGGGTGCCGTGGCCCGGCAGGTCCGGGGTGATCACGGTGAAGCGGTCGGCCAGGAGCGCGGCGACCGGCTCCCACATGGTGTGGTCGAGTCCGACGCCGTGCAGCAGGACCACGGTCGGCTGGCTCATGCGCACCTACTGTTCGGTCGTGAGCGGCGCGAGGCGCTGCTGGGGGCGTCCCTGAGCGGCGGCGGCGAGCGCGACGACGATCTCGTTCGGATGCGGGGCGTCGCTGACGCGGACCTCGAAGCTCTGGTGGTGCGAGCGGATCGTGGCATCGGTGATGTGCTTGAGCGGGATGTCGAAGACCACGCCGGCCGGGCCGCGCTTCTCGACCGCGGGCAGCAGGGTGGTGGCGTTCGCGGCCTTGCGGAAGTGGTCGCCGAACCTCAGGGTGTGGATCAGCGCCGAGCCGTGCTCGATCTCGCCGTCCAGCCCCACGATGGCGGCCTTGCCGTAGGCCTCGGCGGGCGCACCGAGGGCGTCGAGGACCGCGGGGGCGAGCAGCGCGCCGAGGTCGGAGGCGTGGCGCTCGATGCCGGGGCCGAGATCCTCGACGAAGCCCTGACCGGCCCAGGGGTTCTCGATCACCGCGGCGACGACGGCGATCCGGGCGGGGCGGGCGAGTTCCCGGCCGCCCTCGGTGTGGATCTCCTCGACGACGGTCACGATCCTGCGGACGCTCATGAGGAAACAACCTCCAGGGTTTCGGTGGTGACGACGGGGTCGGTCAGCCGGTCCCCGATCCGGGGATGCGGACGCGGGCCCGTGGAAGCGGCCGCGATCACGACGATCTCGTCCGCGCGCGGCCCGTCGGAGACCCGGGCGCTGATGGTCTGGTAGTGGCTGCGCGTCGCGGCATGGGTCTTGTGCCACAGGGGGATGACCAGCGACTCCCCGGCCTCGGCGCGCGTGTCGGCGAAGCAGATGATGGACTCGCCCTGGAGGAACTCTCTCACCAGGTTGCCGAAGTACGGGGTGTGGATGAGCGCCCCCGCGTGCTCGATCTCGCCCGCCGTGCCGACGATGGCGGCCTTGCCGAACGACTCGATCTCGTCCACGCCGCCCAGGGAGGTGATGAGCCGGTCGGTCAGCAGCCTCGCGAGCGCCGGTGCGATGCGGGCCTGCTCCGGGTTGAGGTCGGCCGAAGGACCGGACCCCAGCCAGGGATTCCGTACGACCGCGGCGACACTCGCGCGCCACGCGGGTCGCGCGGGCACCTCGCCCGCCTCGGTCAGGACGACGTCACGGTAGAGCACGAGCTTGCGGAGACCGATGCTCTCGTCAGTGTGTTCCAAGCTCTCTTGCATGGCACAGGACGATAAGCATCCCCCGGCAAACCGGTCAAGGGTTCCTGCCGGAATGGGCTCCGGATGCCGGTCGGGGTCGACGCCAGGAGCCCATTGAATGCCGCTTGACGTGCGTGTTCATGGGACCTTCGGGATCGGTTGAACGATCCTCCGCCGCCGGACCCTTGACGCTCCCTCGGTGACATGCCTTACTGCTTCTTGTATGCCAGGGAAGGGGAAGAGATGGCGCACACCGAAGCCCACCGGGAACGCATCGAGAAGGCCTGGGCCGGGGCCTGGGAGCACGGAGACGTCGACGCGCTCGACGCCCTCCTCAGCCCGGCCTACCTGCGCCACGGGACGGACCCGCACCCGCAGGACCTGGACGCCTTCAAGGCGTCGATCGTCTCCACGCGCGCCGCGTTCCCGGACCTGACCACGGTCATCGACGACCTCGTGATCGAGGGCGACAGGGCCGCGATCCGCTGGCACAGCAGCGGAACGCACGTGAACTCCTTCCTCGGCGTCCCGCCCACCCACCGGCGCGTCGACATCAGCGGCGCCACGTTCGCCCGCTTCGAGGGGGACCGGATCGTCGAGGAGCACGTGACCTGGGACCCCCGGGCGCTGCTCGCGGCGCTGGGCATCATCAGCGTGGGACAGGACTGACGGCCGGCGTGGGACAGGACAGACGACCAGGACGACAAGGAGCACCCTCATGACCGCGCTCGCCTCCACCCCCGACCTCGACGTGATGAAGCGGGTGAACCGGCAGTTCGTCACCGGTGTCACGGTGGTGACCGCGATGGACGGGGAGACCCCCAGGGGGCTGGCCGTCAACGCCTTCTCCAGCATCTCGCTCGACCCGCCCACGGTGATGGTGTGCGTGCAGCACACCTCCTCCACCCATGACTGTCTGTTCCGGGCGGACCACCTCGCGATCAACATCCTGTCCACCGACCAGCTCGACGTCGTCGGCATGTTCGCGAGCAAGTCCGCCGACAAGTTCGCGGACCTGGACTGGGAGAGCGGCCCGTACGGCAGCCCCCTGCTCGCCCGCAGCAGCGCGCGGATGGAGGTGCGGATCCGCGAGCGCCTCCGGGCGAGCACGCACACGATCTTCATCTGCCGGGTGGTGCACGCGTCGGTCACCGACCTGCACCCGATGGTCTACAGCGCGGGCAGGTTCTTCGACGGCGGGGCACTCACGTCTCTGGGATGATCCGCGGGGCGGTACGGGAGAAGGGCAAGGGAGAAGGAGGAGCGGCCGGTGAAGCGCACGCACGGCGAACCCAGGCGCGAACCGAAGAACGGCTCGATGCAGGCCACGGTGATCGCCGAGATGCGCCGGCGCATCATCAAGGGCGATGTCGAGCCCGGATCCGCCCTCTCGGAGGCCGCCCTCGCGGAGGAGTTCGGGGTGAGCCGTACGCCCGTGCGCGAGGCCCTCAAACAGCTCCAGACCGAGGGGCTCGTCGAGATCCGGCCGCGCGTCGGGACGTTCGTCACCATCCCGTCCCGCCGTGAGATCACGGAACTCTTCGAGATGAAGGAACTCATGGAGGGCGCGGCCGCCCGCCTCCTCGCCCAGCGCGGCCGCGTCCCGGAGATCGACGCGCTCGAACGGAATCTGCGCGAGGCCGACGAGGCGGTGGAGCGGGACGACCGGGAACGGTACGCGGAGCTGGTCCAGGAGTTCCACGACCTGCTCCTGGCCGGCTCCGACAACAGCAAGCTCCAGGCCCACTACCGGGTGCTGATGAACCAGCTCGCGTACCCCCGGCTGGTGAACACCTCGCTCAGCCAGCCGGGCCGCGCCCTCCAGTCCGACCGCGAGCACCACCTCGTCCTGGAACTGATCCTGGAGAAGGACGGCGACAGCGCGGAACGCGTCATGCGCGAACACGTCAGGGCCAGCCGCCGCGCCCTGCTGGCGGGCCTGCCCCTGCCCGGGCGGTGACCCGGCCGACCTGACCGTCGTGCCGGGAGCTCAGGAAGCCGGTTCCTGAGGGCGTCGGCCGAGGACACAGAACTCGTTGCCCTCGGGGTCCGCGAGGACGACCCACGACTGCTCGCCCTGGCCGATGTCGACGTGCCGGGCGCCATGGGCCACGAGACGGGCCACCTCGGCGTCCTGATCGTCCGGTACGAAGTCGAGATGCAGCCGGCTCTTGCCCTGCCTGGGCTCGTCGAGCCGGACGAACTCCAGCCCCGGGAACCGGTCCGGCGCCGGGCAGATCGCGAACTCGTCCTCGGAGGAGTGGACCACCACCCAGCCGAGCGCCTCGGCCCACCACCGCCCCAGACCCGCCGGATCCGCCGAGTGAACGATCACATGCCGCCATTCCAAGGTCATCGGGCGAGCGTAGACCGGCAGGCTCGGAGAACGCAGGCGGTTTTTTTGCGCGGGCGCGGGGCGCGGGCGCGGGGCGCGGGCACGAGGGGCGTGCGCAGAAGATGCGCGCCCTTCTCTCGCTCCCCAGTCCTCCCCAAGGCCTCCGTACGCCCCTCCGTCACTCTTCCGGGACCGTAACCGGCGCCTCAAGAATGGCCCTTCGTGCCGCCGCTCGTCGCAGTGGTGGTGGTGTCCGCTCCCGGCCGGGGAAAGCCGGCACCGGGCAGCAACAGGCAAGCGGACGGCCCGAAGGCCGTCGCGGAATGAAGCGGCACTCATGCCGCGGGGGGCAACACCACACCATGTCCGACCACATGACCACCGCCATCCCGACGCGCGGAGGCCGGCGCGCACACGGCTCCCACCGGCGCCGGCTGGTGACCCAGGCGGCGTCCTCGCTGCTGGAGACCGCCGTGATCCTCCCCGCCCGCAACGAGGAGGCCGGCGTCCTGTTGGCGCTGGAGTCACTGGCCGCGCAGACCACACCGCCCGACCTGATCGTGATCGTCGTCAACAACTCCTCCGACCGGACCGAGGAGTTCGCGCGTGAGTTCGCCGACCGCCCGGGCGTACCGCGCACCGTCGTCTTCAACCTGCCCGACAACCCGCACAAGAAGGCCGGCGCCCTCAACCACGGCATCGGCTGGCTGAACAGCACTCCCGGCGGACTCGCCGCCGCCGCGAAGTACCTGCTGGTCATGGACGCCGACACGAGTCTGCACCCCAAGTTCCTGGAACGGGCGCGCAACGTCATGGCGTCGGACCGGCGCGTCGGCGGACTCAGCGCGACCTGCCTCGGCCGCACCGGCCTGTGGAAGAACCTCTGGCAGCGCTACCTGCTGGGCATGCAGATCATGGAGTACGGCCGCTACGCCCGCGGCCGCTACCGCTTCGGCATCCACAGCATGTCGGGCGCCGGCTCCTTCTACCGCACCGAGGCGCTGCTGAGCATCCTGCGCTGGCGCGGCGAGGTGTTCTGGGAGGACCACGCCAACCTGGTGGAGGACTACGAGACGACGCTCGCGCTGAAGGAGGCGGGCTGGAAGGTCACGGCCAACCAGCACTGCATCGCGTACACCGACCTGATGCCCACCCTGCGGGAACTGATCGGCCAGCGGGAGCGCTGGGGGCGCGGCACGGTGGACACGCTGCGCCGCCGCGGCTGGACGAAGCACACCTGGTTCTCCATCACGAGCATGGTGCTCGGCTTCGCCGGCTTCCTCTACACCCTGGGCTGGCTGGCCGCCTGGACCGGCGTGATCGCGAGCAAGGGCTTCGTCCTGGATCCGGCCTGGCTGTGCCTGGTCGCCTTCTGGATCGTGTACGCCGCCTTCCGCACCCGCCATCTCGGCTGGAAGGGCGTCCTGGTGGACGTCCTGATGCTGCCGGGCCTGGTCTTCTCCACCGTGCGCGCGTACTGGTTCGTCACCTCGCTGGTGAAGTCGTACGCCACCGGCGTCTCGGCCTGGAAGTGACCGCTTCCCACCGACCCCGCCCCTCCCACCCGACCGACAGGTCACCGAAAGGAACACGATCATGAACTACCTCAGCGGCACCGGCACCGGAATCGTCGCCGGGGCCGCCTCCCTCGCGGCCACCGGCACCTCGTCCACCACGGACCTGATCATCGCGGCCAGTCTCGCCCTGGTCCTGGGGGGTCTGACGACCTACGCAGCGGCCGTCCGCCGGCGCCGTCACGACGCCAGTGCGGCCGGCCACTGACCCGCACTACTTCAGATGCCGGTCCAGGAAACGGCAGCCGTCCTCCAGCTCGAACCAGGGGGTGCCGGTGTGCCCTCCCCGGTTGGCGTGCAGGGTCTTCTCCTCGCTGCCGAAGGCGTCGAACAGGTCCAGGGCCCGTTGCCGGGGGTTCCCCTCGTCGTCCCACTGGAGCAGGAACAGCAGCGGAACGGTGACCTGCCGGGCCTCCTCGCGCTGGGCACGGGGCACGTACCCCCCGGCGAAGAAGCCGGCGGCGACGATGCGCGGCTCGGTCACCGCCAGCCGGATGCCGAGGGCTGTCCACCCGCCGGAGTACCCGACCGGGCCGTCGATCCCGGGCAGGTCGAGGAGGGCGTCCAGGGTGGTCCGCCACTCCGGGACCGCGTTCTCGACCAGCGGGCCGATCAACGACTCGAAGATCTCGTCGACCGGCTCACCGGCCCGCATCGCCCGCCGCAGCTCGGCGCGGGCCTGCTCGTCGGCGGCGGAACGGGGGCGGTCACCGCAGCCGGCGGCGTCGATGGTGGCCACCGCGTAACCGCGCGCCGCGGTGTAGCGGGCCCGGGCCACCAGCCGGGGGTCCGCCTTGGGCAGGCCGTTGTTGTGGGACATCAGGACCAGCGGGGCCGGTGCGGACCCGGGCGTCCACAGGGTGCCCGGGATCTCGCCGAGGGTGAATTCGCGTGCGAGGACGCCGTCGTCGAGGCGCTGCTCGGAAGTGAAGCGCATGGTCGTGCCTTTCGGGAGTGCGCGTGAACGGCGCTCCCGGACGACCTATCGCCCGACCGTGACCCCGGAGGGGAGCACCCATGTCGATACTGCGTTCACGGGTACCACCTCCTCGTTCTCTCGCACGGCCTCCGGGAAGGTAGCAGCGGCCGCCGCGGCCCGCCAACAGGTTTTCGGGGTCCCGGTTCCCGGTTCCCGGGGCTCAGTCCACGGTGAAGAAGTAGTCGTAGGGAGCCAGCTGAACACCGGAGCGGGTGGTCGCGTGGACGGTGAGGTCGTACCAGCCGTCCGAGGCCGGCGTCCAGTCGATGCCCGCCGTGTGGTCGGTGTCCGCGGGGACCGTGACCTCCGGGGTGCCGTCGTTGAAGGTGTACGTGTAGCTCACGACGTCCTTGACCTTCGGCGCGAACGTGAACGTGCCCGGGACCCCGGCGCCGCCGCCCGAACCGTTCTCCGGGTAGGAGTCCGAGGAGACGGTGGGAGTGGTGTCGTACCCGATGCTCCACCATGCCGCGTCGCTGACCCAGCCGTTCGCGCTCCTGCTGGTCACCTGGAGGTTCCCGCCGTCGGCGCCGTCCACGGCGAGATCCACGGTCGCCGTGCCGTCCGCCCCCGCCGCGACCTCGAACGGCTTGTCGTCCTGTACGCCCATGGTCCGCACGGAGTAGCCGACGACCGGGCTCTTCGCCTGGAGCTCGGGGTCGGGACGGAACGTGAACGTGGTCGGCTCACCGAACTCGGGCTGCGGGACGGCCGGGGTGACGGTGGGCGCCGTGGAGCTGACGTAGAAGCGGTAGCTGGTGATCGCCGACCCGGTGTGGGCCCGGTCCAGACTGCGCACCCACAGCGTCATCGGACCGGAGCCGGTGGGCGGGACGAGACGGAGCGTGGCCGAACCGCCGAGCGCGTCGGCACGCTGGAAGTACCTCGTGTCGGCATACGGGTCGACGGGCTGCGGGATGCCGTGGTCACCGATGTTCGTGCCGATGACCGGCAGGTCCTGCTGCCAGGAGAACTCGAACCCCTCGACGTCTTCGACACCGCCCGAGCCCAGCGTGAACTCGACCGGCTCGCCCCCCTTGTTCCACCCGTCCGGCGGGTAGTTCGGCGAGGTGACGGTGGGTGCGTTGGCCGGGCGGGTCCGGTCGGCCGTGACGTAGCAGGGGGCCGTCCAGTCCGAGACCGCGGTCCCGACCACGGTCTGCGCCTGCCACGCGTAGGTCTGCCCATCGGCGAGCGCACTGGCGGGCAGGGTGGCGGGAGCCTCGAAGCCGGGCGCGACACGGTCGCGGGTGACCGTCGTGATCTGCGTCGGGTCGGCGACCGGCCAGACCTGGTACCGCACGCCGACCAGGGGGTTGCCGGTGGTGTCGGTGATCCCGGGGATCCCCTCGACGACGAGACCCTCGCCGGTCCACCGGTACGAGGGCCGGCTCGCGTCGGTCGAGCAGTGCCGGTATCCGTCGAACAGCTGAGTCGGCGTCAGGGGCACCCCGCCGGCCGCGCTCGCGGGTGTCGTCGCGGCGGCCAGTAACAGGCCCGATGCGCCCAGAGAGGCGAGAACCGCGCGGGGTCTCGCGCCGAAGAACTTGGACGTGGTCAAGTGATCCCTCCCGTTTCGAGTGCCCGCACCCGGTGTGTCGATGCGCACTGATGTGCGAGCGGCGGGGGGATCGTACTGGGGCGCCGCAGACCGACGCATGAGGATTTAAGGCTCCTCGTGGCGGACCTGCACCACCTGCCCCGCACCGAGGGCCGGCGCACCGCCGCCGCCCTGCTGGAGCGCTTCGACCTCCTCGACCGCCTGGACTCCGCCGCCGTCGAGGCCGACGAACTCATCGTCCACACCGGCCCGTGGGGGCCGACGGACCACCGATGAGTTCCGCCGCCCGGGCCGGTCTACAGGACGTACGCCATCGAGACGCCGACTGGAGCCCCGCCATGACCCCTCCCGCACACCCCGGCCGCATGCTGTTCGTGAACCTCCCCGTGAAGGACCTCGCACGCAGCAAGGCCTTCTTCGCCGAGCTGGGATTCACCTTCAACCCGCACTTCACCGACGAGACCGCCGCCTGCATGCTGGTCGGCGAGCAGGCTTTCGTGATGCTGCTCAGCCGCGAGAAGTTCGCGGAGTTCGCGCAACTGCCGATGGCCGATCCCACCACGCACACGCTGGCGCTCTACTGCTTCAGCGTGTCGTCCCGCGACGAGGTCGACACGGTCGGCGCCGCCGCACTCAAGGCGGGCGGCTCCGAGGCGGACGGCGCGGAGGACCTCGGCTTCATGTACTCCCGCAGCTTCTACGACCTCGACGGCCACGGCTGGCAGGTCATGTGGATGGACCCGAAGGCGGCGGAACAGGGGCCCGAGGCGTCCGAGGCCTCCCCGCAGAGCACCGGGTCCCCGGCCTGACGGACGGGCCACGACGGACGGGCCACGACGGACGGTCGGTGGCGGACGGGCTGTGGCGCCGGTGCCCGGTGCCCGGTGCCCCAGCCCCTGCCCCCGCCCGGGCCCGGGACCGCTTAGGCCGATCGGCCGGAGGGGTGCGTGTCTGCGCGGGTGATCGGGCACCCATGTCCTGTCCGGCCCCGGGCATCTTCGAGCCACTCATCAGACCCCCGTCGGGAGCCTCGCATGGAACCAGCCGCCGTCTCGAGGAACTGTCCGTTCGACTACGCCGAGGCGCTCGAGTTCGACCCCGTGCTCACGTACCTGATGACGGAGGAGCCCGTCTCCCGCATCCGGCTGCCCCACGGCGACGGCGAGGCCTGGCTCGTCACGGGCTACGACGACGTCCGCACGGTGACCACCGATCGGCGTTTCAGCCGAAGCGCCGTCATCGGCCGGAACTTCCCGCGCATGACCCCTGAACCCATCGTTCAGGACGAGGCGATCAACGTGATGGACCCACCGGCCAGCAGCCGCCTGCGCAGCCTGATCTCCAAAGGCTTCGCCCCCCGCCACATGGAACGCATGCGGGTCCGCACCCAGCACGTCGTGGACGAGCTGCTGGACCGGATGGAGGAGCACGGTTCTCCCGCGGACCTCACCGAGCACCTGGCGGACCCCCTGCCCCTGGCCACCATCTGCGAGGTCCTCGACATCCCCGAGGCGGACCGCGCCCGACTGCGGTCCCACGCCCGGACCATGATGGACACCGGCGTCGACAACCGCGCCGACGCCGTCCGGGCCAAGGCCGATCTGCGCGCCTACTTCGAGAAGCTGACGGCGCACCGGCGGCAGAACCCCGGCGAGGACCTGATCAGCACCCTGGCCATGGCGCGTGACGGCGATGAGATCCTCAACGACCGGGAACTGGCCGTCATGGCCATGGTCCTGCTCATCACCGGCCAGGACACCACCACCTACCAGATCGGGAACATCGCCTACGCCCTGCTCACCCGTCCCAAGGAGCTCGCCATGCTGCGCTCCGATCCCGGGATGCTCCCGCAGGCCATCGAGGAACTGCTGCGCTTCATCCCGTTCCGCAAAGGCGTCGGCATCCCCCGCGTCGCCACCGAGGACGTGGAACTGAGCGGGGTGACGATCCGCGCCGGGGACATCGTGCACGTCTCCTATCTGACGGCCAACCGTGACGGCCGGAAGTTCGACCGCCCGGACGAGCTGGATCTGGAACGCACCGGTCCGTCTCACATGACCTTCGGCTGGGGCGGACACCACTGCCTCGGCGCTCCGCTCGCCACCACGGAACTGCAGGTCGCCATCGGAAGCGTTCTGGAGCGCTTCCCCGACCTGAGGCTCGCCAAGCCCGCCGAAGAAGTGCGCTGGAACAGGACGTCGATCTGGCGCTATCCGCTCGCCCTGCCCGTCCTCTGGTGACCGCGGCGGCACCGGTGCCGAGACCGGCAACATGCCTGGTCGACGACCTGGGCCGGCCCGCTGTGCCGCGCGCTCGACATGCGACGCCCACCCTCCCGTCGTAGCGTGGGTCGGACGGCTGATCAAGCCGTGGCGGATCACCTTCCGCCCCAACGGGGAGAGCTTGAGTCTTCGACATCTGCCCCGACCGTGCCCGTGCCAGGGGTATCGAGACCGGCGCCGGAGCCCACCACAGATCGGTTCGCACCGCTTTCGCGCGGACGGATCCGGGTGGCCGCCGCCGGCAGACGAACAGCCCGTATCCGGCCAGGGCCCGGCTCTGTGGACCACGTCCGACCACGTCCGCGGGAGGCATTCCATGGCGGTTCTCTGTAAGCCGGCCATCCAGGTACCCGAGTACGTCATCACCAACGAGGAAACCCTCGAGCTGGCACGACGGTTGCACGGCGACCATCCGCAGCTCGAGCTGATCCTCCGCCTGATCGAGCACACCGGGGTGCGGAAGCGGCATCTGATCCAGCCGATCGAGAAGGTGCTGGAGCACCCGGGATTCGACGCCCGCAGCGCCACCTACGAGGCGCACACCAAGGCCCGCGTTCCGGCCGTGGTGCGCCGGGCGCTCGACCACGCGGAACTGGAGCCGCAGCAGATCGACATGATCGTCTACGTCTCCTGCACCGGCTTCATGATGCCCCCGCCGACCACATGGCTCATCGGCGAGATGGGCTTCCGGCCGGAGACCCGGCAGATGCCGATCGCCCAACTCGGCTGTGCGGCGGGCGGCGCGGCCATCAACCGGGCACACGACTTCTGTACGGCGTACCCCGACGCCAACGCGCTCATCGTCGCCTGCGAGTTCTGCTCGCTGTGCTACCAGCCCACCGATCTGGGCGTGGGGTCACTGCTGTCCAACGGCCTGTTCGGCGACGGAATCGCCGCGGCCGTGGTCCGGGGCAACGGTGGCACCGGGATCCGCCTGGAACGCAACGGCTCGTACATCATCCCCGACACCGAGGACTGGATCTCCTACGCCGTCCGGTCCACGGGGTTCCACTTCCAGCTCGACAAGCGCGTGCCCGGCACCATGGAGCCGCTCGCCCCCGTTCTCCAGGCGGTCGCGGAACAGCACCAATGGAACGCCAGCAAGATGGACTTCTACATCATCCACGCGGGCGGCCCGCGCATCCTGGACGACCTGAGCCTCTACCTCGACGTGCCACCCGAGGCGTTCCGCTTCAGCCGCGCCACGCTCACCGAGTACGGGAACATAGCCAGCGCGGTCGTACTCGACGCCCTGGCACGCCTGTTCACCGAGGCATCGGCCCTCGACGGCCACCGCGGCCTGCTGGCCGGCTTCGGACCCGGCATCACGGCCGAGATCTCCCTGGGCACCTGGACTTCGGAGGACGAGTCCTGACGCGTGACGCGGACGCTCGCACCCCGACGACGAAGGGCCGGCCCGGGAGGAAACCCCTCCCGAGCCGGCCCTCACTGTCGACCGACGGGTGTCCGGTCAGAACTTCAGCACCTCGCGGTCGAGCGGATACTGCGCACGGTGCAGGCCGTCGTACGGCGAGCGCCTGATCGGCAGGACGCCGGTCGGCTGCAGCCCCAGGTTGTCGTCCCAGATCCGTGGTGCGACGTGCCCGACGACGCGGAACCGCCGGAAGGTGAACGGCGGACTGTCGGTCGGGAAGAACGCGGCCGTGGTCATCACCTGGAAGTGCAGATGCGGCGTGGTCGAGTTGCCGCTGTTGCCGATCCGCCCGAGGACCTGGCCGGGCGCGACCCGGTCGCCCTCCCGGACCCTGAGCGAGCCGGGGTGCAGGTGGGCGTAGAGCAGATAGCGGCCCGGCGCGACTTCCAGGGTGACGTGGTTGCCGACGGTGTCCTGGATCGGCGGGATGGGCGGCGCGTGGGGCGGCGTGTTGTCCGGGAGTCCGTCCTGGACTTCCACCACTCTGCCCCCGGCCGCGGCCACGACCGGCTGACGGTAGCTCAGGTAGCTGGTGAGCCGTGCGGGGTCGCCTTCCCAGGTCTGGCCGCGCCTGCCGACCCGGTACCAGTCGATCGCGAAGCGCTGCGGCACGTCGAAGCGGCCGTTGATCGGGGCGAGGCCGCGCCGGTGGTGGGTGTTGCCGCAGCACGACTCGCTGGAGTACCAGGTGCCGGGGCGGACCGGCGGACGCAGGTTCAACGGCGCGGCGCGGGCGGTCCGGGTGACCTGCACGGTCTCCTTGAACGCGGAGGGACCGGAAGCGGCCAGGACGGCACCCGAGAGACGGTGTTCGAGGACCTTGGGCGCCGGCCGCCCGCGCTCGAGGGCCAGGTCGAGCCAGATGATCCACTGCTGGGAGCCCTGGATGACGGTCGGCGTCGGCGCCGGAGGCGCCGGGGTGTAGCCGTCCGCACCCGGCAGCGGGTCGCCCACCGGATTGGCGGCCTGCGCCAGCGCCCGCCCGCGCAGCGAGCCGATGACCCGGTGCGTGCGGGCGTCCCGGACGTCGACCCGGTCGAGCCGCACCGGCGTGCGGGTGGACAGGGCGCTCGTGGTGAGCAGTTCGTACGAGAGGTGCGTCCTGCCGTCCGTGGCGACGAACGGCGTCGGCCTGGTCAGCACCGCCGCCGTCAGCGGCGTGAACTGTGCGCCGGACGCCGGAGCGGGCACGCCGACTCCGTGTCCGGGTCCCGCCGAGGCCACCAGCATGCCGGCCGCCAGCACGGCGGCGGCGAGCCCGCGGAGCAGCGGGCTGCGGCCAGTGCGGTTGCGGCCAGTGCGGTTGCGAGGGTCGCGCTCTGCCATTGCGCTCTTTCCTTCGTCGGATCCGGGGCCGCGAAGCACACCGGCACGCCCCGCGCCGAGACGCACGCCCATGTAATCCGCCGACGCACCACTCACCGCGGACGTCACCGGAGCCAGACACCGAACTACACCCGTCCAGCCGCAGAACCACGGCTTCCTCGCGTCACGGCAGCTTCGGGACGAGGAGTGGGACGGGATCCTTGCCGGGGGCTGCTCGACGCTGCTGCGCAGTGCTGTTCCACCTGGTCAGCAGCGAAGCGGCTGCGCACTCCCCTCCAGGCCGGCCCACTCGGGCGGGATCGGGGTGCGCGGCTGCGGGGTCGACGACGCGGGCATCAGGCGTGGCCGCGGCCTGGTGCCGCCCCTGCCCGGCGGCCGGATCGCACGGCATTCCCCCTGCCTGCGCCAGGTGGTCAACTCGGATCGTGACGGGGACGGTCGGCCGCTTCGTTCGCGGCACGGCGGTACTCGGCGTTGATGCGCTGAGCCTCCTCGAGCTGGTCCTCGAGGATGACGATGCGGCAAGCAGCCTCGATCGGGGTTCCCCTGTCGACGAGCTCGCGGGCGCGGGCGGCGATCCGAAGCTGGTAGCGGGAGTAGCGGCGATGTCCGCCCTCCGAGCGGAGCGGAGTGATCAGACGAGCCTCACCGATGGCTCGGAGGAAGGCCGGGGTGGTGCCGAGCATTTCGGCGGCCCGGCCCATGGTGTACGCGGGGTAGTCGTCGTCGTCCAGACGACCGTGGAGTGGAGTATCTGCTGCCATGTCACCTCGTTGTGCAACGCGTCGAGGGGCCCTGGTGCCGTACGGCACCAGGGCCCCGAAGGGAATTCAACACCATCTGTCGGCGCTGATGCTCTGCCGACCTTCTGTTTCCGCTACCCGGCCCTGCGAGGGGAGGGGTGCGGGGATCGCGGCTGCGTGACCGGGGACCACCATCCATTCCGGGGTCTTGCGGTACCCGGACCGAGAGCGTCCCGGGCCGGGCGATCCTGATGGCGTCTGCTCTCCCTCCTTTCTCATGACCGACCACTTGGTGAAGGGGTGTGAAGTTACGTACCGCTACCCGCCAGTTCGTGTCTGCCGGGTCTCACTTGACCGTGTCAACGAGAAAAAGACTAACCGTGCTAGGGGTCGATGTCTACTCTGACAAAGATAGATTTTGGCGCTCAGGGGCCACAGGTCTCCTGTGGCCTGTGATGACGGGTGGAACACCCCTCCGCTCGGCCAGGAGCTTCGTAGGGGCGGCGGCGATACGACGGTGAGGGCCCTGCCGACGCGTGTCGGCAGGGCCCTCACCGGGTCCTCGATGGCGGTTTCCGCCTGTGTTCACACCTTTGGGGTGGCGGTGCCTCCGAGCAGCGCCGAAGCGGTCCGGAGCGGAGCGGGGACGCACACCGGCGCGGTGTCGGGGTGGGCGTGGCAGGTGAAACCGAGGCTGGTCATGGCCCGGACGACTTCGCCGCTGGTGAAGTCGCGGCGGTCCTGTCGGGTGATGACCTGGCCCACTTGCTTGACCGGGTAGCGGCGGCGGCCGATGGTCACGGACTCACCCGCGACGAGCTCGGGAGTGATGCCCTTCATCGAGGCCAGCACCCCGTTCTTGGTGAGCTCGAACGGGTACCGGGCGATGACACAGCGCATGATGCCTCACAGAGGAGAGGGAGAATGGGCCGAACGGGTGAGGCGGATCAGCGGGCGAAGGCGAGGACGCCAGAGGTCCGGCCCTGCTCCCCGACGGCGTCGGGCCGAGTACCGGGCGCGGTGAACGGTCCGTCCAGGATGTCCCGTAGACGGATCCGGTCCGTGTAGGTGGGGCTGCCGCGGAGAACGGCGAGCCGGGCCAGGGTGATCAGGCCCGTGCTCTGGTCGTCCCCGTCACACAGGACGAGGTGATCGACACGGGCTCCGGCCATGAGGGACAGAGCCACCTCGACCGTCATGTCGTCACGGACCCGAGGTCCGGACATGTCCCTGTCGTCCACCACGGGCTTGGGGGAGCGATCCGCTGCCTGGTGCTGCGCCTGAGCCGTCGTCATGGGTGCCTCCTACCGGAAGGGATGGGCTGGTGATCACAGGCGGCTCTAGGCGGCCGAGCCGAAGCGGGGCTGCCGCTGCGCCTTGCGGCGCGCCGCCTCGCCGACGGGCCGGACCTGTCCGGCGTGGCCCCTGCGGCCCCGACGGCCCCGGGACGAGGAAGACGCGCCGCGGGGACGGTCCGCGTCCGGCGCGGCGATGACGACCGGGACACCGGAAGGGGCCTGGGCACCTGTGATGCGGCTCAACTCCGCCTCGCCCGACCGCACCCGGGCGATCCGGGGGGTGATGCCCGCCGCAGTCATCAGCCGGCTCATGCCGCGACGCTGATCAGGGGTCACCAGGGTGACGACGCTGCCGGACTCGCCCGCACGGGCCGTACGACCGCCCCGGTGCAGGTAGTCCTTGTGGTCGCTGGGCGGATCCACATTGACGACCAGGTCGAGGTTGTCGACGTGGATCCCGCGCGCCGCGACGTTGGTGGCCACCAGGACCGTCACATGTCCGCTCTTGAACTGGGCCAGGGTCCGCGTGCGCTGCGGCTGGGACTTGCCACCGTGCAGGGCCGCGGCGCGGACACCGTTGCTCAGCAGGTGCTCGGTCAGCCGGTCCACCGCGTGCTTGGTGTCCAGGAACATGATCACTCGACCGTCCCGCGCCGCGATCTCGGTGGTCGTCCGGTGCTTGTCCGCGTCGTGAACATGGAGTACGTGGTGCTCCATCGTGGTGACCGCGCCCGCTGACGGGTCGACGGAGTGCACGACCGGATCCGTCAGGTAGCGGCGGACCAGCAGGTCGACGTTGCGGTCCAGGGTGGCCGAGAAGAGCATCCGCTGCCCGCCGGGACGTACCTGGTCGAGCAGGGCGGTGACCTGGGGCATGAAGCCCATGTCGGCCATCTGGTCGGCCTCGTCGAGGACCGTGACGGCGACATCGTTCAGCCGGCAGTCGCCCCGGTCGATGAGGTCCTTGAGGCGCCCGGGCGTCGCGACGACCACCTCGGCCCCGGCACGCAGCGCACCGGCCTGCCTGCCGATGGACATCCCTCCGACGACGGCGGCCATCCGCAGGCCCACGGAGCGGGCGTACGGAGTGAGCGCGTCGGTGACCTGCTGGGCGAGCTCGCGGGTGGGAACGAGGACCAGGGCGAGCGGCTGCCGTGGCTCGGCCCGCCGCCCCGCCGTACGGGCCAGTACGGCGAGGCCGAAGGCGAGGGTCTTGCCCGAGCCGGTGCGGCCACGGCCGAGTACGTCACGACCGGCCAGGGAGTTCGGCAGGGTCGCCGCCTGGATCGGGAAAGGTACGGTCACGCCTTCGTGGCCGAGCGCGGCCAACAGGCGTGCGGGCATGGCGAGATCGGCGAACGACCCGACGGCGGGCAGCGCGGGTGTGATCGTTTTCGGGGGCGCGAACTCGCCCTGTACAGCTCGTCCTGGCTGTCGACTTCCGTAGGTTTTGGAACGGCGCGGACCACCGGAGCGGTTGGCGCCTGCCCCTCCTCCGAAGCGGTCATATGTGCGGGATGTGCGGGCACGCTGCATGCGGAACCTTCCTTGAGGGGCACGTAGCAAGGAATTCCCGCAGTGGACGAGCGGCGCAGAGAATTTCGAGACGAGCCAAATTCGATGTGGGGCGAGTCGGAGCGACGGGGAATGTTTCACCGGGTCGGTGATGTGGTGGAGCCTTCCCGTCGCGCGCCCTGAAAAGCAGCGAGCTGGGGCCCGCACCCCAGAGGTGCGGGCCCCAGCTGCGAAGTCTGCGTCAGCGCAGGTGTCAGGCGGGAACGATGTTCTCGGCCGTCGGGCCCTTCTGGCCCTGAGCGATGTCGAACGACACCTTCTGGCCTTCCTGCAGCTCACGGAAGCCCTGGGTGGCGATGTTCGAGTAGTGGGCGAAGACGTCGGCGCCGCCGCCGTCCTGCTCGATGAAGCCGAAACCCTTTTCCGCGTTGAACCACTTCACGGTGCCAGTGGCCATGTCATTTCTCCTTCGGAGACGGTGTCAGGAATTCGCCCTGTGCGAATTCCGTGTCGCCGTGATGATTACCCCGTCGGAAATGAACCTTCTGGCAACCACACCTGCAACTGAGATCGACAGTAGCACGGTGCGACCGGCCTTGCGCGGTCGATAATTCCGAGTCGGTCGACCGTTGAGGAATACTGGCCGTACCCGGTGCCTATTTCTCATGTCGCGGACACAGGTATTGCTCTTCGCGGGCGCGGTTTTTCCTGCCGTGCACTCCCGCCCACAGCCCTGCGGCCTCCTCTGACGGGAGATGCGCCGCTGCCACCGTCGTCAGCGGACGGCACAGCGCCGAACGCGCCGAAACTCCACTGTCGCGAGGAAGGTCACATGCCCCGCGAAGAACGCGACGGCCGGTGGCCGGCAGGCAGTCGGACGCGACCGCCCGCACCCCCGCAGCGGATGCCGTCATGGGTCAGCGAGGCAGGGGCGGGAGTCCTGTGCGATGTCCAGTCGACGCTGATCAGGCCCGCGTCGGGAAGACGGACCTCCTCACGGAGCGTCGCTCAGCTGACCTCGGGACTGTTGCGTTCGACCACCCCATACAGGCTTCGGAGAATTGCTTTGCTGTCGGCGGCGGTCAGCATCCGCGTGGCTGCTCCGGCCGGCTCGTCGGGCGGGACGACCAGCAGTTCCCAGCGTCCCGTGGTGCTGCAGTCCAGCGTGATGGCATGCGCTTCGCCGGCGAGGTGCTCTGGACCACCTCGATCACGGGGCCGGGCGCCATCACCTTCCGCGGGGCATCGGGCCAGGACGCGGGGTGCACGGTGACCCGTGACGCGTGCGCCTGCCGGGCTGCGGTCGGCGCCCGCCCGGACCGTGGCGGGTCTCCCGTCCGTTGCCAAGGAGAACCACGTCACCCAAGGCAAGTTCGAGTGCGCCGCCTGCGGGTTCGGGGAGCAGTCCGACACAGTGGGCGCGCTGAAACTATTGATCCGCAGCGTTGTTCAAGCGGCTGATCGGTGGCTGGCCTGCGAGTGCGGTGCGGCCGCGGTGGAGACGGTGCGCGATTACGGAGCCAGAGCCCTCAGCTTGGGAAGCTGCGGAACTGTGGGGCTTGTTGAGGCGATGACCTGGGCGTACGGCTGGGCGGCGGTCGCGGCGGGGTGGGTTGTCTTCACCGTGACTCCGCGTTGTTCCCCGCTGGATCTGGTGCGGTTGTGGTACGGGCTCCCGGGCCCGGCTTTCTGGCAGCCACCCATCCCAGCCCAACGACGATGACGGCCGGCGCGAGGCTCAACACGTCGGACAGGGCCACGATCGGGAAGGGGGCGCTCAAAGCTCGGGGGAGCTTGCCCAGTGCTGCGACACCCATGACGAGGGGAAGCCACACCCGGAAGAAGCGGAAGCGGAAGACGTCTGCTCCGCGGCGTACCCGCTCTTGCTCCACGAGGCGCCAGTACGCGGCGGCCACGAGGGAAAGGGCGCCGATGCCCACGATGCCCCAGGTCAGTGCTGCCACGATTCCCCCACCAAACCGCATGTGCCGTGCTGCTGAGCGTCGGCGCTCCACCCGATGGTGACACGCGGTGCTCCGGTGCGAGAGTGCTGTGCACGTACAGGGCTGAACGGCGCTGAATGAGACGGAGAAGTGCTCCCGGCTTCAGGGCCTGAGCCGGTTCTGCTGCGCGAGGGTGGGGGAGAGGCAACCCCCGACTAGAGGATGCGGCATCCGCGTGGCACTAGGGTCCGTCTTCAAAGATCATCGGGTGGGAGATCATGGCGGGGTGATACGCCGTCATGAACTCACCGATCAGGAGTGGGAGTTACTCGCTCCGCTGATACCTCGGGCTGCCACAGGGCGACCGCGCGTGGAGGACCGGCAGGTCGTCAACGGGATGGTCTACAAGATCCGCACGGGGATCTCCTGGCGTGACCTGCCGGAACGCTACGGGCCGTGGAAGACGGTCTACACCCGCTTTCGCCGTTACGCCCTGGACGGCGTGTTCACCCGGGCCCTGCAACAGATTCAGGCCCGGGCTGACGCGGCCGGCGACATCGACTGGCTGGTCCAGATCGACTCGACCATCGTCCGTGCCCACCAGCACGCCGCCGCGACGGGGCGAAAAGGGGGAGACATCGGCAGGACGAACCGGACGATCACGCCCTCGGCCGATCCCGCGGAGGTCTGACCACCAAAGTCCACCTCGCCTGTGACGGCAAGGGCCGCCCGCTCGCGATCCTGCTGACCCCGGGGCAACGCCACGACAGCATCTGCGCACGCCCGCTCCTGGAACGCATCCGAGTCCCCCGCACCGGAGCGGGCCGACCACGCTGCCGGCCCGACCAGGTCATCGCCGACAAGGCCTACAGCTCCCGCGGGTTCCGCGCCTACCTGCGTAAACGCGGCATCGCACACACCATCCCGGAGAAGACCGACCAGCAACGGCACCGCCACAACCGCGGCCGCCAGGGTGGCAGACCACCAGGTTTCGACCGGGCGGCCTACCGCCGACGCAACATGATCGAGAGGAGCAAGCCAGACTGCTGTCATAGTCGTGACTTGGCTTCACTGTCGCTGTTCTCCTTCATCGTTTTGGATTATTGCGGTCTTCTGGTGG
>NZ_JBEXXK010000097.1:0-21723 GCF_040630405.1 Streptomyces sp. NPDC005811
CATCTGATCAGCCGTTTGTGGGCGGTCTGGAACGAGCCGAACTCGTCGGGGAGGTCCCGCCAGGGCGAGTTGGTGCGGTACTTCCACGCGATGGCATCGAGGATGCGGCGGTGGTCAGCCCATCGCCGTCCGCGGACCGGATCGGCCGGCATCAGCGGCTCGATCCGGTCCCCCATCGCATCAGTGATCACTAACCGGACAGACACATCCGATCAACTGACCAACCCATCAAAGAGACACGCGCTAGGCCGCTTCTGATGGCTCTTGGACGGTCTCGCGGAGCCAGATGACGATTGCTGTGATGGCGAGAGTGCCGTTGAAGATGTAGTCGCGTTTGTCGTACCGGGTGGCCACCGCGCGGAACTGCTTCCACTTGTTCACGCAACGCTCAACTGCGTTGCGGCGACGGTACGGAGTCTTGTCCAAGGCCGGGGGCCGGCCGCCTGCACGTCCGCGGTGCCTGCGGTGAGCGCGTTGGTCGTCCGGCTGCGCGATGGTGGCCTTGATACCGCGCCGTCGCAGGTAGGCGCGGTTGTCGCGGTGGAGTACGCCTCATGGGACGCGAAGGACGGCAGGCAAGTCCTGGTCCCCGGTCTGCCGTCGGGAGACTGGAGGCGACCTTCGTGGCGCGGGCCGAGCCTTTGCGTATGCCCGGACCCACGGAGTCCTTTGACAAGACGAGGTCGGTCCCGCGCCCATCGCGCATGTACGTGCCTCTTCCGGCGGGACTGGCGCTGCGGGCCAAGACGCGGTGCGCTGTCCGCAGTCCGAGCCGGTTGTGTGGATCACCTCTCTCCACTGCCTGAGTCCCAGCTCTGAAGCAGACCGAGGGCCGCACCTCTCGCTGGGGTTGCGAACGGCTGGTGAGATGTCGTGCCTTGAGCACTTCCATTAGGGAGCACGCGCACTCTGCACAGGCTCTGACCTGAGAAAACATCGAGGGAGGAGGGCTGTATGGAGATCACCGGGTTGTCGACGCCAGTATTCTGAGGGGTGGACTGGTCTGTGGATCACCATGACATCGCGCTGGTCGACGCCGGCGGAACTCAACTCGCAAGGGAACGGATCAACGACGATGCGGCCGGCTTCGGGCAGCTCACCGCTCTTCTGGTTGAGCACGGTGACTGCGTAATGCGCCGATCCCCGTCGCGATCGAAACCTCCCGCGGACTCCTCGTCGCCTGCCTGCCCGCCACCGGCCGCCTGGTATACGCGATCAACCCGCTACCGGGACCGGCACTCGGTCGCCCGGAAGAAGTCCGATGCCGTCGACGCTGCGGCCTTTGCGAACATCCCGCGGACCGATATGGCCGTTCACCGGCCGCTTCCTTCGGATTCCGAGCTCGTGCAGGCCGTCGCCGTACTTGCCCGGGCCCAGCAGGATGCCGTGTGGGACCGCGGTCAGGCCCACAACCAACTCCGGTCCCAGCTGCGGGAGTTCTACCCGGCCATCCTGGAGGCGTGCGCTGATCACCAACACGGCCTGTGCTCGCGAGAGGCCCGCGCGATCCTGGCCGCGGCTCCGACCCCGACCACAGCGGCAGGCCTGACTCGGCGCCGGCTGCGGAGGGGCAGTCGGAAGCGCCGTAGCGAAGGCCGTGGCCGAACGGGAGGAGCGGGTCCGCCGTTCCATGCGCATGGTCCGTGGGGTGGTCGAGAACGGCCTTCTCGGAGGAGGGCAGCTCGAAGGGTAGACTCCCGGCTCCGCCGCGCCGAACAGCACGTCGAGCACGTCGTCGTCCGCACCGAAATTCACGACCAGGGGCGGCCTCCCCGGCCAGCTCAGGGATGACGCCCGGCCGATCCAGGCAGATGTCCACCACGGTCGGCACCCGCCGGCAGATCTCCGGCACCGGGGCGAGTTCCTCCTCGGTGCACCACAGACGGCCCTGGTGGAAGACGTCCTCGGAGGCCCGGCCGCGTGCTGCGAACGGTGCCTGGAGACGCAGGATCGCCACGTCGAGGGAGGTGATGACGGTGCCTGGAGGACCTGGCGGCGCGAGTGCCCCTGCCGCTGCTGTCGCGGCACGACCGGTCGGTGAACCACGGCACTGTCGTCGGCGTCGACGCGGAGGGAGCCCGGCTGCCGATGCGGCACCTCTTCGATCTGGGGCACCGCAGAGTCGCTCACCTGACACGGCACGGCGAGGCCATGGAGCGGGAGGGGGCGGCACTTGCGGTCAGGCTCACGACCTACTTGGACGAGATGTCCCGTACCGGTCGCGAATCCCACATCCAGGTCCTGCATACGCGTTCGACGGACGACGTCCCGCAGGCTACGACCGGGCTGCTGGACTCGGCCGACGCTCCGACCGCGATCTTCGCCGCGCACGACGACCTCGCGTTCGAGGGGCTCCGGGCCGTCAAGGAACGCGGCTTGGACGCAGACCAGTTGTCGGTCGTGGGGTACGACGACGTGCGCATCGCGAGCCATCCCGGCATTTCGCCGACGACCGTGGACCAGTCCGGCGACGACCTCGGCCGACGTGCCGTGCGACTGCTTCTCGAGCGGATCGAGGGGCGTGTCGCGGCGAGGCGCGAGCAGACGGAGCCGCGGCTGGTGGTGCGGGGCCGGCCGCTCCGTGCCGCGCCGACCCGCCGTCGGCAGCGCGCGCGTGGGTGAGTCATCGCCCGCGCAGCCGCCGGCGTCCGGGATGCCGTTCGTCGAGGCGGCCGGCGCTCAGAACGACAGCTGGGCGAGGAGTTGCGGATCGTCGGCCAGGCCGGGCCCGTTCACCACGCGCCCGGCCGCGACGCGCTCCACGAAGGCGGCGACCCGGTCCAGGGCCTCGAGGGCCTCCGGCAGGATGACCCCGCAGATGGGCCAGGCGTGATGCATGGCGGGCCAGATCTCCAGCACCGTCTCCACGCCGCAGCTTCCCGCGCGGGTGGCCAGGCTGAACGAGTCGTCCCGCAGCAGTTCCGAACCGGAGACGAGGACGAAGAGCGGAGGCAGCCCTGTGAGATCGGCGAGCGCGGGCGAGGCCTGAGGGTCTTCCGGGCTGTGGCCTCCCAGGTAGTCCCGGGCCATCAGCGGCCCGCGACCGGCCGTGAGAATCGCGTCGGTGTCGTCGTTCTCGGCCCAGCTGCCCGTCAGGTAGTTCTCCGGACGCAGGTCGAAGACGCCGGAGTACAGCACCCCGGCGATCGCCGAGGTGTCGCCCGCGTCCCGCAGACGTACCAGGAGCGCGGCGGCCAGGCCGGCTCCTGCAGAGTCGCCCGCCACGACGATGCGGGCGTCGGGATAGGTGGTCCGGACGGCGGCGTAGGCCTCGGCGCAGTCGTCCAGACCCGCGGGGAAGGGGTGCTCCGGGGCGAGCCGGTACTCGGGTGCCACCACCCGGGCGCGCATGCGCAGTCCCTGCAGTCCGGCTACGGAGCGTGTCCCCGCCGCCGAACCGCTGCGGAAACCGCCGCCGTGGATATGGAACAGGACCACGTCCTCACGGGGTTCGGCCGGTTCGAACAGGAGGGCGCCCTCGTGCCCGGGGAAGGCCGACTCGGTGATGCCCGCCGGTGTCGGGGTGAGGGCCGCGTTGGCCTCAGCAGCGGCTCGTTCCTCGGCGAGGGTGGGAGGAGCGCCGCCCCGCCCGGTTTGGATGCGGTCGGTCAACCATTGGTGGGCCTTGCTGGGCATCGGTTCTCCATGTCGTGGTGGTGACGGTGCTGTCATCGGTCGACGTGCCGGCGGCCCACGGTGAGCGGTGCGTGCGACTGGGGGCGGGGGGAGGTGAAACGTGGACGCGCCGTCACTCTACCGCTCAATTTTTGTAGACGATAGATTTCTGCGGCGCCGTGGCCTCGGGGATCGCGAGGCGATATCCGGGGCCGCCTCCTTGTCTTGAGCCGCTATCCGCGTGATTCTGCGATAGATCTCTATGTATCGAAGTTATGTGGCGACGGCGTAGGCCAGTTCAGCGCGCAGATGAGACTCGCACTGCACATCAACGACCACTCGGGACTCGAGCCGGCCCGCATGGCGCCGGGCCTGACCCGCATCGCGAGTACGGCGGAGGAGACCGGCTTCAGCCGGTTGAGTCTCACCGACCATGTGTGGCAGGTGAGCGTGATCGGCGAGGAGCACGAGCCGATGCTGGAGGCGTACACCACGCTCGGCCACCTGGCCGGCCGGACTCGGTCGATCGAGTTGCAGACGCTCGTCACCGCCTTGACGTACCGCTCTCCCGGGCTTCTGGCGAAGATCGTCACCACGCTCGACGTCCTCTCCGGCCGGCGTGCATGGCTCGGGATCGGCGCCGGCTGGAACGAGCAGGAGGCCACCGGCCTCGGCCTGCCCTTCGGGCCCCAGGGCGAGCGTTTCGCGAGGCTGGAGGAGACCTTGCGCATCTGCCTGGCCAGGTGGGCCGACGGGGACGAGCCCTTCGTGGGGGAGCACTACCAGCTGGGCGGCACCCTCAACTCGCCCCAGGCGCTGAGCCGTCCGCGTCCCCGCATCCCGGCCGGGGCAGCGATGAGCGTGTCACGCTGCGCCTTGCGGCGAGATACGCGGACGCGTTCAACGTCTACGGCGGACCCGATGCCGCACAGAAGGTGGTGCGGCTCCGCGAACACTGCGAGGCGGTGGGCCGCGACATCGACGCCGTCGAGAAGACTGCACTGCTGCCGCTCACCGCCGACGGGCCCGGTGAAGTAGGGCGTCTGCTTGCGGAGTCGCGGCGGCTGCACGAACTGGGCTTCACCACTGTCTACTGCGCGGTCACGGCTGTGGCGGACCTGAGACCGCTGGAGACGCTCGGGCGAAGGTGATTCCCGAGATCGCCGGCTGGTGATCCCGCCGGGTCCGGCGGGCGCCCTGCGCCTCTCCGCCCGTCCCAACCCATGTTGCACGCAACCGTCTTGACGGGAGACGCGATGAATGTCGACGACATGATCCTGGTGAGCATCGACGACCACGCGGTCGAGCCGCCCGACATGTTCCAGCAGCATGTCCCGGCCCGGTACAAGGACCAGGCGCCGAAGTCCATTCTGAGAACGGCTATGAAAAGTGGTGGTTCCAGGGCAGGTCCAGCGGCTCCATCGGCCTCAACGCGGTGGTGGGCCGGCCCAAGGAGGAGTGGGGGCTGAACCCCTCGACGTTCTCGGAGATGTGGCTGGGCAGCTACGACATCCACGAGCGGGTCCGTGACATCAACCGCAACGGGATACTCGCCTCGATGTGTTTCCCGTCGTACGCGGGATTCAGCGCGCGACGAGTGGGCCGCGAGCTACCCGGGCCGTTTCGTCCCCTCGCGATCGCGCCGGTCTGGGACCGGGACGAACTCGCCGAGGAGGTGAGGCGAGTGGCGGCCAAGGGGGTCAAGGCGGTCACGATGCCGGAACTCCCCCACATCCAGAGGCTGCCCAACTACCACGACCTCGAGTACTGGGACCCGTTCTTCCGGGCGTCTGCGAGAACGACATCGCCATGTGGCTGCACATCGGACAGGGGTTCGCCGCCATCCGCAACGCGCCCGACGCGCCGATCGACAACATGATCATCCTCGCCATGCAGGTGTCCACCTTCGCCGCCCAGGACCTGCTGTGGGGCGGGGCGATGACCAAATACCCCGACCTGAAGATCGCCTGGTCGGAGGCGGGTATCGGGTGGATCCCGTGCTACCTGGACCGCTGCGACCGGTACTACACCAACCAGCGCTGGCCGGGCCACGACTTCGGCGGCAAACTGCCCAGCGAGATCTTCCGCGAGCACTCCCTGGCCTGCTACGTCACCGACCCCACCGCGCTCAAGGTCCGGCACGACATCGGAGTGGCCAACATCGCGTGGGAGTGCGATTTTCCGCACTCAGACACCATCTGGCCCAACGCGCCGGAGTTCGTCCTTGACGAGATGAACGGCGCCGGCGCCCCGGACCACGAGATCAACATGATCACGTACGAGAACACCTGCCGCTTCTTCGGATGGGACGCGTTCCGCACATCTCCCGCGAGGATGCGACCGTGGGCGCGCTGCGTGCCCTGTCACCCGACGTCGACACCTCGGTGCGCTCCAAGTACGAGTGGCGCGACCTGTACGCGCTCTCCCGTGGCGCCCACGGCGAGTGGATGGGGACCCCGCCGCCCACCTGGGAGGACCTCGCGTGGCTGCGCCAGGAGTGGGGCGGTCCCTTCCTCCTCATGGGCGTCTGCCGGGACCGACGCGCTGGGGGAGGGCTTCGACGCCGGCATGTGGGTCGGGGAGGACGTCGACCTGTGCTGGCGGCTGGTGGCGGCCGGGCGCCGGGTGCACTACGAACCCGCCGACCGGGCCGCCCACGAACACCGGGTACGGCTCGGGGACTGGCTGCGGCGCAAGGCCGTCTACGGCACCGGCGCCCACCCCCTCGCGGAGCGGCACCCCGAATTCGTCGCACCCGCCGTGTTCGCCCCGTGGAGCACGGCGTTCGCCGCCGCACTGCTCGCCGGCCGACGCTGGTCGGTCCCGGCCGGCGCGGCCGTCCTCGGCGTCGTCACCGTACGCATCGCCCGCAAGCTCGACGGCACCCGGCACCCGGCACCCGGCACCCGGCACCCGGCACCCGGCACCCGGCACCCGGCACCTGGCACCCGGACCGGCTCACCGCCAACGGCGCCCTCACCACCCTGGCACAGACCTCCACGCTGCTGACCCGCCACTGGTGGCCGCTGACGGTCGTCGGCTGCGCGGTCTCCGGCCGGGTGCGACGTGCCACGGCGATCGCCGCCGTGGCCGATATCGCACGTGAGTACCGTCGTGATCAGGCCACCCTCGATCCGCTCCGCTACGGCATCGCCCGCCGCCTCGACGACCTCGCCTACGGCGCCGGCGTCTGGTTCTCCGCCCTCAGGGGCCGCTCGTCCGCCGCGCTGCGCCCCGTGTCACCCGTGCCGGCACACCTGTCCCGGTCAGCGGAAGGCGCCCCGCGGAACCGGCTCCGATGCCCCGACGCTGAGGCCACCCCGCCGCAGGCGGCGTGGCGGTGCGTGCGAGGCACCAGTCACCAGGAGGCGCGCGGAGTGACGCATGAAGTGGTCGACCGTGTCGAGGAGTCGGGTCCTGAACTGGCCGCACTCGCCAACAAGAACAGGTCACTCAGTACAACCAGTACTGGATTGCGCGTCCGGGAAGAAGCCGTGCTCCAGCAGTGCCACACTTTCACGTCGCGGCATGGCGTCCAAGACCCAGTACGCGAAGGTGCCCGAAGGGCGTCTGAGGCCTCGCAGAGCGGCGTCAGCCCGGTTGCTTCGCGGGGGAGTACCGCTCAGGGGGACTGGCGGTGACCGTGGGCATCCCCAGAGGCCCGCTCTCTCGCCCACCGACCTGCGCGTCCCTTTCGGCGCCCGGGGCGATCGGCTTGAGGGCCCGGTCAGGACCGGAAATGACGGATCCTCCCCGCTATCAGAGTCAGCCGCACGAGGTCGGCCGACGGATGTGACAGGGCGTTGGTCAGAGGGACGGCGAGCAGAACGAGGTCGGCGGGCGAGCCGGGGCGCAGGTGCGGGCGAGAGGAGCCGGGGGAGTGGGGTGGTGAGAGGTACGACGTCAGCGCCTGAGCGGCGGTGATGCGTTCGGCGGGGTTCGCGGTCCGCCCGCCGGGAACGCGGCGCGTAGTGGCCGCCCGGATCACGGACCAGGGGTCGAGTGGTCCGTACGGGGCGTCGCTCGACAGCGCCAGGGGGATGCCGTCGCGGAGGAACGAGGCACAGCGGTACAGGTCGGCGTGCTCGTGGGGCGGGGTACCGTCCAGGAAGCTGTCGCCGCGGTCGGCGAGGAAACCGGGCTGTGTGACCACTCTCAGACCCAGGCGGCGCATGACGGGCACGGCCTCGGCCGGAACCACGGCCGCGTGTTCGACACGGTCACCGGGAAGCACGCCGGTCTCCTCCAGCGCCGCGAGGAGCAGGGCCAGAGAGGGGGGCGGTGACCGTGTGCACGGCGACGGGACGGCCGAGCCGATGCGCGGTCTCGATCTCCTCGGTCAGCCCGGTGAAGTCGGGCAGTCCGGAGTCCGCGAGGACGATCTTCCAGGGGCCGGGCATCGGCCGGGCGGTCGACGGTGTCCCGAGAGGCGCTCCGAGCAGCAGCAGCCGTTGGGGCAGGCGGCCGCTCCTCGCCTCCTCGGCCAGCTTGTCGACGGAACGGGGAGTCAGGCACGGCGTGGCGTCGGTGACCGCCGTGATGCCGTAACCGGCGAGCCGACGGCCCACCGCCGCCAGGGACGGAGCCGCCGCCTCCGGCAACTGTTCGCGCAGCCAGTGGTCGGCACGCCACAACCGTCCCGTCGGCTGTCCGGCGGCATCGCGTTCGATGCCGGGATGGCGTCCGGGTACGAGACCGGCCCGTTCGGTTGCACGGGAGTTGAGTACCCACAGGGCGCCGCTTCTGTGCTGCAGGCGCACCGGGACGTCCGCGCGCAGCGCGTCGAGCCCGACGGCATCCAGCGGTCCGGCGACTCGTTCGTCGTAGCCGACGCCCCGGACCCAGCCGTACCGGTCCGGAGTCGCCCGGTGCAGCGCCGCCCGCAGTGCCGCTCGGTCGCGGACGTCGGGATGACCGCATCGTACGGAATGGGACGCGGCCGCCAGCGCGAACAGATGGAGGTGATGGTCCGTCAGGCCGGGCAGGAGGGCGCCGTCGGCCGCGTCGATCTCTTCCTCACCGGGTGCACGTACCAGTACGGGATCGAGATCCTCGACCAGCCCGCCCCGGATGCGCACGGAGCACCGTCGGCCGTCGATCTCCGCGTTCCGGATCAGCAGCCCGCTCACGGCACCCTGATCCCCAGGTCACACAGCACCGCTGCGGTGTCGGCTCCGCTCGCCGCGGCGCTGGCGGTCGGACGGCGCGGACGCGGGGCGGCCATCGGGTACGACGTGCCGCCGGTGTCCACCAGCCAGCCGCCGCGCTGCCCGACGATACGGACATCGCCCGGAGCGGACACAGAAAGGGAGGCGGACACCACGTCCGCCATCGACACCTCCAGGAGCGCACCCCCGCCCCCCGGCTGTTCGGACAGGGCGAGCCCGGCGGCGAGCAGACCGGTGAGCGGGTCGGCCACGGCGTCACCGGCGAACACCGGCAGCCCGTCCCCGTCCACGGCGAGGAGTCCGCGGGAGGCAGCCACATCGTCGCCGAAGCCGATGCGCCCCGACGCTCGCCCGTATGCCGTGATCGAGATCCAGGTGCAGCCGCGGGCCGCCTCCGCCTCGGCGTCGAGTCCGAATCCCGCCAGAGCGCGCGGCCGGGAGGCCTCGATGACCACGTCCGCCCGGCCGACCAGCTCGTGCAAGGCGGCGCGGCCGCGCGCCTCCATGGGGTCGAGGACGACCGAAGCATGCCCCGCGTGCAGCAGATCGTAGAAGACCGGAGCTCCGAAGCGGGCACCGTCCGGGCGGGACGGCGTCTCCACCTTGACCACGCGGGCACCCGCTGTGCCCAGCAGATACGCGCAGAGGGGTCCCGCCCACAGGGCGCTGAAGTCGACCACCAGCGAACCTGCCACATCGCGGGGTCTTCCCGGCACGGGGCAGGTACGGTCCGGCTGGGGCCGGACCGAACCTCCTGCGAGACCGAGCAGCTCCACCCGCTCGTCCAGCTCCGCGCCGTCGTGAGCGGTGAGCCAGTCGGCCAACCGGCCGGGCAGTGCCTCGGCATCGAGATCCCGGCCGATCAGCGCGCTCCACAACAGAGAGTCGTCCGGACGCGCATCGGATACGGCGGCCCAGCCGTTCCTGGTGGGCATCAGCCGGCAGCTACCGCCCACCGACAGCCGACCCTGCCGTCCACGCCCGCTGAGCGCGGCCCGCTCGGCGAGGAGCAGGGCCCCATCGAGCCTCGTCCCACCGGCGGCGGCGATGTGGTCGGCCAGCCGGGAGGCGAGGGTGGCCGCTCCGCCGGGAGGAAGTAGCGGGGACCCGTCGGAGTGACCGGTCAACAGAGGAACGCTGCTGCGAGCCCAGTCCTCCGCGATGCGGGAGGGGTCGGTTTCGAGCCAGGGCCGTGTCGACTGCGCCGCTTCGCCACGAGGCTGGTCCAAGGAGGCGGCCAGCGAACCACCGGGTGCTCGGTGTAGGGAGGACCCAGTCGTGCTGGCAGATGCCCGGTCGACCATAAGGGGATGGTAGATCAGAGAGGTGCCTGCGACTACAGCAATCTCCCTTACCGATCTCGCGGCCGGGGCGGCGGACGCCGATCTCCTGGACACGCGCGCCATGCCGTCCCGGCCACTGCAGATTGTTGATCTGGACCTGCCCACCGTGCCCACAGCTGCCGACCTGGAGCGTGCCGCCCGCCGAGCCCGGGACAGCAGCCGGCTGCTGATCGGGCGCACCGGCCGAGAGATTCCTGACTGTCCCGACGCCCTGTTGCACGCCCTGGATCTGACCCTGGTACGAGCGCCCTACGACCGCCTCTGCGCGACGGACACCGCCGGGCACCCTGCCACCGTCGCGGTCACGGACCCGGCCGCGGAAGCGGAATTCCTGCGCGCAAGGGCGGAGGAACAACCGCACGCGGCCCTGGTGCTGCGCCAAGTCCTCCACATGGCAGGGCAGTTGCCGGTGCCACAGGCCCTGGACCTGGAGTCGTTGGCGTACTCGACTTTGCTGGGCGGTTCCGGCTTCGCCCGGTGGCTCGCGGTTCGCGGGCCACGGCCCGCGCCGCCGCGCGCGACAGGCGACCCCGTGGTGGTGCGCCGGGAGCGTGATGGCCTGCGGATCACGCTCGACCGGCCGGGTCGGCGCAACGCGCACGGCGCCGAACTGCGGGACGCCCTGGTCGCGGCCCTCGACATTGCCCTCTGGGACGACACCGTGCGCGAGGTGGTCCTGGACGGCAACGGCCCCTGTTTCAGTTCCGGCGGCGACCTGGACGAGTTCGGTATCGCCGCGGACCTCGCGGCCGCGCACCTGATCCGTACGCGAGCGGGCGCGGCGGCCCGCCTGCACGCCCTCGGTGACCGGCTCACCGCACGGATCCACGGGACGTGTGTCGGCGCGGGCATCGAACTCCCGTCCTTCGCCGCCCGGGTCGTGGCCGCCCCCGGCACCACCGTCCGGCTGCCCGAACTGTCCATGGGCCTGATCCCCGGTGCCGGTGGCACGGTCGGCATCCCGCGTCGGATCGGCCGCTGGCGCACCCTGTACCTGGTCCTGGACGGCCGGGCCGTCCCCGCCGAGCGCGTCCTGGCCTGGGGGCTGGTGGACCGGATCGAAGAGTGAGGTGAGGGTCCGGATGCGTCCTGCATCTGCACCAATGCAGGCGCTGATCCGGGTTGCAAACGTGTTGGCGCGGGCGAGCAGTGCGCGCAGGAATCTTCGCTCCCCAGTGTTCGGGTGAGTCAGCTGGTGTGGTGCGGCACGAGCAGGTCACGGGGGCCTCCCCCCGTGATTGGTGGACACGCTGATACTGGATCTGCTTGATCCGGAGGAAGCGAGAAGACGCCGATGGCGATGAAGGACTACTCGGACGAGTTCAAGGTCGATGCCGTGGCCCGGTACGAGTCCGCGCCCGGGGTGACATACAAGAGCATCGCCGCAGATCTGGGTATCAACCAGGCCACTCTGTGTGAGTAGGTGCTACGGGACCGCGAACGTCGTGGTGTCACCGCCGCGGCTGCAAAGCCGGCCGTGCGACCGGGGGTGGCCGTATCGTCCTATGAAGTTCCGCCATCTTGATTTCGGCTGGTCAGAGGCTCTGGCGTGCTGGCGGGTGAGGTTGCTTGGGCCGGTGGTGGGGCAGTGTCCAGCATGTAGATCGTCGGGCAGGGTGGTTCGCCCGTTCCGGTCCGCCGCCTCGTTGTCCTCCCTACGATCTGGCACATGGCGGAGCCCGAGGTGACCGAGCGGATCGCGGCACGCCGTGCGGAGTGGGACGATCTGGAAGAACAGGTGGTCAAGCAGTTGGCCGAGGTGTGGGCCGAGCGGGAGGACCTCGCCGCGGCCGAGCGGGTCCCGGCCCGGCCTGGGCGAGCAGATCGCCGCGGAGCGGGCCGTGACCGCGCCTGCCGCCGCTCAGGTGGGCGGGAATGCGGTCCTGCTGATCCCGCACCGCGCCCCTGATGTCACCGAGACCGCGCCCTGCGCACTGGGATGCTCAAGGCCCTCGCCCCCGTGCCCGCAAGAAGTGGGGCACCGTCGCCCTCATCGACGCTGGCAGTGGCGCATCATGCGAGCGCAGGAAACAGGCACCATGCCCCGATTGAAGCGGACAAGTTTCACTTTTCCGTTTTACCGGTCCCGCGCAGGACCTGCTCGGCCGCACCCTGCCACGCACCCTCGCCGCCCTGGGCTAGCGATTGCCGGTCTCCTGATCGATCCCTGGCTGCGTAGTCCGCGTATCGAAGGCGGGCGGCGGTCAGGCTCTCTGATCCGTTCGGGCCGCCCCAGACCTCATCGGCATTCAGATCATCCTGCCCGTCGTCTTCCCAACCGCACTCCGGGCAGATCTCCCATGCGCACCGGGCGTCAAGAGTCAAGAGGCGGCAACACGGGCAAGCGTAGGGCCCTCCTCCCGGTGGGCACGCTTCTCGCAACTCGCGTGGTGTCATCACACGAGGAGTGTGGCAGCCCACACGTGATCACAACCGCAGACAGGGCCTAGAAGGCTCATGAAGATCTTGGGTTCTGGCCCCGCCGCGTGAGCGGCGGGGCCAGACTCGTTTTCGTGGCGATGGGCGAGTGGGCCGGGGAGACCGTCGGCCCGGACGTGTGGGAGACGTGCCGGGAGTTGATCCCGGCCGGGAGTGTGTTCGCGTTCCTGGCCGAGCACCGCGGTGCGCTGTTTCCGGCGGAGATGTTCGCGGACATGTACCCGTCGGCGAACGGGCGGCCGAGTATGCCGCCGCAGATCCTGGCCTCAGCGGTCATGCTGCAGGCCCTGCACGGGCTGTCGGACTTCGAGACGGTCCAGGAACTGCGGTGCGACCTGCGGTGGAAGGCCGCATGCGGGCTCGGCCTCAACGACATGGCCTTCGACCCGTCGCTGCTGGCCTACTTCCGCCGCCGGCTGGCCCGTTCCGCCCGCCCGAACCGTATTTTCGAGGCCGTGCGCGAGGTCGTGAAGGCCACCGGTGTCCTGAAGGGCAAGCACCGCCGGGCGCTGGACTCCACCGTGCTGGACGACGCGGTCGCCACCCAGGACACCGTCACCCAGATCATCGCCGCCGTCCGGGCGGTGATCCGCGAGGTCCCCGGCGCCGACGCGGTCGCCGCTGCCCAGTGCAGCGCACACGACTACACCGACCCGGGCAAGCCCCGCATCGCCTGGAACGACGAGCAGGCCCGCGCCGAACTGGTCGACGCGCTGGTCACCGATGCCCTGCGACTGCTGGGCCACCTGCCCGACCAGCAGCTCGGCGAGAAAGCCGCGAACGCGGTGGGCATCCTGGCCCTGGTCGCCGGCCAGGACGTCGAGCCCGCCGAGGACTCCGACGGCCGCGACGGACGCTGGCGCATCACCCGGGGCACCGCCCCGAACCGGACGGTCTCCACCATCGATCCCGAAGCCCGGCACGTCCACAAGACCCGCAGCCACCAGCAGGACGGCTTCAAGGCCCACCTGGCCATCGAACCCGAGACCGGCTTATACACCGCCGTCGCCCTGCGGCCCGGCGCCGGGCCCGAGCACCATGAGGCCGCCGTGGGCCAGGAACTGCTCGCCGACGAGGACACCCCACTCGATGCCTTCGGTGACACCGCCTACTCCACCGGGGACGCCCGCCAGGCCCTCCACGAGGCCGGGCACCGGCTGTTCCTCAAACCCGCACCACTGCGGCCCGCCGTCCCCGGCGGCTTCACCCTCGACGACTTCGCCATCGACACCACCACCGCCACCGTGACCTGCCCGGCCGGACACACCGTGGCTCTGTCCGACCCCGGCGGGCAGCACCACCAGCGCAAAGCCTCCTTCGGGGACCTGTGCGCCGGCTGCCACCTGCGTGAGCGGTGCACCAAAGCCAAGGCCGGACGCATCCTGACCATCCGCCCGCACCACGACCTCCAGACAGCCGCCCGCCACCAGGCCGCCACCGACCCCGGCTGGCAGGCCGACTACCGCCGCTGGCGGCCCCCCGCCGAACGCGCCGTCGCCTGGCTCGTCCACCACGGCAACCGGCGCCTGCGCTACCGCGGCACCATCAAGAACGACACCTGGCTCCACACCCGAGCCGCCGCCCTCAACCTCCGCCGACTCATCAACCTCGGACTCACCCACACCAGCGGTACCTGGCACATCGCACCAGCCAGTGCATGAGCGGAGGGCTGTCCGGCCTGACGCCGGACAGCCCTCACCAAGATCTTCATCAGCCTTCTAGGTCTAGGCGCGCTGCAGGGCGGCCTGCCCCGGTGGGGCGGCCGTCGCCGCATCCCGTCGACCTCGATGCTCGGCTGCCGGGAGCTGTGCGAGGGGCGGGCCAGGGGGGCTGGAGGCGCTCCTGTCAGCTGTGGTTGCCGGGTGGTGGGGCCGGTTCTTGCTGGCGGTGCAGGATCGGGACGGACGGCGGGACGGCGGTGCGCGGGGTGGGGGCGGGTTGGTAGGTGTGGCCGGTGTCGCGGGTGAAGCGCGGGCTTCGGCGGCGGATCCGGTCGTCTTGTGCAGCCAGAACACGTAGGCGATGCCGGCGAGTTGGTCCTCGGTGGGGTGGAGGACCCAGCGTTTGACCAGGTGGTCGCAGCGTGCCGCGCGGACCTGGTCGGTGAGTGCGTCTGCGAGGGGCTGCTGGAGCCGGTCGGCGAGGCTGACGGCGAGCAGCAGTGCTGCCATCTGGGACAGGCGCAGTTCGACGCGCTGCCGACCCGGTCCTGCGTCCGCGGGTGTCGTCTGGCGTGGGTGGGCGCGGTGGTAGAGGAGGAGGTCGTGTCCGGGCGGGGCGAGGCGGGCCGCCCACCGCACCGGCCTGCCCTTTCACGCGGACAGGGCCGCCCGCTCTTCCCGGTCGGCGAGGTTGAGCACCCGCCTGTTCACCGGCATCAGCACCGCGTCCGCCGCCCAGCCGTGCCCGGCGTCCCGCTGGTACGCCTGCACCGCCTCGAGCAGATCGAGGACCTTCACCTCGCCGGCCATGCGCCTCCTCCACACCCCACGCCTCTTCACCGGTAGGGAAACCGGGGCTGGCCTGGTGACGTCATGGCCCGGGGAGGACGAAGGGCCTGTTGCTCACTTTCGGGTGACGGGCCGTCCGCTTGAGAAGCGGTACCGGGCCGGGGACGCCGGCTGTCGCCGTGCTCCTTCGAGGGCGGCCGGCCTGCCGGGGCGCCAACTTCGTGCATCCGCAACGTAAATGGACCATGCAACCGAGGGTCGCGGAAATGCGGGCGAAAAGTAATAAGGTCCATGTTTCCTTCTCAAGTGCCCTGCATGGTGGGGAAGCTGTGTGTGCGGCCGGTTGGCTGCCACCGCACACCGCGCTGACTCTCCACCGGCGGCCGCAGGGCCGTGGACGGCTGGGAGGGTGCCGGCACCGTCAGGGGGCACTTGTCCGTTTTCCGCTCCGCTCTCCGCCCGCCGTCTGACCGCCGCCGCGCTGGCAGCCGGCGCCCTGGTCTCGGTGGCGGCGCTGCCGGCGTCTGCGGCCGAGCGCCGTGCTCCGCGGTGCGAAGGTGGAGATCTCGGCCGTCCAGTACGACTCTCCGGGACGCGGCGACCGCTCCAATCGTTCGCTGAACAAGGAGTGGGTGGAGCTGACCAACACCACCCGCGGTGCGGTCAACCTCGACGGCTGGATGCTGGAGGACGCGTCCGGCCACACCTACGCCTGCGGCGGTTACCGCCTGGCCAGCTGCGCCACGGTCCGCGTCCACACCGGCCAGGGCTCCGACACCCGCACCGACGTCTACCAGGGCCGCCGCGCCTACGTGTGGAACAACGGCCGGGACACCGCGACCCTGAGCAACGCCCGCGGGCGCGTCATCGCCGAGGAGTCCTGGGGCTCGCACCACCGTGGCGGCCGCCACTGACCCACCTCTCGCCAGGCCGGTGCCTTTCGGCCTGGCGGCCACGGCCCTGTCCGGGCGGTCATATCGAGGGCGGAGGAGGAGGCTGGCTTCCTGATCTGCCCTCTCGCGAATCCTGATGGGCCCTCACCAGCCATGGTGCAGGCGGCCCGGCCGGAAGAGTGCGACACCGCGATCCGGGCCGCGCGCGAAGGCGGCCGTGGACGTCTGGTGTTTCACCCTGTCCGCACTGACCGGCTTGCCGAGGAGATCCTTGTCGAGACCGGTTTGCTCATCGTGGTCAGCGGTGCCCCGGTCCGCCGTCGCCGAGTACGGCACCGACCCGCGGCCGTAGTGCCTGTTTGCGGTTCTGCCAGGGGCGGGATATCTGACCGTGTTGGAACGTTCGGTCCTCGGCTTCGGGTGTCCTTGTTCGTAGTCCGCCGCTGGATGAGCCCGAGCGGGGGTCTCGCTGAGGGGCGCGCGTCATTCGGACGGACCAGGAAGCCCCAAATGCGCATACGGTTACGTACTTTCACCGATTATTTCTTGGTCGATACCTGGCACAGTGGACGTGTTCCTTAACCGATGTGGAGGCAATGAATGCGTATACGTTCTCTGGCTGCCGCGCTGACCGGCGCCCTGGCCCTCTCGGTCCTCGCGGTTCCGGCCGCTCACGCCGACGGCGACACGACGATCACCGACGTGGTCGTCAACGGCGGTGCCGAGCTCGCGCTGGGCCCCACCGCCCCCAAGACCTTCAGGGTGAGCGTCACGGCCCGGGACAACTCCGGCATCAGGGAAATGAACCTTCATGTGAGGCTGCCGTCCTACATTTACCGGGCGTCGGACCGAGGCCTGACCTGTACTGCCGTCAGCGCCACGACCACGACGTGCAGCGGCTCGTGGACGGTGGACACAAGCAACTTCTACGGCAACGGCCCGGCAGACGACCCCTGGTACATCGAGGCCTATGTGTACGGCAAGGACGGCGACTGGCTCAGCGCGGACAAGGCTGCCACGTTCACGGTGCGGCGGCAGGCGAAGCTCACGGCCAACGCCTCTCCGGAGCCGGTGAGGAAGAACGCCACGCTCACCGTGACTGGCAAGCTGACCCGCGCCAACTGGGAGACCCACAAGTACGGGGGCTACTCCGGCCGTAAGGCGAAGCTTCAGTTCCGCAAGGCGGGCACCTCCACGTACACCACGGTCAAGACGGTGACCAGCGGCAGCGGCGGCACTTTGAAGACCACGGTCAGGGCCACGGCCGACGGCTATTGGCGCTGGTACTTCCCCGGCGACACGACCACTTCGACGGCCGGGGCCACAGGCGACTACATCGACGTACGCTGACCCGCGAGCGCCAGGCACTTTCGGTAGCGGCACGTCCGCGATGAGGAGTTGTGGGCGGGCGGGGTCGCGCGGTGGTGTGAGCGTATCCCCGGCTGGATCAGCTTGCCGGAGCGGGAGATGGGGCTGGCACCGGCGCAGGTTGAGGGCGTGATGACGTGGATCCGGGGGCGGCTGCGGCACTGGGCGTTTGGAGAGCCGAACGGGTCGGCTGGGTCAGACGGTGGGCCATCAGGGTGATGGCCGCCCAGGTGATCAGGGCCTCGCTGTGCTGCGGGACGTGGCCCCCATCGAAGTCCCCGACCACGACGAACCGGCCGCCCTCGCGCTGCTCCACTGGCTCCCCGGCACCGCAGCGCCCCCCTATCGGCAGTCCGGCGTCGCGCAGAAGGTGGGCACCGCCACGGCCCGCCTGCACGAGCACGCGGCCATGGTGGACCTGCCCGACTTCGACCGGCCGGTCTGGGACGCGCAGACGATCCTCCACCACGGCCACGCCCTCACCGGCCCGGGCGCCCACGAGCAGCTCGGCGCCGACGGTACCGCCGCGCTGCGCAAGGTCGCCGAGCTGATCACCCCGGCCCTTGAGGAAGGCGGCCCGACCGACCGGGGCAGGATCCACGGCGACCTGCACCGGGAAAACATGATTGCTCTGCCCGACGGCGGCGTCGGCGTCATCGACTTCGACGACTGCGGCACCGGCCACTACCTCCTCGACATCGCCACCGTCCTGTCCTCCGTCCACCGCATCGCCCACACCGAACCCGGCGCCTACGAAGACTTCGCCCGCGCCTACCTGGACGGCTACGCCCAGGTGCGCCCCCTGCCCGCCGACTTCTCTCGCCTCCTGGAGCCCTACCTGCTCCTGCGCGACGCCTTTATCCTGAACTTCGTCACCGCCGCAGCGCCCGTCAGCGCCGACGTCGCATCCGGTCTCTGTCTGGACGCCTACGACGCGGACCACGCCAACGGCATGCAGCTCGTCCTGTGGTCCTGCAACGGTCAGGACAACCAGAGGTGGAGCCGGACGTGACCGGCCGTTCCCCGCGCCCCTGCTTTCCCGGGGACGAGGGGAACCGTGTGAATGGGCCGGACCGCAATGTCTGTTGGTGCCACAGAGATCACAACGTCGTACGCACATCTGCGATGCTGGGCAGATGAGCAAGGTGTGGCAAGGACACGTCATCGATGGCACGCGCTTCGTGGTCCCGGCGTCCGGTGTGACGCCGAGGCACGTGCTGTGCGCGGTCGGTGTGGGCCTGGATCCCGATGTCATCAGCCGGGTGGTCGAGGAGGCGGGCGCGGGGGACTTCACGCTCGACGAGTTCCAGCGGGAGCCTGACCCCCGGATGCGTGAGGCGTTCGACGTCGCGGTGGCTTCCCGCCGGGCCACCGGCGTCGACGAGTTCGGCGATGACGACTGGGCCGCGGTGGACGCACACGACTCGGTCGTCTATGTCCTGTCGCCGCCGGTCTCCCAGGCCACCGGCCTCGACGTGTCCCGCCGGGCGCTGGCCGTCACCGCGGCCCTGCTGGCCAACGGAGCCAGCGCGGTGAAGAACGAGTCCAGCGGGGTGGCCTGCGGTCGGGAGCGGTGGCTGGCGCTGGCGAGCGAGGCGGCGGCTGCCGAGACTGCGGACGACCTGGTCGGCGTCCTCGTCCGGGCGTGGGTCGTGCCGGTGATCCACGACGGGGAGGTCTACTACAGCTGCGGCATGCACCTCCTGGGCGAGGCCGACGTGGAGCTGGCCCCCGGAACCACCGCGGTGCCCGAGCCGGAGCTGCTGGGGGAGTGGGTGACCACCATGGAGATCGCGTCGTACTACCTGCTGACCGAGCAGCCGGACCACGGCGTCCAGAACGGCGAGGGCTTCCGCATCGCGCAGGACGCCACGCGCTGGATCATGAACCGTGTGGAGTGCGAACGGTTCGAGGATGACGACTTCTTCCACAACCCGTACGGATACTGGCGCCTGACCCCGGCTGCCCGCGCCCCCCGGAGGGGGGCGAGGCTCAAGAGGCGCAACCCCCGCACGACCTTTGGAACGCGACGGAAGGGGTAGAGCGGAGAAGGCGTGGAGATCTCCGGACCACGGGCCGAACGCCGCGCCCTTCTCCGGCGTCTCCGTACCAATCGCGGTGTGAGTGGGTGTTGTGGTGGTGTCGGGTGGGTGTCAGCGGGGTGGGGGCGGTGCGTGCCTGGTCGCGAGGACAGAGCCTGATTGATCCTGCGGTGACGGGGTGGCCGAGTGGCTGCTTCTTGGCGACGAGCGCGGGGCGGCTTGGCTGTCGTGGGGGTGGCTGTTCCTGTCGTCGGCTTCGGCGGGCTGGGTCAGTGCCTGGATCGGGGGCCGGGAGTATGAGCTGCCTGCCGTGTCTGCTCCGGCCGGGCTGCCCGAGGGCTGGGAGTTGCCGGGCCTGTCCGTATACCGAGGCCCGGGCCCGGGCCGGCTTCCGCTCGGGCGGCGCCCACGGGTGCAGCGTTGGGTGGCGGCGTTCGTCGGATGTTCCTCACGATCGTGTTCGGGCAGGTGATGGTGCTCGCCGGGGGAGTGGGCTGTGCTGCCGGTGAGGGGGGGGTGATGGGGTGTCGGCCCGGTTGTCGTTCCGTCTGCGTCGCAGGTGTTCGTGCAGCTCATGCGCGTGGTCGTGGGATCGCCAGCGGCGGAGGTAGGCGTGGACCGCCCGCGGGTACGGGAAGTCGGCCGGCATGGCCATCCGCTTCACGCCGTTGTCGACGGGGTAGACGCACGGCGTCGGGTATCTCGCGGTGGGGGTGCGCCTGCGGACGCCCGCCCTGTCTGAGCAGCCAGGCCGGTACGGGCGTCGCGGAGCGGGCCTCGGCCCCCATTCCGCATCCGTCGTGTCACTTGGACAGCACCGTACCCGCGGTCCCGGAGCGATCGAACCGGACCTGTGGGCGTAGCGGTCACGCCCAGGGGTGCCCGTGGTGGACGAAGGCACACATACTGCTCGACTGATCAGGCGGCGGGCTTCCTTGGTCGTGCGGGGTGTCGTCACCGCGTCACTGCCAAGGGGTCCGTTCTTTCATGCCCGCGGCCGCACCCGAACCTCCGTCCGGATGATCATCCGCTGCCGCTCGAACGAGATCCGGTTTGCCACGGCCGAAGCCGTGGGAAGTCGAGGACGAGTTGTGGGCGCTGATCGGGCCGCTGCTGCCTAGAGTTGAGCGTCGGGCCCGGCATCCGGGACGGAAGCGGTATCCGGACCGACTGGTGTTCCAGGGCATCCCGTTCGTCCTGCATACGGGGATTGCCTGGGAACACCTGCCGCAGGAGCTCGGCTTCGGTTCGGGTATGACGTGCTGGCGGCGGCTGGCCGAGTGGACTGAGGCCGATGTGTGGCCCCGGCTCCTCGACGCGCTCTTGGCCAAGGTTCGCAGCGCGGATGCCCTGGACTTCTCCCGGGCGACGGTCGGTGGCTCCCACATCCGGGCGTGAAAAGGGGCCCCAAGACGGGGCGAAGACCTGTCGACCGGGGCAGGACGGGCAGTAAGTACCACTTGATCACCGATGCCACCGGTATCCCGCTCGCTGTCTCCCTGACCGGCGGCAACCGCAACGATGTCAGCCGGCTCATTCCACTGCTCCAGGCAGTGCCGCCCGTGCGGGGCAAGCGTGGCCGGCCCCGGCGCCGCCCCGACGTCGTGCTCGGTGACCGCGGCTACGGCCACGACAAGTACCGCCGCCTCGTCCGCGCGCTCGGCGTGAAGCCACTGATCGCGCGACGCGGCACCGAACACAGCTGCGGACTCGGAACCCGGCGCTGGGTCGTCGAGCGCGCCTTCGCCCACCTGCGCTGGTTGCGCCGCCTGCGGATCCGCTGGGAGATCCGCGACGACATCCATGAAGCCTCCTCACCCTGGGATGCGCACGCGTCTGCTGGCGACGATGGTCACAGCCGGTCATCCGAGCCCGCGCCCTGACGCAGTAGCCATTCCCGGACCGAAAGAGCACGGTCAAAGAGCAGGCTGACCTGCATGCCTACTTCGCGTGAGGTCACCCGTGGCAGCGCGGCGAAGTCGTCGGGAAGCACATCCAGCAGACTCCTCACGCGGCCGCCCGCACATAGAGTGATCAATAGCTCGCACCGCAACTGACGTGGAACGTCCGGGCGGTGGGACAGGCTGTGCCACAGGGCCGGCCACAAGTAGTGGGTGCCATCGTGCGCCGCGTTCGCTCGTACCCAAGCGGGGTCCAGGCGCTGGCTCAGGCCGAGGTCACATGCCCGTTCCTCCAGCCCGGACAGCGAGGCCGAATCAACGGCTTTCAGCTCGCGAGGCAAAGGCTGAGCGAAGTCCATCTTCCCATGCTGCCCGACGGCACCTCACGACGAGGAGCCGACCTCAAAGTGGGGCCTTGACCCCGGATCTTGGACACCGGAGACACTTGGATCTTGATGGTCCAGGAGAACGGAGTCCCCTGTGGGGATGAAGCACTACCCCGCC
>NZ_JBEXXK010000098.1:0-20164 GCF_040630405.1 Streptomyces sp. NPDC005811
TCCCACGACGACTCCAGCAACAACCGCTGCTGCGGATCCGTCGCCAACGCCTCCCGCGGACTCATCCCGAAGAACCCCGCGTCAAAACCACCCACGCCGTCCAGGAAGGCACCGACGTCCACATAGCTCGTGCCCTTGCGATCGGCGTCGGGGTCGTACAGGGCGGTGAGATCCCAGCCTCGGTCGGCCGGGAACGGGCCCACCGCGTCAGCGCCCTCGGACAGCAGCCGCCACAGACCCTCCGGATCCCGCACCCCACCCGGGAACCGGCACGCCATCCCGACGATCACCACCGGATCGTCACCCACGACCACGGCCGCCGGAGCCGGCGCAACGGCCTCCCCCTCAGCCGCATCGCCCAACAGCTGCTCCCGCAGGTGGCGCGTGAGCAGTACCGGCGTCGGATAGTCGAACACCAGCGTGGCCGCCAGGGGGATACCGGTCGCCATGGCGAGGGTGCCACGGAGTTCGACCGCGGTGAGGGAGTCGACGCCCAGGTCACGGAAGGCACGCTCGGCCGGCACGGCGGCCGCGCCCGCATAGCCGAGGACGCCGGCCGCGCAGAAGCGGACGACTTCCAGGAGCACGCGTTCCTGCTCGGCGGGGGTGAGCCCGATGAGCTGGTCCCGCAGTACGGAGCCGTCTCCGCGGCCGAAGCGTTCGGAGGCGGCGCCGGCGCTCTCGACGGCCGCGTGCGCCTCCGGAAGCGACTCGATCAGCGGGCTGGGGCGTGTGATGGTGAAGAAGGGCGCGAACTCGGACCAGTGGATGTCCGCGACCATGACGACGGGCCTGGGCTCGGCGACGGCGCGGTGCAGGGCCAGTACGCCGAGAGCGGGCTGGAGCGGCAGGATGCCGCCGCGGTGCATGCGCCAGTGGACGACCTCTTCGTCGGCCATGCCGCCGTCGGCCCAGGGACCCCACACGATCGAGGTGGCGGGCAGCCCGGCCGCCCGGCGCCGCTGGGCGAGCGTGTCGAGGAAGGCGTTGGCGGAGGCGTAGTTGCCCTGACCGGTGGTGCCGAGGGTGCCGGAGATCGACGAGAAGAGGACGAAGGCGTCCAGGTCGCGGTCACGGGTGAGCTCGTCCAGATGCAACGCACCCAGCGCCTTCGCCCGCAACACCGTCGCGAACCGCTCCGGCGTCAACGCATCGATCACACCGTCGTCCAGCACACCCGCCGTATGCACCACCGCATCGACCGGATACTCCGCCAACACCCCCGCCAACGCTGCACGATCAGCCGCATCACACTCCACGACCGACACCCGCACCCCCAACCCCACCAACTCATCCCGCAACTCCACCGCACCCGGAGCCCCCAACCCCCGACGACTCGTCAGCACCACATGCCCCGCACCCTCCACCGCCACCCACCGCGCCACCCGCGCACCCAACACACCCGTACCACCCGTGATCAACACCGTCCCCCGCGGACGCCAACCCTCATCCCCACCAACGGCACGGACCCGCTCCAACCGACGACCGAGGACGCCGGAGGGCCGAAGGGCCACCTGGTCCTCCGTGCCTCCGCCGAACAGCACACCCATCAGGCGGGTGACGGCGCGGCGGTCGAGGACCTCCGGCAGGTCGATCAGACCACCCCAGCGATCCGGGTACTCCAGAGCCGCCACCCGGCCCACACCCCACACCGCACCCTGCACCGGATCCACCGGACCGTCCGAACGACCCACCGACACACCACCACACGTCACCACCCACACCCGACCACCCACACCCACATCACCCAACGCCTGAAGCAGGCCGGCGACCACGGAGGGGCCGAGCGGCAGGCCGTCGGCGTCGGTTCCGGCGAACTGGGCGAAGACCAGTACGCCCTCCACGGGGCGGCCCTCCGTGGCGTCCCGCAGTCGGTCGGCGAGTGCGGCGCGTTCGGTGCGGGCGGGAGTGGGGACGATCGTGACCCGGTCGGGCCCTCCGAGAGCCGTGGCGAGGGTGGTGACCTCCGGCGCGTCGCCGTCGTGGGCGTCGCGGGCGTCGTGGGCGTCGGGGAGGAGGAACAGCCAGCGGGCGTCGGTGGCGGCCGGGACGCCGGCCGGCTCGATGGCGGCGGGCTTCCACACCACCTCGTAGGCGAGCGCTTCGACGGCGGTCTCCTGCTGCTGTCGCCTGCGCCAGGAGGCCAGCGCCGGGACGACCGCGCCGATCTCCTCGGCCGGCAGTCCCAGGGTCCGTGTCAGGGCGTCGACGTCCTCGCACTCGACGGCTTCCCAGAAGCGGTCGTCGACGGTGTCCGCCGCGGTCCGGGCGGGCGTCTCGGCCGTGCGCGCGGCGGGGGTGCCGTGGTCGAGCCAGTAGCGTTCGTGCTGGAAGGCGTAGGTCGGCAGGTCCACCGCGCGGGTGGCCGGGGCGGTCCCGAGCGCCGGGGTCCAGTCGACGTCGACGCCCTGCGCGTACAGCCGGGCCAGGGCGCCGTACAGACCGGGGACTTCGGGGCGGTCCTTGCGCAGCGCGGGTACCAGGAGCGGGCCGGGACCTGCGGCCCGGTCGTCGGAGAGGCAGGTGCGGGCGAGGGCGGTGAGGGTGCCGTCGGCGCCGAGTTCGAGGTAGCGGGTGACACCCTGCTCGCGCAGACGGCGTACGTCGTCGGCGAAGCGTACGGGCTGCCGGACGTGGGCCGCCCAGTAGCCGGCCGCGCAGAGTTCGCCGGGGTCGGCCAGCGTGCCGGTGACCTCGGAGACGATCGGGATCTGCGGACGGTGGTAGGTGAGACTTTCCGCGACGCGCAGGAAGTCCCCCAGCATGGGCTCCATCAGCGGCGAGTGGAAGGCGTGGCTGACCCGCAACGCGCTGGTCCTGCGGCCGAGGTCCCGGAAGTGTCCGGCGATCCGGGACACACAGTCCTCCGCGCCGGAGACGACGACGGACCGGGGTCCGTTGACGGCGGCGATGCCGGCCTCGGTCTCCCGCCCGTCCAGCAGGGGCAGGACCTCGTCCTCGGTGGCCTCCAGCGCGATCATGGCGCCGCCCTCGGGAAGTGCCTGCATGAGCCGGCCGCGGGCCGCGACGAGGCGGCAGGCGTCGTCCAGGGACCACACTCCGGCGACATGGGCCGCCGCCAGTTCGCCGATGGAGTGCCCGGCGAGCACGTCGGGGCGGACACCGCACGATTCGAGCAGGCGGAACAGCGCGACCTCGAAGGCGAAGAGGGCAGGCTGGGTGAACTCGGTGCGGTTCAGGACTTCTTCGTCGTCGCCGAAGACGATCTCCCTGAGCGGCCGTCCGAGTTCGTCGTCCAGGTGGGCGCAGACGGAGTCGAAGGCCTCCGCGAACGCCCCGAACGTGTCGTACAGTTCCCGGCCCATGCCGAGCCGCTGCGAGCCCTGCCCCGCGAAGAGGAAGGCGAGGCCTCCCTCGGAGTCGGCGGTGCCCGCGATCGCGGCGGACGAGGGTTCGCCCCGGCCGACGGCCTTCAGGGCGGTGAGGAGGTCGTCGCGGTCCTCTCCGACCACGGTGGCGCGGTGCTCGAAGGCGGTGCGGGACGTGGCGAGTGCGTGCGCGACCGCGGCGGGGGTCAGTTCGGGGCGGGAGTCGAGGTGTTCGGCCAGCCGGGCGGCCTGGGCGCGCAGCGCTTCGTCGCTGCGGCCGGAGAGCAGCCAGGGCACGGTGGCGGATGGGGGGCGAGGGGCGGGCGGGGGTTCCGGGGCGTCGGCGGGGAGGGGTTCCTCCAGGACGACATGGGCGTTGGTGCCGCTGAGCCCGAAGGCGGACACGGCGGCGCGCCGCGGCCGGCCCTCCTCGCCGATCCACTCCCGCTCCTGCGTCAGCAGCTCGACCGCACCCGCCGACCAGTCCACATGCGACGACGGGGCGTCCACATGCAGCGTCCGCGGCAGCACACCGTGCCGCATCGCCAGCACCATCTTGATCACACCGGCGACACCGGCGGCGGCCTGCGTGTGCCCGATGTTCGACTTCACCGACCCCAGCCACAACGGCCGCTCACGATGCTGGCCGTACGTCGCGATCAGCGCCTGCGCCTCGATCGGATCACCCAGCGTGGTACCCGTGCCATGGGCCTCGACGGCGTCGACGTCGGCCGGCGTGAGCCCGGTGCCCGCCAGCGCGGCCCGGATCACCCGCTGCTGCGAGGGGCCGTTGGGGGCGGTGAGACCGTTGGACGCACCGTCCTGGTTGACCGCGCTGCCCCGCACCACCGCCAGCACCCGATGCCCGTTGCGCCGCGCGTCCGACAACCGCTCCACCAGCAGCATGCCCACACCCTCGGACCAGCCGGTGCCGTCGGCGGCCTCCGCGAACGCCTTGCACCGCCCGTCCCCGGCGAGCCCCCGCTGCCGCGAGAACTCCACGAAGGCCCCCGGCGTGGACATGACCGTGACGCCACCGGCCAGCGCCAGATCGCACTCGCCGCCGCGCAGCGCCTGCACCGCCAGATGCAGGGCGACCAGGGAGGAGGAACAGGCGGTGTCCAGGGTGACGGCGGGTCCCTCCAGACCGAGCGCGTACGAGACGCGGCCCGAGGCCAGGCTCGCCGCGCTGCCGGTGAGCAGATGGCCGCGTACGTCGTCCGGGACCTCGGTGAGCGTCGCGCCGTAGCCCTGGTGGCCGCAGCCGACGAACAGGCCGGTGCGGCTGCCGCGCAGCGAGCGCGGGTCGAGGCCGGCCCGCTCGACGGTCTCCCAGGAGACTTCGAGGAGCAGGCGCTGCTGGGGGTCGATCGCGACCGCCTCGCGGGGCGAGATGCCGAAGAAGGCGGCGTCGAAGGCGGCGGCGTCGGACAGGAAGCCGCCCTCGTTGACGTAACTGGTGCCGGGACGCCGCGCGTCGGGGTCGTACAGCGCGTCGAGGTCCCAGCCTCGGTCGGCCGGGAAGGAGCCGATGGCGTCACCGCCCCGTACCAGGAGGTCCCACAGGTCCTCGGGGGAGGTGATGCGGCCGGGGAGTCGGCAGGCCATGGCGACGATCGCGATCGGCTCGTCGTCGCCGCCGTCGGCGCCCGCCGGGACCGGGGCCGCGCCGGGCGTGTCGTGGGCGGACGGCAGGGTGCCGTCGTCGAGCGCGCTCATCAGGTGCTCGGCGAGGGCGAGGGGCGTCGGGTGGTCGAAGGCCAGGGTCGTCGGCAGGGTGAGCCCGGTGGTGGTGGCCAGGAGGTTGCGCAGTTCGACGGCCGTGAGCGAGTCGAAGCCGCAGTCCTGGAAGGCACGGGCCGGCTGGATGCTCTCCTCGGTGGGATGGCCGAGGGCGGTGGCCGCGCTGCGCCGCACCAGCTTCAGCAGCAGCCTGCGGCGCTCGGCGGCTCCCAGCGGGGCGAGTTCCGCGCGCAGGCCGCCGCCGGGTCCGGTGGTGGCGTCCTGGGCGGCCGCCATGGCCCGGGCGGCCTCCGGGATACGGCTCAGCAGCGCGCCGCCCGGCAGTCCCCGCCGTCCGGCGGCGATCCTGGCCCAGTCGATGTCGGAGACCAGCGCCCAGGTGTCGTCGTGGGCGAGGAGGCTGCCGAGGGCGGTGAGCGCGGGTTCGACGTCCATGGGGGTGAGGCCGCCGCGCCGCAACCGGGTCAGTACGGCGGGGTCGTCGGCCATGCCGCCGCCCGCCCAGGGGCCCCAGGCGACGGAGGTGGCCGCGAGTCCTGCGGCGCGGCGCTGTCGGGCCAGGGCGTCGAGGTAGGCGTTGCCGGCCGCGTACCCGGCCTGTCCCGCCGAGCCGAGCGCACCGGCGATGGAGGAGAAGAGCACGAAGGCGGTGAGGGGGGTGTCGAGGTTCCGGGTGGCCTCGTCGAGGTTGGCCGCCGCGCGCAGCTTGGCGCGCAGGACGGTGGCGTAACGCTCGGGGTCCATCGCGGTGAGCGGTGCGTCGTCGAGGACGCCCGCGATGTGCAGCACCGCGGTCAGCGGCCGGTCGGCCGGGACGGTGGCGAGCAGATCGTGCAGCGCGGCCCGGTCGGCGGGGTCGCAGGCGGCGATCGTGACCCGGGTGCCTGACTGCTCCAGTTCCTGCCGCAGTTCGTCGGCACCGGGTGCCTCCGGGCCGCGGCGACCGACGAGCAGGAGATGCTCGGCGCCCTCACGGGCCAGGTGGCGTGCCACGTGGGCGCCGATGATTCCGGTGCCGCCGGTGATGAGCGTGGTTCCGGTGAACCGCGGTGCGGGACGGGTCTCGTCGCCGTCCCGGGTGACGCGCGTCAGCCTGCGGGTGAAGACCGCCGAGTCGCGTACCGCGAGCTCGTTGTCGTCGCCCGGCTGCGCGACGGACGCGACGAGCCGGGCGAGGGCCCGTCCGTCCGGTCGCTGCGGCAGGTCGACGAGGCCGGCCCACAGGTCCGAGTGCTCGACGGCCGCGGTCCGGCCCAGACCCCAGGTGGTGGCCTGCACCGGCCGGGTCAGCCGGTCGGTGGCGCCGACGGACACCGCGGACCGGGTGGCGGCCCACAGCCGTGCGTTGGTACCGCTCGCGGCCAGTGCCTGTACCAGGAGGGTGTTGAGGTGCAGTCCCAGCGGTACCTCGGTGTGGACGCGGTGGGGTGTTTCGGTGAGGGCGAGCACCGACAGCAGCTGGAGCGGTCCGCCGCGGTGTGCCGCGGCCTCGGTGAGCGTCTCCGCGATCCGGGTGTGGTCCGCGTCGGCGGCCACGGCGAAGGGGCTCGCGTCCGCTCCGGCGGCGGTGAACGCCTCGGCCAGGGCCTCGGCCGTCGCGGCGGCGTCCGGGTCGTCGGCGCAGAAGGGCACCAGCCAGGCACCGGTCGGGGCAGCCGTGCGCGACGGCAGGGGTGTCCAGGTCTCCCGGTGCTGCCAGGACTCGGCGGCGGCGCGCCGCATGCTGTCGTGGTGCCAGGACGTGAGGGCGGGGAGTACGGGTGCCAGGACGTCCGGGTCGAGCGCCAGCCGCTCGGCGAGGTCGCGCACGTCACCCTTGCGGACGGCGGCCCAGAACGCGGAGTCGACGGGCTGCGCCGGTCCGCCCTCCTGCTCGGAGGGGGCCTCGGCCGGCCAGTACCGGGTGCGCTGGAACGCGTAGGTGGGCAGCTCGGCAGGGCGCGCCGCGGGGAACAGGGCGGACCAGTCCGGGCTGTGTCCGTGCGCGTGGAGGGTGCCGACCGCGGCGAGCAGGCCGGCCGGCTCCGGCCCGTCCTTGCGCAGCGCGGGCACCACCATGTGCTGTGGCGCCGCTCCCTCCGGTTCCTCGGTCGCGGAGGGCAGCAGCGCCAGGGCGAGGGCGGAGAGGGTGCCGTCCGGGCCAAGTTCGACGATGCGGGTGACGTTCTGGTCGGCGAGGGTGTGGAGGGCGTCGGCGTACCGGACGGTGCGGCGGACGTGCTGGACCCAGTGCTCCGGGGACATCAGTTCCTCGGCGCTCGCGGCCTCTCCGGTGACCGTGGAGACGACGGGCAGGGTCGGACGCCCGTACGACAGCGCTTCGGCCACCGTGCGGAACTCGGCCAGCATCGGTTCCATCAGCGGGGAGTGGAAGGCGTGGCTCACCCGCAGGGCGGTCGTCTTGCGGCCCTCGGCCCGGAAGGAGGCGGCCATCTCCTCCACCGCGCCTCCGTCACCGGCGATCACCACGGAACGCGGGCCGTTGACCGCGGCGAGGCCCACCGCGTCGTTCAGGAGCGGGAGGACCTCCTCCTCGGACGCCTGTACGGCGATCATCGCCCCGCCCTCGGGCAGGGCCTGCATCAGCCGACCGCGCGCCACGACGAGACGGCACGCGTCGGCCAGAGACCACACCCCCGCCACATGCGCGGCCGCGATCTCACCGATCGAATGCCCGGCGAGCACGTCCGGACGTACACCCCACGACTCCAGCAGCCGGAACAGCGCCACTTCGAGGGCGAACAGGGCGGGCTGCGCGAACTCCGTCCGATTGAGACGCTCCGCGTCCTCACCGAAGACAATCTCCCGCAGACTGAAGGGCAGTTCGGCGTCCACCGCGTCGAACGCCTCCGCGAACACGGCATACGTCTCGTACAACTCCCGCCCCATACCCAGGCGCTGGGAACCCTGCCCCGCGAACAGGAACGCGGTACGCCCCCGCAGCGCCGTACCCCGCACCACCCGCGCATCCGCCTCACCCGACGCCAACGCGGCCAGCCCCGCCCGCAGATCCTCCGTATCCGAGCCCACGACCACCGCACGGTCCTCGAACACCGACCGCGTCACCGCCAGCGACCACCCCACATCGACGGCGGAACCGTCCCCACGATCCAGCAGCCGCGCCGCCTGCGCCCGCAGCGCCCCCTCCCCCCGCCCGGACACGGGCCACACCAACACCCCGCCACCGGCACCCTGACCGGACCGTGTGGGCTCCTCGACCGGCCCGGCCTCCTCCAGCACCACATGCGCGTTGGTGCCGGAGATCCCGAAGGACGACACGCCGGCCCGGCGCGGGCGGTCCTCGGCGTGGGGCCAGTCGCGCGGTTCGTCCAAGAGGCTGACGTCGCCCGCCGACCAGTCGACGTGCGTGGACGGCGCGTCGACGTGCAGGGTGCTCGGCAGCAGGCCGTGCTGCATCGCCAGCACCATCTTCATGACGCCCGCCACCCCGGCGGCGGCCTGGGTGTGCCCGATGTTCGACTTCACCGATCCCAGCCACAGCGGTCGTTCACGGTTCTGGCCGTAGGTGGCGAGCAGCGCCTGGGCCTCGATCGGGTCACCGAGGGTGGTACCGGTACCGTGGGCCTCCACCGCGTCCACGTCGGCGGCCGACAGGCCCGCGCTCGCCAGCGCCGCCCGGATCACCCGCTGCTGCGAGGGACCGTTCGGCGCCGTCAGACCGTTGGAGGCGCCGTCCTGGTTGACGGCGCTGCCGCGGATCACGGCCAGCACCCGGTGCCCGTTGCGCCGCGCGTCCGACAGCCGCTCCAGCAGCAGCAGACCCGCACCCTCGCCCCACCCGGTGCCGTCCGCCGCGTCGGCGAAGGGCTTGCAGCGGCCGTCGGTGGCCATGCCGCCCTGGCGGCTGAACTCGACGAAGGCGCCCGGAGTGGACATCACGGCGACGCCGCCCGCCAGCGCCAGGGAACACTCGCCGGCCCGCAGGGCGTGGGCGGCCAGGTGCAGGGCGACCAGGGAGGAGGAGCAGGCCGTGTCGACAGTGATGGCCGGGCCCTCCAGGCCCAGGGTGTAGGCGACCCGCCCGGAGACGACGCTGCCGGTGTTGCCGGTGAGGATGTGGCCCTCGACGCCGTCGGGGACGTCGCGCAGCACGGAGCCGTACTCCTGGTTGCTGCAGCCGACGAAGACGCCGGTGCTGCTGCCGCGCAGGGCGGCGGGGGCGATGCCCGCGCGTTCCACGGTCTCCCAGGCGACCTCGAGCAGCAGTCGCTGCTGCGGGTCCATGGCGAGGGCCTCGCGGGGTGAGATGCCGAAGAAGTCGGCGTCGAAGCGGTCGGCGCCGTGGACGAAGCCGCCCTGGACGGCCGCGCTGCCGCGACCGGTCGTCTCCTGTCCGAACAGGGCGTCGAGGTCCCAGCCGCGGTCGGTGGGGAAGCCCGTCATGGCGTCGGTGCCGTCCGCGAGCAGGCGCCAGAAGTCCTCGGGGGTGTCGGCTCCGCCCGGCCAGCGGCAGGCCATGGCGACGATGGCGACCGGCTCGGTCATCGCCTCCTGCAACCGCTGGTTGTGCTTGCGCAGCCGTTCGTTCTCCCGGAGCGAGGCACGGAGGGCTTCGACGACTTTTTCGGAGGACATGCTCAGCTCCACACTTCGCGCTTCGAGGCAGACAGGGGGCCGGACGGGCCGGCGGGGATCGGACGGGGGCGGTCGCTCAGTCGTCGGCGCCCAGGGCCATCCGGACGAGGTCGTCCACGTCCATGGCGTCGACGTCCGCCTCGGTGCCCTCGGCCGTGGCCGACGGCTCCTGACCGGGGCGGACGGCGGAGGCGGGGGCCGACGCGAGGTCCATCAGCGCGTCGAGCAGCCCCGACTCGCGGAACCTGGTGATCGGGATGGACGAGAGCAGCCTGCGGATGGCCGCCTCGTCGGGTTCACCCGGACCAGGGGTCGCGGTGCCCGGTGCGGCCGGGCCGTCGTCCGTTCCGGCCGCGAAGTGCTCCCGGCCGAGATGGTCGGCGAGCGCGGCGGGGGTGGGGTAGTCGAAGACCAGGGTGGCGGGCAGCAGGACTCCGGTGGCGGCGTTCATCCGGTTGCGCAGTTCGACGGCGGTGAGCGAGTCGAAGCCGAGTTCCTTGAAGGACTGGTCCGGGTCGACGCGGGCGGCGGAGGCGTGTCCCAGGACGGCGGCCACCTGGCGGCAGACCTCCTCGGCCAGCCTGCGGTGCCGGTCGGCCGCGCCGAGCCCGGTCAGTTCGGCGACGAGGTCCCCGCTGTCACCGGGCCGGCCGGCGAGGGTGCGCTCGGCGACGGCGCGGCGGGTGCGGGCCAGGCCGGCCAGCAGGGGCGGTACCGGGCCCTCGGCGCCGAGCCGGGTCGTGTCCACCGCCATCGGCAGACGGACCGCCGCCGGCTGGTCCAGGGCCTCGGTGAAGAGGGCCAGTCCCTCCTTGGGGATGAGGGCCGGCAGTCCGGCGCGTTCCATGCGGCGCAGGTCGGCGTCACCGAGGCCGGCGGTCATGCCGGTGGCCTGGGACCAGGGTCCCCAGGGCAGGGACAGCGCGGGCAGACCCAGGGCGTGCCGGTGCTCGGCGAGGGCGTCGAGGAAGGCGTTGGCCGCGGCGTAGTTGGCCTGGCCGGGGGCGCCCAGGGTGCCGGCGACCGAGGAGAACAGGACGAACGCGGCCAGGTCGAGGGGGCGGGTGAGGTCGTGGAGGTGGGCGGCGGCGTCCAGCTTGGGGCGCAGTACGGCGGCCAGGCGCTCGGGGGTGAGGTGGTCCACGACCGTGTCGTCGAGGACGCCGGCGGCGTGGACGACGGCGGTCAGCGGATGCCCGTCGGGTACGGAGGCGAGGAGTGCGCGGACCTGGTCGCGGTCGGCGACGTCCGCGGCCCGGACGCGCACCTCGGCGCCCAGCTCCTCCAGTTCGGTGACGAGGGGTGCGGCCTCGGGGGCGTCGGGTCCGCGGCGTGAGGCGAGCAGCAGGTGTCGTACGCCGTGCTCGGTGACGAGGTGGCGGGCGAGCAGGGCTCCCAGGCCGCCCGTGCCGCCGGTGACGAGGACCGTGCCGTTCGGGTCGAGCGGTGCGGGGACGGTGAGGACGACCTTGCCGATGTGGCGGGCCTGTGACATGTGCCGGAAGGCCTGCGGCGCGCGGCGTACGTCCCAGGGGGTGACGGGCAGCGGGGTCAGCACCCCGGTCTCGAACAGGTCGACGAGTGCGGTGAGCATCTCGCCGATGCGGTCGGGTCCGGCCTCGATGAGGTCGAACGCCCGGTAGTGGACGCCGGGATGGCGGGCGGCGACCTCGTCGGGATCGCGGACGTCCGTCTTGCCCATCTCCAGGAAGGTTCCGCCGGGGGTCAGCAGCCGCAGGGAGGCGTCGACGAACTCGCCTGCCAGGGAGTCCAGGACGAGGTCGACGCCGCGGTCGCCGGTCGCGGCGCGGAAGGCGGCCTCGAAGGTCAGGTCCCGGGAGGAGGCGATGTGCGGGTCGTCCAGTCCGGCGGCGCGCAGGGCGTCCCATTTTCCGGGGCTCGCGGTGGCGTACACCTCGGCGCCGAGGTGACGGGCGAGCTGGGTGGCGGCCATGCCGACGCCGCCGGCGGCCGCGTGCACGAGGACGGTGTGGCCCGCGCGCACGCCACCGAGGTCGACGAGGGCGTAGTAGGCGGTGAGGAAGACGATGGGCACGGTCGCCGCCTGGGCGAACGTCCAGCCGTCCGGGACCCGGGCGACGGTGCGGGCGTCGGCCACCGCCACGGGCCCGTAGGCGGCGGGGAACATGCCCATGACGCGGTCGCCGACGGCGAGGCCGGTCACCCCGGCGCCGACCTCGGTGATCACTCCGGCCCCTTCCAGGCCGAAGTCGCGGGCCGGGCCGGGGTACATGCCGAGGGCGTTGAGCACGTCACGGAAGTTGACTCCGGCGGCGCGGACGGCGATCCGTATCTCGCCGTCGGCGAGGGCGCGTTCGGCGTCCGGCGCGGCGACGAGTTCGAGGCCGTCCAGGGTGCCCTTGCGGACCATGTCCAGCCGCCAGGCCGTACCGGTTCCGGTGTGCGGGGGGTGCAGGGCGTCGGCCGGGTCGGTGCGGGCGATGCGCGGGAGGTGGACGGAGCCCTCACGGAGCGCGAGTTGGGGGTCGGCGTGGCCGAGCGCGGCGGGCAGGGCGGCCAGTGAGGCGGCCGCGGTGTCGGTGTCGACGAGGACGAACCGGCCGGGGTGCTCGGACTGGGCGGAGCGGACCAGGCCCCAGGCCGCCGCGGCGGCCGGGTGGCGTACGCCGGGGCCGGCGGGTCCGTCCGGCATGAGCGCCTCACGGGTCACCAGCACCAGCCGGGTCGCGTCCAGCCGTCGCTCGGCCTGCAACCGCCGTACGAGGGCGAGGGCGTGCTGTGCCGCCGTGTGCCCCGCCCGGTCCAGCGGGCCGTCGTCGTGGGGCAGGACGGCGAGTACGGTGCCGGGCGCGCCGTCGGCGGCCGCCAGGGCGGTGAGGTCGGCGGCCTCGGTGACGTCGGCGGCGACTCCGGCGGCGGTGAGCAGGGCGGCGAACTCCCGGCCCGCGGCGTCGCCGAGGACGGTGAGCCGGTCCGGGGCCGTTCGGGCGCCGGTGGCGGGCCGTGGCTGCCAGTCGACGCGGAACAGGTCGCCGGCGCCCCGGTCGGGGCGTGCGCGCAGCCGTTCGGGGTCGATCTCGCGCAGGGTGAGGGAGCCGATGGAGGCGACGGGCCGTCCGGTGGTGTCGGCCACGTCGAGGGCGACGGTGTCCTCTCCGCGCACGGCGAGCCGGACGCGTACCGCGGTGGCGCCGGTGGCGTGCAGGCTCACGTCCCGCCAGGAGAACGGCAGCCGGCCGGCCGCGGAGTCGTCCAGCGGCAGGAAGGCGGTGGCGTGCAGGGCCGCGTCGAGCAGCGCGGGGTGCAGACCGTAGTGGGGGGCGTCGGTGTGCGCCTGCTCGGGCAGGGCGAGCTCGGCGTACACGTCGCCGTCGAGCCGCCAGGCGGCGCGCAGCCCCCGGAACACGGGCCCGTAGTCGAATCCCGCGGCGGCGAGGCGGTCGTAGGTGTCGTCGACGGGCAGTTCCTCGGCGTCCGCGGGCGGCCAGGCGGCGAGCGGGGCGCCGTCGGGCTCCGGGAGGGCGCCGGGGGCGAGGATGCCGTCGGCGTGCAGGGTCCAGGGCCGCTCGGGGGTGGCGTCGACGGGCCGGGAGTGCACGCCGAGCGGGCGGTTGCCGTCCGGATCGGGGGCGCCGACGCGCAGCTGCAGGGTGACGGCCTGCCCGGCGGTCAGCACCAGCGGTTCGACCAGGGTCAGTTCGGTCACCCGGTCGCAGCCCACGCGGTCCGCGGCGAGCAGCGCCAGGTCGAGGTGGGCGGTGCCGGGCAGGATGACGTTGCCGCCGACGGCGTGGTCGGCGAGCCACGGCTGGTCGGTCGTGGAGAGGCGGCTGGTGAAGACGTGGCCGTCGGCGTCGGCGAGGTCGACGCGGGCGCCGAGCAGCGGGTGTCCGGCGTCGGCGAGGCCCGCCGCGGCCAGGTCTCCCGCGTTCCGGCCGCCCGTGGCGGGCCAGTAGCGCTCGCGTTGGAAGGCGTAGGTGGGCAGGTCGACGGTCCGGCCGGAGCCGGCGGTGGCGGCGCTCCAGTCGACGTCGGCGCCGTGGGCGTGGGCGCGCGCGAGTCCGGCGAGCAGGCTGTCCGTCTCGTCCCGGCCGGGGCGCAGCAGGGCGAGGGCGGCGGTGCCGGCCGGGTCGGTGACGGCGTCGGCGACCAGCGCGGTCAGAGTGCCGTCGGGGCCCATCTCCAGGTAGCGGCGGACCCCGGCGTCGTGGAGGGCGCGTACGCCGTCGTGGAAGCGGACGGCCCGGCGCACGTGCCGGACCCAGTGGTCGGGCGAGGCGAGTTCGCCGGGAGCGGCCGGCCGGCCGGTGACGTCGGAGATCACGGGCACGAGCGGCTCGTGGTACTCCAGTGTGGCGGCGACCTCGCGGAACTCCCGGAGCATGGGCTCCATCAGCGGCGAGTGGAAGGCGTGGCTGACGCGCAGCCGTTTGGTGCGTCGGCCCCGTTCCTCGATGCGGGCGGCGACCTCCGCCACGGCGGTCTCCTCGCCGGAGATCACCACGGAGCGGGGGCCGTTGACCGCGGCCAGGCCCACCTGGTGCTGCCGGCCGTCCAGCAGGGGCAGGACCTCGTCCTCGGTGGCCTGGAGGGCGACCATGGCACCGCCGGCGGGGAGGGCGTCCATCAGCCGGCCGCGGGCCGCGACCAGGGTGCAGGCGTCGGTGAGGGAGAGGACTCCGGCGGCGTGCGCGGCGGCCAGGGAGCCGATGGAGTGGCCGAACAGGTGGTCGGGGGTGACGCCGAGGCTGCGGACGAGTCGGTACAGGGCGACTTCGAGGGCGAACAGGGCCGGCTGCGCGTACCCGGTGCGGTCCAGCAGCTCTCCGGCGTCGCCGAGGACGGCTTCGCGCAGCGGGGTGCCGAGGACGTCGGCGCCGAAGTGGGCGCAGACCTCGTCGAAGGCGTCGGCGTAGGCCGGGAAGGCGGCGTACAGGTCGCCGCCCATGCCGGGGCGTTGGGCGCCCTGGCCGGTGAAGAGGAAGGCGGTGCGCCCGTCGCGGGCGGCGCTCGCGGTGCCGTCGGGCGGGGTGGCGCCGGAGGCGAGCCCGGTCAGGCCGGCGAGGAGGTCGTCGCGTGCGGTGCCGAGGAGCACGGCGCGGTGTGCGAAGACGGGGCGGGTGGTGGCCAGGGAGTGGCCGAGGTCGGCGGCGGACAGCCCGGGGTGCCGCAGGGCGTGGTCGAGCAGGTTCTCCGCCTGTGCGCGCAGCGCCTCCGGGGTGCGCGCGGACAGCGGCCAGGCGGTCGTCCGGTGGGTGACCGGCCGCCTCGCGGCGGGCGGAGCCGGCTCGGGGGCGGGCGGAGCCTCTTCCAGGATGACGTGGGCGTTGGTTCCGCTGAAGCCGAAGGAGGAGACGCCCGCTCGCCGGGGGCGGCCCTCCTCGCGCTGCCACGGCCGGGTCTCGGTCAGCAGGCGTACGGCGCCGGAGGTCCAGTCGACCCGGCCGGAGGGCCGGTCGGCGTGCAGGGTGCGGGGCAGCTCGCCGTGGTGCAGCGCCAGCACGGTCTTGATGACGCCGGCGACGCCCGCGGCGGCCTGGGTGTGGCCGAGGTTGGACTTCACCGAGCCGAGCCACAAAGGCCGTTCGCGGTCCTGGCCGTAGGTGGCGAGGAGGGCCTGTGCCTCGATGGGGTCGCCGAGGACGGTGCCGGTGCCGTGTCCCTCGACGGCGTCGACGTCGGCCGGGGTGAGACCGGCGTCGGCCAGCGCGGCCCGGATCACCCGTTCCTGCGAGGGGCCGTTGGGGGCGGTCAGCCCGTTGCTGGCGCCGTCGGAGTTGACGGCGCTGCCGCGCAGCACGGCGAGCACCCGGTGTCCGTTGCGCCGGGCGTCGGACAGCCGCTCCACCAGCAGCATCCCCGCGCCCTCGCCCCAGCCGGTGCCGTCCGCGCCGTCCCCGTAGGCCTTGCAGCGGCCGTCCGGAGCGAGACCGCGCTGGCGGCTGAACTCCAGGAACGCGGCGGGGGTCGACATCACGGTGACGCCGCCCGCGAGCGCCAGGTCGCACTCCCCGGCGCGCAGCGCCCGCGCCGCCCAGTGCAGGGCGACGAGGGAGGAGGAGCAGGCGGTGTCGACGGTGACGGCGGGCCCCTCCAGGCCGAGGGTGTAGGAGATGCGGCCGGAGACGACGCTGGCGGCGTTGCCGGTGCCGAGGTAGCCGTCGACGTCGTCCGTGGTCGTGCGCAGCAGGGCCGTGTAGTCCTGCCCGTTGGTGCCGGCGAAGACGCCCGTGCGGGTGCCGCGCAGGGTCCGCGGGTCGACGCCGGCGCGCTCCACGGCCTCCCAGCACACCTCCAGGAGGAGCCGCTGCTGCGGGTCCATGGCCAGGGCCTCGCGCGGCGAGATGCCGAAGAAGGCGGGGTCGAACCGGTCGACGCCGGACAGGAAGCCGCCGGTACGGGTGTAGGTGGTGCCCTCGTGGTCGGGGTCGGGGTGGTACAGCGAGGTGAGGTCCCAGCCGCGGTCCTCGGGGAATCCGGTCAGACCGTCGCCGCCGGAGGACAGCAGGTCCCACAGCCGTTCGGGGGTGTCGGCGCCTCCGGGGAGCCGGCAGGCCATGCCGACGACGGCGATGGGTTCGTCCGTGTCGGCGTGCGCGGGCCGGGGCGTGGCGGCCGTCCGGGCGGGACCCTCACCGGCGGGCAGCGAGCGCAGCAGGTGGGCGGCGAGGGCGGCCGGGGTGGGGTGGTCGAAGGCGACGCTGGGCGCGAGCCGCAGGCCGGTGCGGCGTTGCAGCGCGTTGCGCAGGTCGACGGCGGTCAGCGAGTCGAAGCCGAGGTCGCGGAAGGCGCGTTCGGGGTCGGCTGCGGGGGTGTCCGCCGCGTGGCCCAGCACGGCGGCGATCTCCGCCTGGAGGAGCCGCAGGACGGCGGCGGGGCGCTCGGCGGAGGGCAGCGCGGCGAGGGTACGGGCCAGTCGTCCGCCCGACCGGGCGGGTCCGGCGGTACGGCGCGCGGCGGCGGCCGGGTCGCGCAGCAGGGCGGGAGCGGGGGTGGCGGCGGCCCGCGCGGTGGCCAGGTCCAGCCGGACCGGCAGGAGCACCGGGCGGTCCTGGGCCGGCGCGAGGTCGAGCAGGCGCAGGGCGTCGGCGGTGGGCAGCGGGGCGATGCCCGCACGGGCCATCCGGGTGCGGTCGGCGTCGCCGAGCCCGGCCGTCATGCCGCTCTCCTCGGCCCACAGGCCCCAGCCGAGGGCGAGCGCGGGCCGTCCCTGCGCCCGCAGGGTGGCGGCGAGCGCCTCCAGGAAGGCGTTGGCGGCGGCGTAGTTGCCCTGGCCGGGGCCGCCGAAGGTGGCGGCGGCGGACGAGAAGAGCACGAACGCCGTCAGGTCCAGGTCCCGGGTCAGCCGCTCCAGGTGCACGGCGGCGTCGGCCTTGGGCCGCAGCACGGCCGACAGGCGGTCCGGGGTCAGTGCGGGGATCACCCCGTCGTCGATCACCCCGGCGGCATGGAAGACGGCGCCGAGGGGGTGTGGTCCGGGTACGGCGTCCAGGAGCGCCGCGAGCGCGGCGGGGTCGGCCACGTCGCAGGCGGCCACGGTGACCTCGGCGCCGGCCTGTTCGAGGTCGGCGCGGAGTTCCTCGGTTCCGGGTGCCTCGGGGCCACGGCGGCTGGTGAGGAGCAGATGCCGTGCTCTGTGCGCGGTGACCAGGTGCCGGGCGACGGCCGCGGCGACGGTGCCGCCCGCGCCGGTGATGAGGACGGTCCGGTCCGGGTCGAGGAGCGGTCGCGTCGAGCCGTCCGGGTGGTGCCGGGTGAGGCGGGCGGCGTGGACGCGACCGGACCGCAGGGCGATCTCCGTCTCGCCGTCGTGCGCGGCCTCGCAGATGGCGGCGAGGAGCGCCTCGGGGTCGGTGCCGGTGTCCGTGTCCGTGTGGGCGCCGGTGTCGGTGGCCGTGTCGGAGTCGGTCTCGGTGGCCGTGTCGGTGTCGGTCTCGGTGGCCGTGTCGGAGTCGGTCTCGGTGGCCGTGTCGGAGTCGGTCTCGGTGGCCGTGTCGGAGTCGGTCTCGGTGGCCGTGTCGGTGTCGGTGTCCACGAGGAGGAAGGAGCCCGGGTTCTCCGACTGTGCCGAGCGCACCAGACCGCGCACGGCGGCCGCGGCGAGATCGACGACCGGCTCACCGGGCCGGACGGCCACCGCGTTCCGGGTGAGCAGGACCAGCCGGGAGCCCGCCGTGCGCTCCTCGGCCTGCCAGCGCTGGAGCAGGTCCAGGGCCGCGGCGGCCGACTTGTGCACGGCGGCGGGCAGGTCCGCGTCAGCCCCCCGGCAGGACACGAGGACCAGGTCCGGCACGGACGCGCCCGGGGCGGCCAGGGCGGTGAAGAAGGCGTCCGGGTCCGGGTGGCGGTCGGCGTCCGCCGGGGCAGGTCCGGCGCCCACGACGGCCACCGTGGGCCGGTGTGCGGGCGCGGCAGCCGGGGGCAGGGCGGTCCAGTCGACGACGAACAGATCGTCGCCGGCGAGAGCGGGGACGGTCAGGGGCAGTTCGTCCACGGGGGTGAGGGTGACCGCGCCGACGGTGGCGACCGGGGTGCCGGACTCGTCGGTGAGGTCCAGCCGCAGGGCGCCGTCGGAGCGGGGCCGGAGCCTGACCCGCAGCGCCTCGGCACGGCCCGCGTGCAGCGTGCAGTCCCGCCATGTCACGGCGAATCCCCCGGGCCCGCCGAGCGCGGCGGCCGCGTGCAGGGCCGCGTCGAGCAGCGCCGGGTGCAGCGCGACCCGCAGGGCGTCCGCCCGGAACTCCTCCGGTACGGCGACCTCGGCGTAGGTCTCGTCGCCGGCCCGCCACACGGCGGTGAGCCCCCGGAAGGCGGGGCCGTGGTCCAGGCCGCGGGCCCGCGCCGCCTCGTAGATCTCCTCGAGCTCGTCGGGGTCCAGGGCGTGGGCACCGGGCGGCGGCCAGGCGCCGGCCGGTGCGTCCCGTACGTCCTGCACCGGCGGCTCCGGGGCGGCGCCGGAAGGCGCGAGGACTCCGCGGGCGTTACGGGTCCAGGGCCGGTCGGGCGCGCTCGCCTCCTCCTCGGTCCGGCCGGCGGCGGACGGGGCGGGCCGGGAGTGGCAGGTGAACGCCCTGACGCCGTGCTCGTCCGGGCCGTCGAGGACGACCTGGATCTCCACGGGCCGGTGGCCGTCCAGGACCAGCGGGCGCTCCTGGTCGAGCTCGACGACATGGTGGCACCCGACGAGTCCGCCGAGATGCAGGGCGAAGTCGACGTACGCGGCCGTGGGCAGCACGGTGGCGCCCGCCGCGGTGTGGTCGGCCAGCCAGGGGTGCGTGCGGGTGGAGAGCACGGTGGTGGACACCACGGAGGACGAGTCCGCCAGGGTCACCGCGGCCCCGAGCAGCGGATGGCCGCCGGGGCGTCGGCCCGTGCCGGGCGCCGGATCGAGCCAGAGGCGCCGCTGCTGGAAGGCGTAGGTGGGCAGGTCGACCGTCCTGCCGTCGGGGAACAGCGCGGACCAGTCCGGGCTGTGTCCGTGCGCGTGCAGCGTGGCGACCGCGTGGAGCAGTGTCGTCGCCTCCGGTGCCTCCTTGCGCAGGGTGGGCGCGAGGACGCGCCGGTCGTCGTCGAGCAGGGTGCGGGCGAGCGCGGTGAGCGTGGCGTCCGGCCCGAGTTCGACGAACCGCGTGGCCTTGCTCCGGGCGAGGGTGCGCACGGCGTCGGCGTACCGGACGGTGCGGCGGACGTGCTGGACCCAGTGCTCCGGGGACATCAGTTCCTCGGCGCTCGCGGCCTCTCCGGTGACCGTGGAGACGACGGGCAGGGTCGGACGCCCGTAGGTCAGGCTCTCCGCGACCTCACGGAAGGCCGCGAGCATCGGTTCCATCAGCGGCGAGTGGAAGGCGTGGCTGACGCGGAGGGCCGTGGTCCTGCGGTCCTGGGCACGGAAGTGCGCGGCCACCTCCTCCACGGCTTCGCGACCACCCGCGAGCACGACGGCTTGCGGGCCGTTGACCGCGGCGAGGCCCACCTCGGCACCAAGCAGCGGCAGCACCTCCTCCTCGGACGCCTGTACGGCGATCATCGCCCCGCCCTCGGGCAGGGCCTGCATCAGCCGACCGCGCGCCACGACGAGACGGCACGCGTCCGCCAACGACCACACCCCCGCCACATGCGCGGCCGCGATCTCACCGATCGAATGCCCGGCGAGCACGTCCGGACGTACACCCCACGACTCCAGCAGCCGGAACAGCGCCACTTCGAGGGCGAACAGGGCGGGCTGCGCGAACTCCGTCCGATTGAGACGCTCCGCGTCCTCACCGAACACAATCTCCCGCAGCTCGAAGGGCAGTTCGGCGTCCACCGCGTCGAACGCCTCCGCGAACACGGCATACGTCTCGTACAACTCCCGCCCCATACCCAGGCGCTGGGAACCCTGCCCCGCGAACAGGAACGCGGTACGCCCCCGCAGCGCCATACCCCGCACCACCCGCGCATCCGCCTCACCCGACGCCAACGCGGCCAGCCCCGCCCGCAGATCCTCCGTATCCGAGCCCACGACCACCGCACGG
>NZ_JBEXXK010000099.1:0-18917 GCF_040630405.1 Streptomyces sp. NPDC005811
GCACCAAGCAAAAACGACGTCCTCCGGACGGGCACCCCGCCCCATTTTCCCGGCCCCGGGGTGAGGCCGAAAGGCCTCGGGATGACTGGCTACCGTGAAAGAGGTTTCGCGTTCGCGATCCGTACGGCGGAGGAGGGTGAGCGGTGGCCCGGGGCAAGGACATTGACGGCTCGATGAGCGTTCCGACCTTCTACGGCAAGGAGTTGCGGTGGAAGAGGGAGGCGGCGGGACTGTCGTTGGATGCGTTCCTCGAAGGCAGCTTCTACGGGAAGACGTACCTGAGTGACATCGAGCACGGGGAGCGGAGGATGCCGATCGATCTGGCGCGGCATGCGGATCGTGTGCTGGGGACGGACGGGTTCTTCGAGCGGAACTGTGAGTCGGTGCGGAAAGCCCGCAGGGTGGGGCACGCCGAGTACTTCGAGAAGGTTCTCGAAGCGGAGAAGCATGCCGCGACGATCGAGGAGTGGTGCCCGACACTGCTCCCGGGGCTGCTACAGACTCCTGCGTATGCGCGCGCTGTGATTCTGGCCGGGCTCCCGCTGTCCCTCGACGCGGAGGTGGAGGAGAAGGTCAGTGCCCGAATGGCGCGGGCCGATCTCTTCGAGGTGAACCATCGCACCCCGGAGTACTGGGTGATCCTGCACGAGTCGCTGATCACCGATTCGATCCTGTCGCCCCCAGAGATGGCTGAACAGCTCGATCGAATCGTGAGGTTGGCGGAACGCCGTCGGATCACTCCGCAGATCATTCAGCGGAGGCGAGGGGTGTATCCCCTGATGGCTGCCTCCGTCATGACCATGACCTTCCCGGAGGCCCCGCCGCTGATCTACACCGAGGCGTCCTACAGCGGAGGCACGATCGATGATCCGGCCCTCGTCCAGGAGTACCGCAAGGCATACGATCGGCTCAGGGCCGTCGCACTTGCACCAGACACGTCCCTCGCCATGATCAAGGCTGCGGCAGAGGATTATCGAAATGGCAAGCAACCGGATCGACTTGAGTGACGCTCAATGGCTCAGGAGCAGCTACAGCAATGAAAGCGGCGGAAACTGCGTCGAGGTAGCTTGCAATCTCCCCCACCTCATCCCCATCCGAGACTCCAAGCTCCCCCACGGCCCCACCCTCCTCCTCACCCCCACCGCCTGGTCCCCCTTCCTCGCATCACTGCGCTGAGAGAGCGAACACGGTCCTCCCTCCATGACGGCACCCGAACCCGCCACCACGGTCGAATACATCCGCTACCGCATTCCCGAGGAACGCTCCGCCGAGTTCCTCGCCGCCTACACCCGCGCCGCGGTCCACCTCGCGGCCTCCCCGCACTGCGTGGACTACGAACTGGCCCGCTGCGAGGAGGACTTCGAGCACTTCATCCTGCGGATCACCTGGACGTCCACCGAGGACCACCTCCAGGGGTTCCGGAAGTCGGACCTGTTTCCCGCCTTCCTCGCCGAGATCCGGCCGTACGTCGCGGCCATAGAGGAAATGCGGCACTACAAGGTCACGGCGGTACGCGGAGAGGGTGCGGCTCCGCCGTATCAGGGAGAGGGCGACGACGCCTGAGAGCCCGCCCGTGTCGCGTCCGTCCCCCACGCCGCCAGCAGGCGCAGCGCCTCCGCCGAGGCGGAGCCGGGGTCCGCGTGGTAGGTCACCAGCGTCTGGTCGCCGTCGTCCGCGAGCTTGAGGCCCTCGAAGTTGAGGAAGAGCTCGCCGACGAGCGGGTGCCGCAGATGCTTCACGCCGTGGCTCTTCTCCTTCACGTCGTGGGTCGCCCACAGACGGCGGAACTCCTCGCTCTTGACGGAGAGTTCACCGACGAGGGCGGACAGGCGCGGGTCGTCGGGATAGCAGCCGGCGTTCATGCGCAGCGCGCAGACGACGTCGATCGCCTTCTGCTCCCAGTCCACGAACAGCTCCCGGTACTCCGGCTTGAGGAACACCATCCGCGCCCAGTTCCGCTCGGCCGGCGGCAGCTCGGCCCAGTCGCCGAAGACCGCGGCCGCCATCCGGTTCCAGGCGAGGATCTCGGCCCGCCGCCCGGCGACGTACGCGGGTACGCCGTCCATCGCGTCGAGCAGCTGCTGGAGCGCGACCCGCACCTGCTGCGGGCGCGCGGTCTGCTTCTTCTTGTGCTTCGGCTTCGCGAGGTGGGTGAGGTGGGCGTGCTCGGCGTCGGTCAGGCGCAGGGCCCGCGCGATGGAGTCGAGGACCTCCGCCGAGACGTTCCGCCCGTTGCCCTGTTCCAGGCGGGTGTAGTACGCCACCGAGACCCCGGCCAGCTGCGCCAGCTCCTCGCGCCGCAGCCCGGGTACGCGGCGGTGGCGGCCGAAGTCCGGCAGTCCCACGTCCTCCGGCTTGAGCCGGGCCCGCCGGGTGCGCAGGAACTCGCTCAGCTCGGCACGCCGGTCCAGGGGCGCGCCGGACGGCTCGGGGAGGTCGGGCAGGGAGTCCATACATCCAGTATTCACGGTCGTACGACTGCGATCCTGACCCCGCCAGTAGTAGGCACGCCAGACGTACGCAAAGGCGTGACCTGGGTGGATCCCCGTGGCTCCGGCAGGCTGGACGCCGTACCGGCCGGAAAGCAGGCCGGGACGACAATCCCCCCGCTAGGAGATCCCCGGCATGACCACCGTTGCCGCGTACGCCGTACCCGCCGCCAAGGCTCCGCTGGAGCGCACGACGATCGAGCGCCGTCCGGTCGGCGAGTTCGACGTCCTGATCGACATCAAGTTCGCCGGCATCTGCCACTCCGACATCCACCAGGCCCGTGAGGGCTGGGGCGAGGCCATCTTCCCGATGGTCCCGGGCCACGAGATCGCGGGCATCGTCGCCGAGGTCGGCCCCGGTGTCACCAAGTACGCCGTCGGCGACCGGGTCGGCGTCGGCTGTCTCGTCGACTCCTGCCGCGAGTGCGACAACTGCAAGGCCGACCTGGAGCAGTACTGCACCGGCGGCGCCGTCGGCACGTACAACGCGGTCGGCAAGGACGGCGAGCCCACCTACGGCGGCTACGCCCAGAAGATCGTCGTCGACGAGAACTTCGCCGTCCGCATCCCCGACGGCCTCGCCCTCGACGTCGCGGCGCCCCTGCTGTGCGCGGGCATCACGACGTACTCCCCGCTCAAGCGCTGGAACGCCGGCCCCGGCAAGAAGGTCGCGGTCCTCGGTATGGGCGGCCTCGGCCACATGGCCGTCAAGATCGCGCACGCGCTCGGCGCCGAGGTGACCGTGCTGTCGCAGTCGCTGCGCAAGAAGGACGACGGCCTGAAGCTGGGCGCCGACCACTACTACGCCACCAGCGACGAGCAGACCTTCCAGGACCTGCGCGGCACCTTCGACCTGATCCTCTCCACGGTCTCGGCCCCGCTGGACTTCAACGCCTACCTCTCGCTGCTGAGGCCCGAGGGCGCGCTGGTGAACGTGGGCGCCCCCGAGGAGCCGATCTCCCTCAACCTGTTCTCGGTGATCGGCGGCGGCAAGACCCTCGCCGGTTCCGCGATCGGGGGCATCGCGCAGACCCAGGAGATGCTGGACTTCTGCGCGGAGCACGGCTTCGGCGCCGAGATCGAGGTCATCGCCGCGGAGGAGATCAATGACGCGTACGAGCGCGTGCTGACGAGCGATGTGCGGTACCGGTTCGTGATCGACACGGCGACCATCTGACGGTCGTACGCTCGTACGGTCGTATGAGAGGGGCTCCGGGCGTACCAGCCCGGGGCCCTTCGCTTGCCGCCCGGTGTCAGCGGAGGCAGTCGAGCGCTTCGAATGCCTCCGGGTGGAACACCGACCACACGATCATGGCCTGGAGGACGAGCAGCAGGACCGCGGCCGGCAGCACCATCCCCGCCATCTGCACCGGCCCGCGCGGGCGGCGCGGCAGCAGCAGCCGCCGCGCGGCGAACGCCACGGACGCGAGGGTGGCGAGCAGCCCGGCGCAGGCCGCCGCGTACATTGGCCAGGTGTGCGGCAGCGTACGGCAGGCGTCCAGCTCGGCGGCGGCGTGCCGGTCCTCGAACACATTGAAGCCGTACGCCATCAGCACCCCGACGGCGAGCAGTACGACGGAGGCGGAGGCGATCCGCCATCCCTCGTCGGCGGCGTCGGGCCCGGTGACAGGGCCGGTGTCCAGGTCCGTGAGCGTGTCGGTACTCATGCCCCTCATGATGCGCACCGCCCCCGATCAGGTTCCCTCCCTGCTCGGTCCCTGCTCGGTCCCTGCTCGGTCAGGCGTTGCGCAGCCCCTTGAGCCCGTCGTAGACGGACATCACGACCTCCAGTCCGCGGCTGTCCTGCGCCGGTTCGCGCATCTGGTTCGTCACGTACGCCACCGTCATCCGAGACTCGGGCTCGATCATCACCAGCGAGCCGCCCCAGCCGCCCCAGCCGAACGTGCCGCCGAACAGTCCGTAGCCCAGCCCCCAGCGCATCGACCGGCCCAGCACCCGGTCCTCGCCGTCGAACTGCTCCTCCTCCGCACGGGCACAGCCCGCCGGCGACAGCAGCCGTACGCCGCCGACCGTGCCCCCGCAGGCCAGCACCGACTGGACGAGGGCGACCGAACGGGCGTTGCCGAAGCCGCTCGCGGCCGGGATCTGCGCCCGGCGCCAGGCCACGCCGTTCCCGTCCCGGACCCGCAGGGGGGTCCCGCCGGTGCCCTCGGGGGCGTCCGGCGCGCTCGCGGCGTAGTCCTCGTCCTGCCCCGGCGGCGGCACCGTGAGCGCCACCCGTCCGTCGTGCTCGGCGCCCAGGCCCAGGTGGAAGTCGGCGCCCAGCGGCCCGGCGATCTCGTCGGCGAAGAAGGCGCCCGGAGTGCGGCCGCTGATCCGTCGTACGACCTCGCCCACGAGGAAACCCTGGGTGAGTGAGTGGTACCCGGCCGCGCTGCCCGGCTCCCAGTCGGTCGGTCGCGCGGCGAGCCGGGCCGTGGCGGCCGGCCAGTCGTAGATCTCCGCCACCGGACCGTCCCACTCCGGCAGCCCCGCCGTGTGCGAGAGCAGGTGCCGTACCAGCACGCCCTCCTTGCCCGCCGCGGCGAACTCGGGCCAGTACCGGGCGACCGGCGCGTCCAGGTCCAGCTCACCCCGGTCGGCGAGCACCAGCGCGCACAGCGCGGTCATCGTCTTGGTGACGGAGTAGACGTTGACGAGCGTGTCGCGCTGCCACGGCACCGTCCGCTCCGCGTCGGCGAACCCGCCCCAGACGTCGACCACCGCCTCGCCGTCCACGAACACGGCCACCGAGCCGCCGACGTCCCCGCCGTCCAGCAACGCGGCGAGTGCGGTGGGCACCGCCGAGAACAGATCGTCGTACGAGCCGTGGATGTCAGCCGTGTCAGCCATAGGGGTATTAGCCCGCGCCGACGGGTGGCAGGGCAACCGAATTCCTGGGCTACGTAGATCTACTGACGTCAGGGGTCACCGGGGCCCGATACCGTCCCGAGGAGTTGGCGTACGGACGACGAGGGGGGAACGTATGTTCGGCTGCCTGGGTATCGCGCTGTTCCTGGTCATCATCGGCGAGTTCCTCGTCATGCCGGTCTGGATGTACGACCTGATGGCGGTCCAGACACCCCCGCAGCGGCTCGACTTCGGCGAGATGACCCTGCTGATCCTCGCCTCCCTCCTCACGGCCACCGTCATCGCCTGGTCCGCGGGCCGCCGCAGGCCCGGCCGGCTCCCGGCGGCCCTCGCCCTGGGGCTGCTGCTCCTCGGAATCTGTCTCGCGGAGGCGCTGTGGCTGCGGCAGCGGATGGACACCGGCAACTGGAGCCTGGAGGCCGGCGTCGAGAGCCTCGCGGCGGGTGCGACGGCCTTCGCCTTCCGGCGGCTGCTGCGCCGCTGGGAGCGGGGCAGACCCCTGCCGGGCGAGGTGTGGCTGGCGATGGTGCCGTTCCGTGAGCGGGAGGAGACGGCCCGTCACTACTGTGTGGTCGTCGGCCGCGGACCGGCCCACGCGAAGGTCCTGCAGATCACCTCGCAGAACAAGGACGACCGCGACGACCACGTCCGCATCCCGGGTGACGGCTGGGCCTTCAACTCCTCCAAGGGCGCCCACTGGGTGGAGATCGGCGTGCCCCCGCGCCGGGTGCCGTACCGCGACTTCCTCAAGACCACCCCGCAGGGCCCGTGCCCCCGCCCCGCCTGGCACCGGATCCGCCGGTCGAGGCGCGGGACGGGTGGGTGGCTCCTTACCCTCGTAAGGGACACATTCCCTCGGACCGTGCCGAAACGGTCCCGGAGGTGACGGCCATGCGCGTCTCGCTGATCCAGCTGTCCGTGGACTCGTCGGACGGGTCGGACTCCGCCGACGAGCGGCGCCGCCGGGCGGCTTCGCTGGTCCGCGACCGGGCGGGCGACGACCTGGTGGTGCTGCCGGAGCTGTGGGCGGCCGGAGCCTGGTCGTACGACCGCTGGGACCAGGAAGCCGAAGGCGTCGACGGCCCCACCGCCGAGGCCATGTCCGCGGCGGCCCGGCAGGCCGGGGTGTGGCTCCACGCCGGTTCGATCGTCGAGCGGGACGGGGACGGGACCCTGTACAACACCGCGCTCCTCTTCGACCGCTCCGGTGACCTGCGCGGCCGGTACCGCAAGATCCACCGGTACGGCTTCGACACCGGCGAGGCGATGCTGATGGGCGGCGGCGACGACATCGTGACGGTACCCACCGAGCTGGGAGTGATCGGCCTGGCCACCTGCTACGACCTGCGCTTCCCCGAACTCTTCCGTGGCCTGCTCGACGCGGGCGCGGAACTGATCACGGTACCCGCCGCCTGGCCCGCGACCCGCCTCACCCACTGGCAGCTCCTGACCCGCACCAGGGCCCTGGAGGAGCAGGTCTTCCTCCTGGCGTGCTGCGCCACGGGCACCCACGGCGACATGCGCCAACTGGGCCACAGCATGATCATCGACCCCTGGGGGACGGTCCTGGCCGAGGCGGGCACCACGGAGGAGACGGTGACCGCGGACCTGACCCTCTCCGAACTCACCCGCATCCGCTCCGAACTGCCCGTCCTGCGCGACCGGGTGCTGGCGATCGGGGCGCCGGTACGGCGGTGAGGCGCGGGTGCGGGGCGGGGCCGGGCCCGGACGGAATCGTGAGGTCCCCCCGCGCGTTGACGACAGTGGTCAGGGAATGCCGGTGATGTACGAGCCGGACAGCCCGAGTGACCGAGCGACCGAGGTACCGAGCTGAACGACATTGGAGGGGCCGTAATGGCTGCGCAGACGCAGAGGGCCGTGCTGGCGGGCGGATGCTTCTGGGGGATGGAGGAGCTGATCCGCCGGCTCCCCGGCGTGACGGCGACCCGGGTCGGCTACACCGGGGGTGACGTGCCGAACGCGACGTACCGTAACCACGGCACGCACGCGGAGGCCATCGAGATCCTCTACGACCCCGAGCAGACCGACTACCGCGCGATCCTGGAGTTCTTCTTCCAGATCCACGACCCGAGCACCAAGAACCGCCAGGGCAACGACATCGGCCTCAGCTACCGCTCGGCGATCTACTACGTGGACGACGAGCAGAAGCGGGTCGCCGAGGACACGATCGCGGACGTGGACGCCTCCGGCCTGTGGCCCGGCAAGGTCGTCACGGAGGTGGAGCCGGTCGGCCCGTTCTGGCAGGCCGAGCCGGAGCACCAGGACTACCTCCAGCGCTACCCCGACGGCTACACCTGCCACTTCCCCCGCCCGGGCTGGCGCCTGCCGACCCGCACGGAGGGCTGACGGCGGGACGACCCCTGGCAGCGGAGCCTCACCGGGACCCGGCGCGCGGGCCGGGTCCCGGTGAGGCTCGGTGTACCACTGCGGAATCATTCGGTGGGGAGATGGCCCACCGCGAGGACCGGGCCCGTCAGCCGATCGAGTCCATGAAGCCCAGCATCCGGCGGTTGACCTCGTCCGCGTGGTCGATCTGCGGTCCGTGACCGGTGTTCGAGACGATCTCGGCCCGGGCGCCCGGTATCAGCCGCGGAACACGCTCCACCTGCCGCATGGGATGGACAAGAAGGCTTCGCTTGCCGAGCACCAGATAGAGCGGGGTGCGGATGGTGGACAGTTCCTCGTCGGACAGCGGCAGCGGAGCCGGGCGGCGAATGCGGTAGGCGCGGACGCCCGCTCTGATCATCGCGCGCAGCTGCGGCACGACGAGGACCGGTTGCTCCAGCCAGGCCGCCAGTCGAGGACGCAGCGCCGTGGGCGCGAAGGTCGCGAAGAGACTGACGAAGATCCAGACGAAGAAACGCAGGCCGACCTTCTCGAGGCCGCCCGGGTCGAGCAGGGTGACCGAGGCGAGGCGTGCGGGCCTGCGGTGTGCCTGATTGAGGGCGAGCCATCCTCCGTACGAGGAACCGACCAGGTGGACACGGTCGAGGCCGAGTCCGGCGAGTGTCTCGTCCAGCCACTGGGCGGCACGTTCGGGCTGGTGAAGGGGTTCACGCTGATCACTGCGGCCGGGGTCGCCCGGTGTGTCGATCGCGTAGACGGTGCGCTCGGCGCTGAGCGCCGGAGTGTTCGGGTACCACATCGCGGAGCAACTGCCGGCGCCGTGCACCAGTACCACCGGGGTGCGGGAGGCGTCGGCCGGGTCGCCCGGGCCGTACCGGTAGACGTGCGTCGTCCCGAAGCTGGTCTCCACGTCCTCCTGCGCGACAGCCGGCGCACCCATCGCGTAGACGGCGTCGCACGCGGAGAGGTAACGCTCACGAAGGGCGTCGCTCACATACCGCCCTACGTCGGGTCGCGCGCGTTCGCGGGTCGTGGTCTCGGGCAAGGAAGGCCACCTCCAGAGGCAACAACTCGATCGTGGTACGACCGTACCATAAAATTGGTACAGCTGTATCATGAAAACGGCCGAGCAGCAGGCGTAGACGGACGAGAGGCGCGACCGATGCCGAAGCGCGTGGACCACGCACAACGACGAACCGAGATCGCCGAGGCGCTCGTCAGGGTCGCGGGGCGGCGCGGGCTGCACGCCGTGGGGATGCGCGACGTGGCGGCGGAGGCCGGTGTGTCACTGCGGCTGGTCCAGTACTACTTCGAGACCAAGGAAAAGCTGCTGCTCTTCGGGCTGCACCATCTGACGGAAAGGTTCGGAGAGCGGGTCGCCGCGCGGGTCCGAGCCGCCGGGAGCGGTCCGGGCCCACGCGCCGTGATCGAGGCGCTTCTGATGGCGGCCCTGCCGACCGACGACGAGAGCCGTACGTTCCACTTCCTCTACACCTCGTACGCCGTCCTGGCCGTGACCGACGAGGCCCTCGCCGCCCAGCCCTTCATCGCGAACCCGGATGCCGCCGAGGGCACCCTCACCGAGCTCCTCCGGCAGGCGGAAGAGGCCGGTCTCACCGGGCCCGGAATCGATGCGAGAGCCGAAGCGGTCAGCCTGCTCGCCATGTCGGCCGGACTCGGCACCAGCATCCTGGTCGGCCAGCGCAGCCCGGAGTCCGCAACCGCGATCCTGGATCTTCACCTGAACCGGATCTTCCAGGTCGATTGACAGCTCTCGTGCGCTGACGGGGTCTGCGAACGCGGCAGGGTGACCCAGGTGCCTGCATGCCGCCTGCCGGCGACTCCGGAGAGGATCAGTTGTTGCGGATCATGGCGTTGTCGACGGTGGGTTCCGGGCGGTGGGCGGGGTGGGATCGGTGGACGGTCCGGCGCGGACGACGGCCTGGTCTCCTCGTGGACCGAACAGGTGCAGGATCTCCACGGCGCTCGTGTCCGCGGGGCCGAACCAGTGGGGCTCGGTGGTGTCGAACTCGGCCACTTCGCCGGGCCGCAACGTGAAGTCCTGCGCCCCGAGGACAAGGCGTAGCCGACCGGCGAGGACGTAGAGCCATTCGTAGCCCTCGTGGGTGACCAGTTCCGGCCGACGGGGTGCCAGTACCTGCTTGAAGACCTGCACGCGGCCCGGGTACTGCGTCAGGGGAACAAGGACGCTCCCGCGCTCCTTGTGCAGGGGCCGGAGGTGCACCCGAGGGTCACCGCTGGCCGGCGCCGCCACCAGTTGGTCGAGTGCGACGCGGTGCGCCCGTGCCAGCGGGATGAGCAGGTCCAGGGTCGGGCGCCGAATGCCCGATTCCACCCGGGACAGTGTGCTGACCGAGATCCCGGTCGTGGCCGCGAGTGCCTCGAGCGTGAGTCCCCGTTCCCGGCGCAGCCTGCGCAGCCGGGGCCCGATGCCTTCGAGGATCTGCTCCAGCTCCGCGTCCCCGGATCCTGTGTTCATGGGGCCATTTTTGCAGTGTTCGCAAAATCGATGGGCTGCGGCCGCCGCTCGGGCCGAGCCTTGCCGGGCACTGTTCCCGGAGATCAGAGGTAGACCGTGACCGCGACGACCCACCCTCTTCGACCGATGCTGAGTACGCGCAGACGCTGGACGGTACTGGCCGTCTGCTGCCTGAGCATGTTCCTGGTGGGCCTGGACACCACCATCGTCAACGTGGGTCTGCCGGCCATCGGGCACGGCCTGGACGTCGACACACGCGGTCTCGAATGGATCGTGGACGCCTACACCCTCGTCCTGGCCAGCCTCCTGGTCTCCTCCGGCGCACTGGCCGATCGATTCGGACGCCGCCGGGTGTTCCAGTGCGGCCTGGCCGTGTTCGGCACGGCCTCACTGCTCTGCGCGCTCGCCCCGTCGGCGGGCGTACTCGTCGCAGCCCGCGCCCTACAGGGCATCGGCGCCTCGATGCTCAGCCCCGTGGCGCTCGCGATCGTGGTGAACGCGATGCCGGACCCCAAGGAACGGGCGCAGGCGATCGGCATCTGGGCGTCGGTGTTCGGACTGAGCATGGCCGCCGGACCCGTCACGGGCGGCGCGCTGCTCGCGGGGCTCGACTGGCGGGCGCTGTTCTGGATCAACGCACCCGTTGTCGCGGCCGCTCTGCTGCTCAGCGCGGTGTTCGTGCCGGAGTCCCGGGCACAGCGGGCCCGGCGCCTCGACCTGCCCGGTCAACTCCTGCTGACCATGGTCCTCGCAGTCGTGGTCGGCGTCCTGATCGAGGGGCCGCGCATCGGCTGGACGTCGCCCGCGGCGCTGGCGGGATACGCAGGGGCTGCCGTGGCGACAGCCGGATTCGCGTGGGTCGGGTCCCGCCGACATGAGCCGCTGATGGATCCTCGGCTCTTCGGGCGCCCGGCGTTCAGCGGTGCCGTCGTGGGCGCGGTGGCGGTCTTCGTCGCTCTGAACATGACACTGCTGCTGAACACCCTCTACCTCCAGCACACCCGGGAATGGACGCCGCTGGCCGCCGGCGTGGCGACCTTGCCCCTGGCCGTCGGAGCGACCGTCTGCGCCCCTTGGTCCGGCCGCATGGTCGGCCGCACGGGACCGCGGCTGCCACTGCTCCTTGCCGGCGGATTCATCACGGTCGGCGGCCTCTGCCTGGTCCGGCTCACCCCGCACACGAGCGTGCTCCTGCTGCTGGCCGCGTACACGCTCATCGGCATCGGGTTCGGCTTCGCCAACGCCCCCATCACCAACACCGCGGTCAACGGACTGCCGCCCGCGCGGGCCGGCGTGGCCGGGGCGATCACCTCCACCGCACGGCAACTCGGCTCCGCCCTCGGCATCGCTCTCGCCGGCGGCCTGGTCAGCGCCAGCAGCCCGACGGGGCTCGCCCACGCGTCCCGCCCTGGCTGGATCCTGGTCGCCCTCTGTGGCGTACTGCTCCTCCCTGTCGCCCACGCATCACGGCCGAAGGAGGCGACCACGAGCCCCGCTTCCCCACCAGCGCAAGGGCCGGCGTGACTCACCGCGACGCGTTGTCCGTCGAGGGGTGCCGCCCGCCTCCTCGTCGAGCTCCCGCGGAACGTGCCCATCCATTGCTGGTGATTCCGTCAGCACGGCGGTACTGGCGGAGGATCTGCGAGCCACGGCCACCGACGCGGAGGGCGATCACCTCCACACCGGCAGGCCTTGGCCGACGTCTTCGGCCACCAGCCGAACTCGGCCCCCTTCGAGGTCGACGTCGACTATCCGCACCGATACGCCCTGACCCTCGCTGATGCTCTTCGCAAGGTCCGGGACCGGCCCGGTGAGCGGCACACGCCCTTCCACACAGTCGGCGATGCGTACGAGGAACCCGTTCGGCGTGATCTTCGTGATGTGTCCAGGGACAACCTGGCCGACACGCTCCACGAACCGGGGGAGCAGGTCCTCGTGCTCGGCCCACTCGCGAAGCGCGATGCCCACCTGGTGATTGTGCTCGGCGTGCCAGACCACCTCGCCGGCGACGCGTTGTCCCACGGTCGGCAGTTCCATGCACCGGGGCATCCTGTCGACTCTGGCCAGGCCGACGGCTTCAGGGCGACCGTCCATGGAGAGGAAGACGCCGAAGGGCTGTCTGCCGATGACCTCACCGGCGATCGGGGTGCCGACGGGCAGAGCACGAACCGTCTCGGCCCAGGCCACGTCGTCAGCGGTTGCCTGGCACCAGCCGTTCTCGGAAGGCCAGGAGTACTCGCGCATCCGCTGATCATGGCACGCGACATCTGTTACCCGGGCGAGTTGTGAGGCAGGGGCCACCGACAGGCCCGTCAGGACACAGACCGCCTGCGGGCCTGTCGCCGCAGATGCGTCTGCACATCCTCCGCCACCGGATACGGCCGCTCCTCCGGCAACAACGCGGCCGCTCGCTCCAGTTCACCCGCACGCACATGCCCGTGAACCTGCCGCGCCAGCGGCGTCACGTCATTGATGCCGACGATCCACTCGTCCGCGTACCGCTCGGTCGCCTCCCCCGCGAGGCCCAACTGCAATGACCGATACGGCAAGGGGCGCAACCGCAGATCCCGCTCCGGATCCCACTGCACCCGCGTCGGCGCCCGCCTCAACTGCCGCTTCCACCCGGCCTGGTCTGCATGCAGCTCGGGCACGAAGTGCGACAGACACGCGTGCCGCAACGCCCACTCGAAGCCCTCCCGGCTGATCTCCACGGCCAGAACGGTCTCCTGCCCCTCCTTCGTGCCCCACCCGCAGCGGTACATCATCCACAGAAAGCTGGGCTTGATCCATGTCAAGCCGTGTTCGCAGACCTCTGCCGCCGGGGACCATCAACTTCCTAGGCACGACAGCCGTCTACCGCTTTCCAGCCAGGCGTCGTAGCATCTCGATGATATTTCGGACCGTCAACTCGGCCTGCACATAGGCCTGTTGTGGAGCAGCGGCGCACGATGGGAGTGGCGATGGCGGCCCGAAACCTCTGGGACGAGATCCCGGCGACCGTGCCGAGCGCGGCGGCGGAGCGGCAGTTGGGCGCCGGTCTGTACGCCTTTCGCTCACGGACCAGTGCGGTGTCCTGGTGGGGCTCGTTCATGCTGCTCCTGGTCACCGCGCTGTGCGTGATGATGATCTTCGTCATCAGCGGTGAGAGCGAGTGGACGAACGCGATCCTCTTCATCATTCTCGGCGGGTGCACCTTCCTCGGGGCGATCGCCGTCCCTCTGGTCGCATGGTTCAGACCGGTGGAATGGTGTGCCGTCTTCGAGCATGGTGTCGTGTACCAGCACGGTGCGCAGTCCCCGATCGCCGGGGCCTGGGACGAGATCACCGGATGTCAGCGACACGCGACGGACCTCGTACGCAACGGGGTCACCATGTCCACCACCCATTCCGTGTACGTCCAGATGCCGGCCGGCAACTTCACGGTGTCGGGTGACACGCCCGACGCGCAGGAAATCGGCGCCCTGATCGCGAACGGCTGGGTCGCGACCCAGAACCGGATCGCCGAAGAGGACGCCACGGCCCGAATGGCCGAACTCGGCGCGTTGTTGCAGACCGGCGAGCGGGTGGCGTTCGGACCGTTCACGGTGAGCCTGGCCGGGCTCGAGCACGGGGGCACGGTCACGGACTGGAAGAGGATCAGCGAGGTCGAGCTGATGGGATCGACCATCTGCGTGGTGGTGAACGGTGAGCGCAAGCCGGTCCGGGTGCCGGTCTCCGACGTGCCGGACGCCGTTCTGTTCCTCACCGTGTCGGACGCCTTGCGACGGGCCTCGCGACAGACCAGGTGAGTCAGGGCTCGGCCGATGCCCCACCGTTACCCGCCAGGACCGGGCTCAGCCCCGCGGAACTGTCGCCGCAGCTGGATCAGCACGTCCTCAGCCACCGGACACGGCCGCCCGCTCCAGTCCACCCGCACACACATGACCGTGAACCTCTCGGGCCGGCGGTGTCCCACCCTCCATGCCGACGTCCCATCCGTCGGTGTGCCGCGCGGTCGCTCCCCCACCAACCCGGGCCCGCCGCGTCAGTCCCTCGAGTACGGCATTGCTGAGATGTCGCTCTATGAGACAGACGCTGCGTGGCCCGCTTGGGGGAATGCCTGCCGCCCGCAGTTGGCAACGGTCGAAAACCTGTGGCCACCTGAGCCGGCCGAGCCCACGCTGTACGCCATGGAAGAACCGCACCGCAGGATCCGCGCGCTCCACACGGCATCCACGATCACCGTCTACCAGGCGTACTCCCCTGAAATCGGAATGCCCGCCATCCGCGACGGCCGCTTTCCCGCCGCGTGGAAGCCTGACCGCATGACGTGGATTAAACCCAGCTTCCTGTGGATGATGTACCGCTCCAACTGGGGCACGAGCGCCGGGCAGGGGACCGTTCTTGCCATCGAGATCGATCGCGACGGCTTCGACTGGGCGCTGCGTCACTCCTGCCTGTCGAGTTACGTCCGCGGGCTGCATTCCGATCGCAGGACCTGGCAGCGTGACCTCAAGCGCGCACCGGCCCGCGTCCAGTGGGATCCCGAACGCGACCTGAACCTGCGTCCCTTGCCTTACCGTTCGCTGCAACTGGGGCTCTCGGGCGAGGCATCGTCGCTCTACGCGGACGAGTGGATCGTGTCCATCAGTGACGTGACCCCTCTCGCCCGCGAAATCCGTGCGCTCGTCAGTCGCGGCGAACCGGACTCCGCTGCCCAACTCCTCCCGCAGGAACAGCCGTACCCCGCCGGCGACGAACTACTGGCCCATTTGCGCCCCTGACCGGCGGTCCGGACAGGGAGGCCGGCATCTCCCAGGGGCACACGGGAGTACATGACCGCCGGGACGCATCTCGAACTGGATGATTTCCCACCGCGGGACCGCTGCTCGCCCCACCCGCGAAGCGAGCAACACATCGGCAGCTGTCACGGCCATGCCACCAACAGCATGGATGAAGTCTGTGAACGCGGTTTAATGATCCATGTCAAGCCCCGTTCACAGACCCTTTGACAATCGCCCTCGGCCGCCACCGCGCATCCGACCGTCGGAGCAGCCGACCCGCCGAGCGTTCCCGGTCCGAGCACTATTTCTCGCGCAGGCTCTCGGCCTCGGCGGCCAGCAGGGCCATGCTGTGTACGTGCGTGAAGTACCTGGTCGCGTACTCGTCGTCGATCGCTGGGAGGACCTTGTCGAACACCGCCACCAGCCGCGTGAGGTCTGCGCGGTGCCGCTCGGAGAGAGGTCCTTCGAGGACGCTCGCCGCGTAGCCATGGGCGTCCGCGTCGAGCATCACCATGTCTTGATCCTCGACGTCCAGGCCGCGAAAGCCGGGCGGGAACGGCATGGTCATGTGCATGGCGGTCATCCGCGAGAGCGCATCCAGTTTCTCTTCGAGCATGTCGGCGATCGTGCCAGGCACGCGCAGGCATACAGGTGCGGTTCGCGTGACCGGATCGGGCGTCATGGCACATCCGAACGCGCGTGGCCCCAGCCCGGTGAACCTGATGCGTTCACAGTAGTCCGGCGGCCTGCCGAAGCTTTGCCCGGCTGTCCGAGCTGATCAGGCCCTCCGGCAGCATCGCCACCACGCTCGCGTGTTGCGCGAACACGGCCCTGCACTGCTCACGCTCGGGATGATCGTTGTCGCTGCCGAACCACAGGGCCATGGCCTCGTTGCCGGAATCGATCGGCTCGGAGTAGCGGGCGACCATGACCAGACGATCCAGTAGTCCGAGCCTCTCAGGAACCTGCGGGTCGGCTACGAGACGAAGCAGAAACGGCAGGACCTCCGGCATTGCCGGATTCATCTCGGCAATGCTGAACATGGTGTTGACGAGCGCACGCTGGGCCTTGGCCGCGGCGGCCTGATCGAGAAGGCCGTACAGCAGGATTGGGACTGCAGCAGGGCACCCGGAAAACTCCGACCACCTGTCTGCCCCCGTCCTGCCTCCATGAGCCACGAGTCCGCGTCAACCGCACTCTTGCGCGACCGGAGATGCGCACGCAAGCCAGGACGGCGAACCGCCCATGTTCGACTTCCCAGGCGCCCACAGCCACTCAGCTTGACGAGTCAGACGCCTGAGGTGCCTATGCGGTCACAGCACTGGCAACCCAGATGAGGTCTGTGAACGCGGCTTGATCCACGTCATCCGTTCGCGCTTCCACGCGGTGGGGAACCGGCCCTCGCGGGCGGCGGGCACGCCGATCTCCGGACGGTAGGCCTGATAGACGGTGATCGTGGATTCCGAGTGGGCCGCACGGATCCTGCGTTGCGGTTCTTCCATGGCGTACAGCGTGGAGCCGACCGGTTTTGGCCGGCCACTGATTTTCGACCGCGGTGCGCCACGACAGGGCGCACCGCCCCGCACCGTCATGTGCCCCTTCGGGACCCTGGCCGGCAGACCAGTTGGGGCTCTCCGACCCGGCAGTTCCGCTGTCGGCAGCGCGTGGGTGGCACGTCAGCCGCGACTGCGTGGCCGCCTTCTACGACCTGCGCCTACGCGGCATCCGGCAGCCGATCCTCACCGGTCCCACAGCCGCCCATCCCGAGGCACCCCCGTCGGGCAGGACGCCTTCCGGTCCGTCCCGACCGGGTCACTCAGCTGGACCCCCGTCCCGCCGATCCCGCAGTACCCCGCCGGATTCCTGGCCAGGTACTGCTGGTGGTACCCCTCCGCCGGATAGAAGGGGTGGTCCGTCGCCGGGAGGATCTCCGTGGTGATGGGGCCGTGGCCGGAGGCAGTCAGGAGGTGTTGGTACGTGGTGCGGGAGGCGGCGGCCGTGGTGGCGTGGGCCGGGGTGTGGGTGTAGATCGCCGAGCGGTACTGGGTGCCGACGTCGTTGCCCTGGCGGAAGCCCTGGGTGGGGTCGTGGGACTCCCAGAAGGTCTTCAGGAGGCGCTCGCAGGAGAGGACGGCGGGGTCGAAGACCACGCGGACGACCTCCGTGTGGCCGGTCAGGCCGGAGCAGACCTCCTCGTACGTGGGGTTCTCGGTGTGACCGCCCTGATAGCCGACCAGGGTCGTCCGCACGCCGGCCGGGAGCTGCCAGAACTTCCGCTCCGCACCCCAGAAGCAGCCCAGGCCGAAGTCGGCGACCTCATGGCCCTCGGGGTGGGGGCCGAGCAGCGGGGTGCCGAGGACGGTGTGGCGGTCGGGGACTCGGAAGATCGGCGCCGGGCGGCCCTCCAGCGCCTGCTCGGCGGTGGGCAGGACGGGCGTACGGCCGAACAGCATGACGTGGGCTCCTCGGTGTCTTGGCTGTGTGGTGGCGGCTGCGGGGCGATGAGTGGCAGTTTCGAAAACCGTGCCACGCCGGCCGGCATTCCGGTCACCCCCTGCCGCGGCGCCCGCCGCCCCGTGTCACTGAGGAAGCGTCGCCGGACTGCCCCCGTTCGCCTCGTAACCCGCCACCGCCAGCGCCCGGTACACCGCGAACTCGCCCGCCGGGTCCGGGGAGAGCGTCCAGGGGAGGGCGCCGACATGGCCGTCGACGTGTATCAGCTGGTTCATGGCCTCGGCCCAGCGTTCGCTGCGGACGAGGAAGAAGATCAGCAGATGGCGGACGTGCGCCAGCATCGGGTCGTCGGGGCGGGCCGCGTGCACCGTGAACAGGGCGCCGTGGATCGCCTTCGTCACGACCTCGCTCTGGTAGAAGCTGCTGACCAGGTTGACCTCGGGGAGGTGCTCGAAGACCCCGAAGAGCGGCATCGCGGCGAGCAGCGAACCCTGCGGCGCGCGGGCCGCGGCCGCCTCCGTGAACGAGGTCGCCAGCTCGCGCGAGCCGTGCCACTTCTCGCACCAGTAGTGCAGGGCGGCCAGATGCGCGCCCATGTGCGCGGGGGCGCGGTCCAGGATCTTCAGCCACAGCTGCTCGAACTCGGCCTGCGAGTAGTGCAGACCGCGCGCCACCGACAGTTCGACGATGTACGGGACCGGGTCACCGGGGGAGAGCAGCGCCGCCTGGCCGCAGGCGTCCTTCGCCTCCTCCATGATGATCCGGAAGTCGTCCGTGCCCGGCGTCGACGTCCGCCAGGCCTGCTGGACCAGGAACTCGGCGTGCACCGCGGCGCCGCCCGCGTCCTTGGGCGCCTCCGTCCGCCACACCCGCAGCCACTGACCGCCCGGCGCCTCACTCACCCCGCCCGGCCGCTGCTGGAGCTCCAGCGCGGCCGCGCCCGCGAAGGCCTGCACCCGCTGCCAGCGCAGCTCGCCCGCGATCTCCGTGCCGGCCAGCAGCTGCTGTGCCGCCCGGTAGTCCTGGGTGTGCTGCACCACGTCCAGGACGTCCAGCAGGTCGTGGTCGGGGCCGGGCATGCGGATGTCCAGCTCCTCCGTGCGCACGAAGCCGTAGTCGGCCGGGTCCGCGGCGTCAGGGTGGCCCGCCGGGACCTGCTCGATCATGCCGCGCCGGCGCCGCAGGAACGGCAGCAGCACGAAGCTGATCATGATCAGAGCCATCAGGACCCAGAGAATTTCCATGTCTCAAGCGAACCAGACGCCGCCGACAATTGGCCAACCCCGGCCCGGGAGCCTGTGGAAAAACGTCTCTCCCGTCTCTCCCCGTCTCTCCCCGTCTCTCCCCGTCTCTCCCCGTCTCTTCGGGTCTCTTCGGGTCTCTTCCGGTCGGGAACGCGGGGCTGCTGCCGGACGGCCGTCCGGCAGCACACCCCCGAGCCCCCAACCCACCGAGCTCAATATAGGAAGAGCG
>NZ_JBEXXK010000100.1:0-18519 GCF_040630405.1 Streptomyces sp. NPDC005811
CTTCGCTCCCACACGGACATCCCACTTCGCAGCCCTCCGCCCCACCGGATAGGACCGGCGGGGCGGAGTCGAGGGGCATTCGCCAACGGCGTCCGCCTTCGCGGAGCCGCCCCCTCCCGTGATGCCGAGGTCTACTTCTTGTCGAGCAGGTCCTGCACCTTGCCGCGTACCTCGTCCGTGGCCAGACCGCGGATCGTCAGCGTGGTGCGGCGGCGCAGCACGTCGTCCGCCGTCTCGGCCCACTCGTGGTCCCGGGCGTAGACGACCTGCGCCCAGATCTCGGGGGCGTCGGGGTGGACGCGCTGCCCCAGCTCGGGGTCGTCGTTCGCCAGCCGCGCGATGTCGAAGGCCAGCGAGCCGTAGTGGGTGGCCAGGTGCTTGGCGGTGTCGGCGGCCATGCGCGGGCCGGGCGCCGGGTTGTCCACCAGCAGCCGGTGGGCGACCGCACGCGGGTTGGCGACACCGGGCAGCGGCAGCTTCTTCGGCAGCGAGGAGATCGGCTCGAAGTCGTCACCGAGCGGGTGGCCCGGCAGCGCCTCCAGCTTCTGCATCACCGTACGGCCGATGTGCCGGAACGTGGTCCACTTGCCGCCCGCGACGGACAGCATCCCGCCCCGGCCCTCGGTGACGACCGTCTCGCGCTTGGCCTTGGCGGTGTCGCCGGGCCCGCCCGGCAGCACCCGCAGACCCGCGAAGGCGTACGTGATGTTGTCACGGGAGAGCTGCTGGTCGCGGACGGAGAACGCGGCCTCGTCGAGGATCTGCGTGATGTCCTTGTCGTTGACCGCGACGTCCGCCGGGTCGCCCTCGAACTCCTCGTCGGTGGTGCCCAGGAGCAGCATGTCCTCCCAGGGGAGGGCGAAGGTGATGCGGTACTTGTCGATCGGGGTCGCGAGCGCGGCCTTCCACGGCGAGGTCCGCTTCAGGACCAGGTGCGCGCCCTTGGACAGCCGGATGGACGGCGCCGCGTTCGGGTCCTCCATCTTGCGCAGGTGGTCGACCCAGGGACCGGTCGCGTTCAGCACCAGCCGGGCGTTCACCCCGAACTCGTCACCGGAGGTGCGGTCCTTCAGGTCCGCGCCGGTGACCCGGCCGCGGGTGAAGCGCAGACCGGTGACCTCGGCGTGGTTGAGGACGACCGCGCCCGCCTCGACGGCCGCGCGGACCGTCATCAGCGCCATGCGCGCGTCGTTCATCTGGTCGTCGCCGTACACGGCCACGGCCTTGAGGTTCTCGGTGCGCAGCTCGGGCACGTCCTGCGCGGCCTTGGCGGGGGAGAGCAGGTGCCCGACCCCGTCGCCGAAGGCCGACAGGGCGGAGTAGGCGAACACGCCCGCCCCGAGCTTCGCCGCGCCGTGCGGCCCGCCCTTGTACACGGGGAGGTAGAACGTGAGCGGGTTCGCCAGGTGGGGGGCCACCTGGCGGGAGACCGCACGGCGCTCGAAGTGGTTCTCCGCCACCAGCTTCACCGCGCCGGTCTGCAGGTAGCGCAGACCGCCGTGGAGCAGCTTGGAGGAGGCGGAGGAGGTGGCGCCGGCGAAGTCGCCGGCGTCGACCAGGGCCACCCTGAGGCCGGACTGCGCGGCGTGCCAGGCGGTGGAGATGCCCAGGATGCCGCCGCCGATCACGAGAAGGTCGTACGACGCCTTGGAGAGCTGCTCCCGGGTCTCGGCGCGGCTCGGGTTCGAGCCGGAGGCCGGGTGCGTCCCCAGGGCAGGCACGGAACTCAGGGTGGACTGACTGGTCATGTCGGGTTCTTACTCCTCATCAGAGCTGGGCGCGTGGGGCGGGGGTCAGCTCTCGTCCTCGATCCAGCCCATGGTCCGCTCGACGGCCTTGAGCCAGGTCTTGTACTCACGGTCGCGGGTCTCCGCGTCCATGCGGGGGGTCCACTCGGCGGCCCGCCGCCAGTTGGCGCGCAGGTCGTCGGTGCTGGTCCAGAAGCCGACGGCGAGGCCGGCGGCGTAGGCGGCGCCGAGGCAGGTGGTCTCGGCGACCATCGGGCGCACCACGGGGGCGTCCACGAAGTCCGAGAGGGTCTGCATCAGCAGGTTGTTGGAGGTCATGCCGCCGTCGACCTTGAGGGCCGCGAGCTCGACGCCCGAGTCCTTGGTCATGGCGTCCGTGATCTCACGGGTCTGCCAGGCGGTGGCCTCCAGGACGGCGCGGGCGAGGTGCGCCTTGGTGACGTACCGGGTGAGGCCGGCGATCACACCGCGGGCGTCGGAGCGCCAGTGCGGGGCGAACAGACCGGAGAAGGCCGGCACGAAGTAGGCGCCGCCGTTGTCCTCGACGGAGAGCGCGAGCGTCTCGATCTCGGCGGCGGTGGAGATCAGGCCCATCTGGTCGCGCATCCACTGCACCAGCGAACCGGTGACGGCGATCGAGCCCTCGAGGGCGTAGACCGGCGTCTGGTCGCCGATGCGGTAGCCGACGGTGGTCAGCAGACCCGAGTACGAGTTGATGATCTTCTCACCGGTGTTCATCAGCATGAACGTGCCGGTGCCGTACGTCGACTTGGCCTCGCCCTCGGAGAAGCAGGTCTGGCCGAACAGGGCCGCCTGCTGGTCGCCGAGCGCGGAGGCGACCGGGATGCCGCCGAGCAGGTCGCCGAGCTTGCCGCCGGTGACCTCGCCGTAGACCTCGGCGGAGGAGCGGATCTCGGGGAGCATCGCCAGCGGGACGCCGATGGACTCGGCGATCTTGTCGTCCCACTCCAGGGTGTGGAGGTTCATCAGCATGGTGCGGGAGGCGTTGGTGACGTCGGTGTAGTGCTTGCCGCCGTCGACACCGCCCGTCAGGTTCCAGATGACCCAGGTGTCCATGGTGCCGAAGAGGATGTCGCCCGCCTCGGCGCGCTCGCGCAGGCCCTCGACGTTGTCGAGCAGCCAGCGGGCCTTGGGGCCGGCGAAGTAGGAGGCCAGCGGCAGGCCGGTCTCGCGGCGGAAGCGGTCCTGGCCGACGTTGCGGCCGAGCTCCTTGCACAGGGCGTCGGTGCGGGTGTCCTGCCAGACGATGGCGTTGTGGACGGGCTCACCGGTGTTCCTGTCCCACAGCACGGTGGTCTCGCGCTGGTTGGTGATGCCGATGGCCTTGATGTCGTCGCGGGTGATGCCGGCCTTCTGGATGGCTCCGGCGACGACCTCCTGGACGTTGGTCCAGATCTCGTTGGCGTTGTGCTCGACCCAGCCCGGCTTCGGGAAGATCTGCTCGTGCTCCTTCTGGTCGACCGAGACGATACGGCCGTCCTTGTCGAAGACGATGCAGCGGCTGGAGGTGGTGCCCTGGTCGATCGCGGCGATGAAGGGGCCGGCGGTGTGGGCGTCGGTCACTGAGTGCTCCCGGGGTTCCGTGGGTAAGGGGCTGTCTGTACGGCGCGGTGCTGTTTAAGTGCGGTGAAGGCCGAGGTGATGCTCAGCGTGCTCTTCGTGCTCTTAAGCAAAGGCGACGTTGTAGATGCCTGCAGCGATGGCGCCGCCGATCAGCGGACCGACCACCGGGATCCAGGCGTAGCCCCAGTCGGAGCCGCCCTTGTTGGGCAGGGGCAGGAGGGCGTGCACGATGCGCGGACCGAGGTCGCGGGCGGGGTTGATCGCGTAGCCGGTCGGGCCGCCGAGGGACAGACCGATCGAGACGACCACCAGCGCGGTGACGAGGGCACCGAGGGTGCCGAGGCCGTTGCCCTTGTCGTTCAGACCCTGGGTGAGGACGGCGAGGACCAGCACGACGGTGCCGACGATCTCCGTGGCGAGGTTCTGCCAGGGGACCCGGATCTCCGGGCCGGTGGAGAAGACGCCGAGGACCGGACCCGCGCCCTTCTCCTGGGCCTCGACCGCCTTGGCCGTGGTGGCCTGGGCACCCGGGCCGCCGACGATCTCCTTGTCGGTGAGGTGCGCGTGGAACTGGCCGTAGTAGGCGACCCACACCAGGGTCGCGCCGATCGCGGCGCCCAGCAGCTGGCCCGCCCAGTAGACCGGAACGTTGCTCCAGTCGCCGTCCTTGATCGCGAGCGCGAGCGTCACGGCCGGGTTCAGGTGGGCGCCGGACAGCGGCGCCGAGGTGTAGACGGCCGTGAGCACGGCGAAGCCCCACCCGAAGGTGATGGCGAGCCAGCCGGCGTTGCGGGCCTTGGAGGCCTTCAGGGTGACGGCGGCGCAGACGCCTCCGCCGAGCAGGATGAGTATGGCGGTACCGATGGTCTCGCCGATGAAGATGTCGGAGCTGGACACCCGCGACTCCTTTGTCCTTCGTCCAGGGAAGCCGTTCTCCCCGGGTCCCTCCGGGGGTCTGGCGCCCTCGGGGGTGAGAGCGATTCCGGTCCTTGGCGTTGTCACACTCTAGCGCGTATTGCCGGTAGGTGTTCGACAATGCCGACCGATGGACGGGAGTCTTGCTCCGGCGTTACGTGTGCGTCAAGAGTTCGGTTCTCGAAAACGCGATCGTTACTGATCCCTGGTCTCCACGTGGCGGTCCACGAGGTGGTTCACGCGGTGGACGGCCGGGCGTACGCGGGCATGACGAAGGCCGGGACGCCCCGAGGCGTCCCGGCCGTAGGTCGTTGCTCAGAAGCGCCCGGCGCCCAGGTCCCGCGACACCGCGCGGGCGCAGTCCCGCACCGCCGCGATCAGCTCGGGCCGCAGCTCGCCGTCCCGGCGCAGCCGCTCCACCGCCCCCGTGATGCCGACCGCCCCGACCGGCATGCGCCGCCGGTCGTGGATGGGTGCGGCGAGGGAGGCCACACCCTCCCAGGTCTCCTCCACGTCCGCCGCGTAGCCCCGCGCGCGGGTGACGTCGAGGATGTGCTCGAAGGCGTCCAGGTCGCACACCGTGCGGTCCGTGAACGGCTTGCGGTCGGCCTCCAGGGCCTCGCTGTGCGCCACCGGGTCGTACGCGGACAGCACCTTGCCCAGGGCCGTGGAGTGCAGTGGCTGCATGGCCCCGATCTCCAGCACCTGGCGGCTGTCGTCCGGCCGGAAGACGTGGTGCACGATCAGCACGCCCTGCTGGTGCAGCACCCCCAGATGGACGCTCTCACCGCTGGACCGCGCCAGGTCGTCCGTCCACACCAGGGCCCGTGCGCGCAGCTCGTGCACGTCCAGATAGGTGGTGCCCAGCCGCAGCAGCTCCGCGCCCAGCTGGTAGCGCCCGGAGGTGTCGTCCTGTTCGACGAACCCCTCCTGCTGGAGCGTGCGCAGGATGCCGTGGGCGGTGCCCTTGGCCAGGCCGAGCGCGGAGGCGATGTCGGACAGGCCCAGCCGCCGCTCCCCGCCCGCGAGCAGCCGCAGCATCGCGGCCGCCCGTTCGACCGACTGGATGTTCCGTGCCATCCGCCCTCCTGCCTCCGTCCCCTTCGCCGTCCACGAGCGGCACGCAAGTACCGTCGTTCGGCAATGTCGAACACTACCGGTCCATGTCGACCTCCCGCTAATGGTCGGTCAACACCTGTTACGCCGCCCGACCCCCTGCGGTGACGTGGCGGCAGTGTGACGGTGACCGGCCCCGCACGCGAGCACCGGCACGACCGCGTTCCCCCTCCGCCCCCGTCCGTCCCGTGGACGCCCTGACCATACGGGCCCCGACCCGGCTACCCTGACGGCGTGCGCACTCCTCGGGACGCGCCACCGCACGCATCCCGGGGTCACGCAAAGCCGACAGCCGTCGCATCCGAGGGAGCCCTTCCATGGCCTCTGTGCCGCCGACCCCTTCCGCCGACAGCCGGACCCGCGTGTCCGAGCTCCGCCAGGCCCTGGCCACCCGTGTGGTGGTGGCCGACGGGGCCATGGGCACCATGCTCCAGGCCCAGGAGCCCACCCTGGAGGACTTCGAGAACCTCGAGGGCTGCAACGAGATCCTCAACCTCACCCGGCCCGACATCGTCCGTTCGGTCCACGAGGCCTACTTCGACGCGGGCGTCGACTGCGTCGAGACCAACACGTTCGGCGCAAACCACACGGCGGCGGCCGAGTACGACATCGCCGACCGCGTGTTCGAACTGTCCGAGGCGGGCGCCCGCATCGCCCGCGAGACCGCCGACGCCTTCGGCGCCCGCGACGGCAGGCAGCGCTGGGTCCTTGGCTCGATCGGCCCCGGCACCAAGCTGCCGACCCTCGGCCACATCGGCTACGGCACCCTGCGCGACGGCTTCCAGGCCAACGCCGAGGGACTGCTCGCCGGCGGCGCCGACGCCCTGATCGTCGAGACCACCCAGGACCTCCTCCAGACGAAGGCCTCCGTCCTCGGCGCCAAGCGCGCCATGGCGGCCACCGGAGCCGACGTCCCCCTGCTGGTCTCCATGGCCTTCGAGACCACCGGCACCATGCTGCTGGGCTCCGAGATCGGCGCCGCGCTCACCGCGCTGGAACCCCTCGGCATCGACATGATCGGCCTGAACTGTTCCACCGGCCCCGCCGAGATGAGCGAGCACCTGCGCTACCTCGCCCGGCACTCCCGCACCCCCCTGCTGTGCATGCCGAACGCCGGTCTGCCGATCCTCACCAAGGACGGCGCCCACTTCCCGCTCGACGCGGAGGGCCTGGCCGACGCCCAGGAGAACTTCGTCCGGGACTACGGCCTCAACCTCATCGGCGGCTGCTGCGGCACCACCCCCGAACACCTCAGGCAGCTCGTGGAGCGTCTGAGGGGCGCCACGCCCGTCGAGCGCGCCCCCCGCCCCGAACCCGGCGCCGCCTCCCTCTACCAGACCGTCCCGTTCCGCCAGGACACCTCGTACCTGGCGATCGGCGAGCGCACCAACGCCAACGGCTCCAAGAAGTTCCGCGAGGCGATGCTGGAGGCCCGCTGGGACGACTGCGTCGAGATGGCCCGCGAGCAGATCCGCGAGGGCGCGCACATGCTCGACCTGTGCGTGGACTACGTCGGCCGCGACGGCGTCGCCGACATGGAGGAACTCGCCGGCCGCTTCGCCACCGCCTCCACCCTGCCGATCGTCCTGGACTCCACCGAGGTCCCCGTCATCCAGGCCGGCCTGGAGAAGCTCGGCGGCCGCGCCGTCATCAACTCCGTCAACTACGAGGACGGCGACGGACCAGAGTCCCGCTTCGCCAAGGTCACCCGGCTGGCCCAGGAGCACGGCGCAGCGCTGATCGCCCTCACCATCGACGAGGAGGGCCAGGCCCGCACCCCCGAGAAGAAGGTCGAGATCGCCGAACGGCTCATCGACGACCTCACCGGGAACTGGGGCATCCAGGAGTCGGACATCCTCATCGACACCCTGACCTTCACCATCTGCACCGGCCAGGAGGAGTCCCGCAAGGACGGCGTCGCCACCATCGAGGCGATCCGCGAGCTCAAGCGCCGCCACCCCGACGTCCAGACCACGCTCGGGCTGTCCAACATCTCCTTCGGCCTCAACCCGGCCGCCCGCATCCTGCTGAACTCCGTCTTCCTCGACGAGTGCGTCAAGGCGGGCCTGGACTCCGCCATCGTCCACGCCTCCAAGATCCTCCCCATCGCCCGCTTCAGCGAGGAAGAGGTCCAGACCGCCCTGGACCTGATCCACGACCGCCGCGCGGAGGGCTACGACCCCCTCCAGAAGCTCATGCAGCTCTTCGAGGGCGCCACCGCCAAGTCCCTCAAGGCCGGCAAGGCCGAGGAACTGGCCGCCCTGCCGCTGGAGGAGCGCCTCAAGCGCCGCATCATCGACGGCGAGAAGAACGGCCTGGAGGCCGACCTCGACGAGGCGCTCCGGACCCGCCCGGCCCTCGACATCGTCAACGAGACCCTCCTGGACGGCATGAAGGTCGTCGGCGAGCTCTTCGGCTCCGGCCAGATGCAGCTGCCCTTCGTCCTGCAGTCCGCCGAGGTCATGAAGACGGCCGTCGCCCACCTCGAACCGCACATGGAGAAGTCCGAGGCCGACGGCAAGGGCACCATCGTGCTCGCCACCGTGCGCGGCGACGTCCACGACATCGGCAAGAACCTCGTCGACATCATCCTGTCCAACAACGGCTACAACGTCGTCAACCTCGGCATCAAGCAGCCCGTGTCCGCGATTCTCGACGCCGCCCAGGAACACCGCGCCGACGTCATCGGCATGTCCGGCCTCCTGGTCAAGTCCACGGTGATCATGAAGGAGAACCTGGAGGAGCTCAACCAGCGCGGTCTGGCGGCGAACTACCCGGTCATCCTCGGCGGCGCCGCCCTCACCCGCGCCTACGTCGAACAGGACCTCCACGAGATCTACCAGGGCGAGGTCCGCTACGCCCGCGACGCCTTCGAGGGCCTGCACCTCATGGACGCCCTCATCGGCGTCAAGCGCGGCGTCCCCGGCGCCAAGCTCCCCGAGCTCAAGCAGCGCCGCGTCCGCGCCGCCGCGGGCGCCGTGGCCGTCCAGGAACGCCCCGAGGAGGGCCACGTCCGCTCCGACGTCGCCACCGACAACCCCGTCCCCGAGCCGCCCTTCTGGGGCACCCGCGTCATCAAGGGCATCCAGCTCAAGGAGTACGCCACCTGGCTCGACGAGGGCGCCCTCTTCAAGGGCCAGTGGGGCCTCAAGCAGGCCCGCACCGGCGACGGACCGACCTACGAGGAACTCGTCGAGACCGAGGGCCGCCCGCGGCTGCGCGGCCTGCTGGACCGCCTCCAGACGGAGAACCTCCTGGAGGCCGCCGTCGTCCACGGCTACTTCCCCTGCGTGTCCAAGGACGACGACCTGATCATCCTCGACGAGCACGGCAACGAGACCACCCGCTTCACCTTCCCCCGCCAGCGCCGCGGCCGCCGGCTCTGCCTCGCGGACTTCTTCCGCCCCCAGGAATCGGGCGAGACCGACGTCGTCGGACTCCAGGTCGTCACCGTCGGCTCCCGCATCGGCGAGGAGACCGCCAAGCTCTTCGCGTCCAACTCCTACCGCGACTACCTCGAACTGCACGGCCTGTCCGTCCAGCTCGCCGAGGCCCTCGCCGAGTACTGGCACGCCCGGGTCCGTTCCGAGCTGGGCTTCGCCGGCGAGGACCCGGCGGACGTCGAGGACATGTTCGCCCTGAAGTACCGCGGCGCCCGCTTCTCCCTCGGCTACGGCGCCTGCCCCGACCTGGAGGACCGCGCCAAGATCGCCGCCCTGCTGAGGCCCGAGCGGATCGGCGTCCATCTGTCCGAGGAGTTCCAGCTCCACCCCGAGCAGTCCACGGACGCCATCGTCATCCACCACCCCGAGGCGAAGTACTTCAACGCACGGTGACACCCGTGTCACTGAGCACACTGATCCGATAAGTCGTACACTGGTCGGTCCACTGCAGGCCGGTTCCCCAGCGGGAACCGGCCTGCTCGTCCCTCAAAGGAGGTACGTGGATGACCAGCACGGTACCCGCGCCCCTGACCCGAACGGCCGAGGGCTCCGCCCTCGAGGCGGTGCTCCTCGACATGGACGGCACCCTGGTGGACACCGAGGGCTTCTGGTGGGACGTCGAGGTGGAGATCTTCGCCGGTCTCGGCCACGCCCTCGACGACTCCTGGCGCCATGTCGTGGTCGGCGGCCCGATGAGCCGCAGCGCCGGGTTCCTGATCGAGGCGACCGGAGCCGACATCTCCCTGCCCGAACTCTCCGTCCTGCTCAACGACGGCTTCGAGGACCGCATCACCCGCGCCCTGCCCCTGATGCCGGGAGCCGCCCGGCTGCTCGCCGAGCTGGCCGAGCACGAGATCCCCACGGCCCTCGTCTCCGCCTCCCACCGCCGCATCATCGACCGCGTCCTGACCTCGCTCGGCCCCCAGCACTTCACGCTCACCGTCGCCGGCGACGAGGTCGCCCGCACCAAGCCGTACCCCGACCCCTACCTCTTCGCGGCCGCGGGACTCGGCGTGGACCCGGCCCGCTGCGCCGTCGTCGAGGACACCGCGACCGGGGTCGCCTCGGCCGAGGCGGCGGGCTGCCATGTGGTGGCGGTACCCTCCGTGGCCCCGATCACCGCCGCCGTACGACGCACCGTGGTGCCCTCCCTGGAACAGGTCGACCTGCCTTTTCTGCGCGGTCTGATGCCCCTGTGACTCCGCTTGTGCTCCGCTCCGATGATCACCCCCGCGATCATTGGTGATCCTCTCGATGACGGAATTCGCCGTACGCGTTCACCGAGCGTGCACCGCCGATAGGAAGGTAATTCGGCGGGTGTACGCGCGGCGGAATTCCGATCTTCTGTAACGGTTGCATTGCGGACGAACGCAGACTGTTGACGGTGTGACCTTCCCCACGTCGGACGGGGTCGACAGAGGGTCAGCCCTGTGCCCAGACGTCACCTTCCGGGCTTTTGGTCGCGCCCTTGTGTCCCGATTGATGGACAGCTGCGCGAATCGTTCCGCTCATGATTCTTCAATGCGTTCGCATACGGTTTCGCTCCGTGATGGGCTTTCAACTCCGGCCGCGGCGAACCCTCGTGCCGGTCCGGACTAATCTCTTCGCGGAACATCACCCCTATCCCCGTGCTCCGCTGCGACAACCTTGCATGCCGGGTACACGGACCGACAGCTCTGGAGAAACTCGAGCATGAACCGCAAGACTTTGGTGCTGCCGGCCGTGGTCGGTCTGCTCGCGCCCGTACTCGCCGCCTGCGGCGGGGCCGACAGCGGGAGCGGCGGCGGCGACGCCATCGTCGTGGGCACCACCGACCGGTTCACCGCCACGAAGGCCGCCCCTGCGCCGCTCGATCCCGCCTACGCCTACGACGTCGGCACCTGGAACATCCTGCGCCAGACCGTGCAGACCCTGATGATCGTGCCCAAGGGCGACGGCGACCCCGTCCCCGAGGCCGCGCAGTCCTGCGGATTCACCGACAGCGGCAACGAGCGCTACGCCTGCAAGCTCCGGGACGGGCTGAAGTTCGCCAACGGCGACGCCATCACCGCCGCGGACGTCAAGTTCTCCATCGACCGCGCCCGCTCCATCAAGGCCGACACCGGCGTCTTCGCCCTGCTGTCCACCATCGACACCGTCGAGACGCAGGGTGACAACGAAGTCATCTTCCACCTCAAGACCGCCGACGCCACCTTCCCGTCCAAGCTGTCGACCCCCGTCGCCGGCATCGTCAACCCCGACGACTACGAGAAGAACAAGCTGCGCGAGGGCTTCGAGGTCGACGGCTCCGGCCCGTACACCCTCAAGGCCGAGACCGACGGCGACGCCATCACCAAGGCCGTGTTCACCAAGAACCCCAACTACAAGGGGACTTTGAAGGTGAACAACGACGAGGTCGACATGGTGTCCTTCGACGACGCCGACGCCATGGACACCGCCCTCGAGAAGGGCGACATCGACCTGATGACCCGCACCATGTCCCCGGAGCAGATCAAGAAGCTCTCCGACGCCTCCGCCGACAGCGACATCGACCTCGTCGAACTGGCCGGCCTCGAGATCCGCTACCTGGCCTTCAACACCGACGCCCCCGTCGTGAAGACCAAGGCCGTACGCCAGGCCATGGCCCAGGTCATCAACCGCAACGAGCTGGTCTCCCAGGTCTACGGCTCCCAGGCCGAAGCCCTCTACTCGCTCGTCCCGGCCTCCGTCACCGGACACTCCAACGCCTTCTTCAACAAGTACAGCGACCCGAGCGTCACCAAGGCCAAGGCCCTGCTCGACGCCGCGAACATCACCACCCCGGTGAAGCTCACGCTGAACTACACGACCGACCACTACGGTCCGGCCACCAAGCAGGAGTTCGCGCTGCTGAAGAAGCAGCTCAACGACAGCGGACTGTTCGACGTCACCGTCAAGGGCACCGCCTGGGACACCTTCGCCCCCGCCGAGCGCAAGGGCGAGTACGCCGTCTACGGCATGGGCTGGTTCCCCGACTTCCCCGACGCCGACAACTTCCTCGCGCCGTTCCTCGACAAGGACAACACCCTCAACTCGCCGTACACCAACAGCGACATCATCAACAAGCTGATCCCGCAGTCCCGCCGCGAGGCCGACCGCATCTCCGCCGGCAAGAGCCTCACCGAGATCCAGGACATCGTCGCCGACGACGTCCCGATCCTCCCGCTGTGGCAGGGCAAGCAGTACGTCGCCGCCAACACCGACATCACCGGCACCGCGTACGCCCTCAACTCCTCCGCCACCCTCCAGCTGTGGGAACTCGGCCACGGGGTGAGCAACTGAGGAACCCTTGCCGGTCGGGTGATACGTTTTTCGCGGCCGGGGCCCGGGATGGAGCCCCGGAGTGACGCGACCCGACGACAAGGTACTTCGTGAATATCCGTAACCAGTGGCCAGTCCTGCCCATCGTCGCGGGACTGGCCTCCGGCATGTTGACCGGCTGCGGCGCCCAGACCGGGGGCTCGGACGGCGACGGCTCCACCGTGGTGCTCGGGATGTCGGACGACGTCCTCGCCACGGACCCGGCCTCCGGCTACGACCCCGGATCCTGGATGCTGTTCAACAACGTCTTCCAGTCGTTGCTGAGCTTCCCCAAGGGCGCCACCGAGCCCGAGCCCGACGCGGCGCAGGAATGCTCCTTCACCGACCGGCAGGCCAAGGTCTACCGCTGCACCCTCAAGGACGGCCTGAAGTTCTCCAACGGTGACGACCTCACCTCGGAGGACGTCAAGTTCTCCTTCGACCGCATGCTGAAGATCAACGACGACAACGGCCCCGCCGTCATGTTCCCGATGCTCGCCAAGGTCGCGACCCCCGACGCCAAGACCGTCGTCTTCACCCTGAAGGTCCCCGACGCCACCTTCCCCAGCAAGCTCGCCTCCGGCGCCGGCTCCATCGTCGACCACCGCAAGTACGACGCCGACGGCCTGCGGGGGGACGGCGGCGCCGTCGGCTCCGGCCCCTACACCCTCGACTCCTTCGACGAGGACCAGGCCGTCTTCTCCGTCAACGAGAACTACCGCGGCACCGCCGGCGACCCCCAGAACAAGGGCATCACCCTCAAGTTCTTCGGCGGCGACCAGAAGGCCCTCAAGAAGGCCCTCCTCGACGGCGACATCGACATCGCCTACCGCGGCCTCACCGCCGCCGACATCGCCGACATCGACGCCGGCACCGGCGACGACGGCGCCGAGGTCGTCGAAGGCAGCAGCGCCGAGGTCCAGCACCTCGTCTTCAACACCGACGACCCCGTCACCGGGAAACTCGGCGTCCGACGCGCCATCGCCTACCTCATCGACCGCGAAGCCCTCATCCGCGACGTCTACGAAGGCACCGCCGACCCGCTGTACTCGATCATCCCGGCCGGGATAGCGGGCCACAACACCGCCTTCTTCGACCGCTACGGCGCCCGCCCCTCCCAGGCCAAGGCCGCCGCCGCGCTCCAGGAGGAGGGCATCACCGGCAAGGTGAAACTCACCCTCTGGTCCACCCCGTCGCGCTACGGCCCCGCCACCGACCAGGAACTCAAGACCGTCGCCGCCCAGCTCAACGCCAGCGGCCTGTTCGACGCCGACGTCAAGTCCGTCCCCTTCGACCAGTACGAGAAGGACATCGCCGCCGGCAAGTACGGCGTCTACGTCAAGGGCTGGGTCCCCGACTTCCCCGACGCCGACAACTTCACCGCACCCTTCTTCGGCGACGGCAACGTCCTCGCGAACAACTACACCAACAAGACCATCACCGGCACGCTCATCCCGCGCACCGCCGCCCAGAGCGACCGCACCGCCACCGACGACGACTACGCCACCCTCCAGGACATCGTCGCCGACGAACTCCCCGTCCTCCCGATCTGGCAGGCCAAGCAGTACGCCGTCGTCGGCGAGAACGTCTACGGCCTCGAGAACTGCCTCGACGCCTCCACCGTGTTCCGCTTCTGGGAACTCAGCAAGGGCTGACCCCCGGCCGACCACGACGAAGGGCGCCCCCGCCTCGGCAGGGGCGCCCTTCGCGTCGTACCCGCGCGGACTACTGCTGCGCGCCGGGCCGCACCAGACCGCTCTCGTACGCGTACACCGCGGCCTGCACCCGGTCCCGCAGCCCCAGCTTCGTCAGCACATGCCCCACATGCGTCTTCACCGTCGTCTCACTGACGAACAGATCGGCCGCGATCTCCGCGTTCGACAACCCCCGCGCCACCAGCTTCAGCACCTCCACCTCACGGTCCGTCAGGGTGTGCAGCGCGTCCGGCACCGGCTCGTCCCCCGAAGGCAGATGCGTCGCGTACTTGTCCAGCAGCCGGCGCGTGATGCTCGGCGCCAGCATCGCCTCGCCCGCCGCCACCACCCGGATCGCCTGCACCAGCTCATGCGCGGGCGCGTCCTTCAGCAGGAACCCACTGGCCCCCGCCCGCAACGCCTCCACCACGTACTCGTCGAGGTCGAACGTCGTCAGCACCAGCACCTTCGCCGGCCCGTCCCGCCCCGGACCGGTGATCTGCCGGGTCGCCTCCACCCCGTCCATCCGCGGCATCCGGATGTCCATGAGCACCACATCGGGCTGCAGCGCCCGCACCTGGTCCAGGGCCTGAAGACCGTCACCGGCCTCACCGACGACCGCCAGATCCTGCTCCGCCTCCAGGATCATCCGGAAGCCGGTACGCAGCAGCGGCTGGTCGTCGACCAGTAGGACGCGGATGGCCACGTGAGTCTCCTTCGCTAGTCCGGCCCCATTCTGCCCTGCTCGACATCCCCGGACGCCGCCGACCTCACCGGCAGCGGATACGGCGGGGGAGTACCGCCGAACTCCGGACAGTGCGCCTGGTGATCGCACCAGCCGCACAGCTTCGTCGGCCGCGGCCGCCACTCACCCGTCTCCGTCGCCAGCCGGATCGCCTCCCACAGCGCCAGCAGCCTGCGCTCCACCCGCTCCAGATCGGCGAGGTCCGGGTCGTACGTCAGCACGTCCCCACTGCCGAGGTACACCAGCTGCAGCCGCCGCGGCAGCACGTTCTTCAGCCGCCACACCACCAGCGCGTAGAACTTCATCTGGAACAGCGCCCCGTCCGCGTACTCCGCGCGCGGTGCCTTGCCCGTCTTGTAGTCCACGATCCGCACCTCACCGGTGGGCGCCACGTCGACCCGGTCGATGATCCCGCGCAGCCTGAGCCCCGACTCCAGCTCCGCCTCCACGAACAGCTCCCGCTCCGCGGGCTCCAGACGCGTCGGATCCTCCAGCGTGAACCAGCGCTCCACCAGCGCCTCCGCCTCCGCCAGCCAGCCCGCGAGCCGCACGCCGTCCGGATCGTCGGCGAACAACTCCACCACCTCCGGCCGCGTCTCCCGCAACCGGTCCCACTGCCCCGGGATCAACGCCTTCGCCCGCGGCGCCGTCCGCTCCGCCGCCGGCGCGTCGAACAGCCGCTCCAGCACCGCGTGCACCAGCGTCCCCTTGGTGGCCGCCGGACTCGGCTTCTCCGGCAGCCGGTCGATCACCCGGAACCGGTACAACAACGGACACTGCATGAAGTCCCCGGCCCGAGAGGGCGACAGGGACGCGGGAGCCACGGCGGGCCTCACGGGCGCGGGAGCGGGTGCGGCTTCGGGAGAGGGCGCGGGCACGAGGCCCGACCCGCCCCGGTCCGAAACCGGGCCGGCAACGACTCCGGGCCCGTCGGACACCGCGGCAGCCGTGCCCGTATCGGACGCGCTGTTCCCCGAGGCCGGCTCCGGCCCGCCGATCTCGGCGCTCATGACCGGCCCCACAGCTGTCTCGACCCCGCCGGAGGCGATGAGCCCCGCACCCGGCTCGCGCGTGACAGCCCCGGTCTCCTCGGGCCCGCCCGCCCCTGCCGCCGCCTCCGGCCCGGCCCCGGCACTCGCCTCCACCCGGGCCGACTCCTCCACGTCCCCGCCCTCGACGCCCGCCCCGCCGACGCCCTCGCTGCTGCTCTCCATGCCTCAGACCATACGGCCCGCCACTGACAGTCACCCAGCCCCGGCCCGCCCACCCGGCGACGACCGGGGAAACACGGGGGGTGCCGGGGCGGAACGCGTCACGACGGCCGCATACCATCGGTCACAGACCCTTCCGCCCGGCAGGAGCGGGAGACGCTTCGAACGAGGGGACATCGTGGTGGAAAGCGGCGGGAGCGGGCGGCCGCGGCCGGACAGCGAAGAGTCGGCCGAGCACCCCGTCACACCAGCCCCCCAGGCCACCGCCCCGGCGGAACCCGAACCGACCCCGACCGAGGACCGGCCGAGCGAACGCGAGCCCTCCGACGAGCGGGCCGCAGCCGCGGACGCCGACACGGAGGAATCCCCCGACACCCCGCCCACGGAGCCCGCCGAACCCGCCGCGACCCCGCCCGCCGAACCGCAGCCGGAGCCACCGCACGCCGACCGCGGCTGGGCGCACGCGCACGACGGCGAGGGCGCCCGGGGGACCGCCCCCACCGGCATCAAGGGCCCCCCGCCCCGGCGCCCCCCGGAGCAGCCCCGCGGCGGACTGCTCATGGGACGGCCCTTCGGCGTGCCCGTCTACGTGGCCCCCAGCTGGTTCCTCGTCGCCGCCCTGATCACCTGGGTCTTCGGCGGACAGCTCGACCGCGTCCTGCCCGAACTCGGCGCCGCCCGCTACCTCGTCTCCCTGTTCTTCGCGGTCGCCTTCTACGCCTCCGTCCTCATCCACGAGCTCGCCCACACCATCGCCGCCCTCCGCTTCAAACTCCCCGTCCGCCGCATCCAGCTCCAGTTCTTCGGCGGCGTCTCCGAGATCGAGAAGGAAGCCGAGACCCCCGGCCGCGAGTTCTGGCTCGCCTTCGTCGGCCCCCTGCTCTCCCTCGTCCTCGCCGGCGTCTTCTACGCCGCCATGCAGCCCGTCGAGCCCGGCACCGTCCCCGGCGTCCTCCTGGCCGGCCTGATGATCTCCAACCTCATCGTGGCGATCTTCAACCTCCTCCCCGGCCTCCCCCTCGACGGCGGCCGCATGCTCCGCGCCGTCGTCTGGAAGATCACCGGCAAACCCATGAGCGGCACCATCGCCGCCGCCTGGGTCGGCCGGGCCCTCGCCGTCTCCGTCCTCATCGGCCTCCCCCTCCTCACCCACTCCGGCGCCCTCGGCTCCAGCGCCGAGGACAGCGTCGGCATGGACACCGTCACCGACGCCCTGCTCGCCGCCATCCTCGCCGCGATCATCTGGACCGGCGCCGGCAACAGCCTGCGCATGGCCCGGCTCAGGGAACACCTCCCGGAACTGCGCGCCCGCACCCTCACCCGCCGCGCCGTCCCCGTCGAGACCGACACCCCCCTCTCCGAGGCCCTGCGCCGCGCCAACGCCGCCGGCGCCCGCGCCCTCGTCGTCGTCGACGCCCACGGCGAACCCCTCTCCCTCGTCCGCGAGGCCGCCATCGTCGGCGTCCCCGAACACCGCCGCCCCTGGGTCGCCGTCAGCGGCCTCGCCCAGGACCTCACCGACGGCATGCGCGTCTCCGCCGAACTCGCGGGGGAGGACCTCCTCGACGTCCTGCGGGCCACTCCGGCCACCGAGTACCTCGTCGTGGAGGAGACCGGCGAGATCTACGGCGTCCTGTCCGCCGCCGACGTCGAGCGCGCCTTCGTCAAGGCGATGGCCCGCCCCTCCTGAAGACACCTCCCCGTGGTCGGCGGCCCCGCCAAACGCCGGTAGGCTGTTCACATGTCCGAACCGACCGGTGCCGCCCGCAGGCGCGGGCCCTTCAAGGTCGGGGACCAGGTTCAGCTGACCGACCCCAAGGGCCGCCACTACACGTTCACGCTCGAGGACGGGAAGAACTTCCACACCCACAAGGGTTCCTTCCCGCACGACGAGCTGATCGGCGCTCCCGAGGGCAGCGTTGTCCGCACCACCGGTAACGTCGCCTACCTCGCGCTGCGCCCCCTGCTCCCCGACTACGTCCTGTCCATGCCCCGCGGGGCAGCCGTCGTCTACCCGAAGGACGCGGGGCAGATCCTCGCCTTCGCCGACATCTTCCCCGGCGCCCGCGTCGTCGAAGCCGGCGTCGGCTCCGGCTCGCTCAGCAGCTTCCTGCTGCGCGCCATCGGCGACCAGGGCATGCTGCACTCCTACGAGCGCCGCGAGGACTTCGCCGACATCGCCCGGCAGAACGTCGAGCGCTACTTCGGCGGCCCCCACCCCGCCTGGCAGCTCACCGTCGGCGACCTCCAGGACAACCTGAGCGACACCGACGTCGACCGCGTCATCCTCGACATGCTCGCCCCCTGGGAGTGCCTGGAGGCCGTCTCCAAGGCCCTCGTCCCCGGCGGCATCCTCTGCTGCTACGTCGCCACCACCACCCAGCTCGCCCGGACCGTCGAGTCCATCCGCGAGATCGGCTGCTTCAACGAGCCGACCGCCTGGGAGACGATGATCCGCAACTGGCACATCGAGGGCCTCGCCGTCCGCCCCGACCACCGCATGATCGGCCACACCGGCTTCCTGCTCACCGCCCGCCGCCTCGCCGACGGCGTCGAGCCGCCCATGCGCCGCCGCCGCCCCGCCAAGGGCGCCTACGGCGAGGACTACGCCGGCCCCAACGCCGACGGAGGCAACGGCCGCTGACCCGGCCCGCACAGCACGGACAACGACAGGGCGGCGGGGGGGGGGGGGGCGCCGGCGCGCCGGGCCGGGGCCCCGCCCCGCCCCCCCCCGGAGGCCCCCCC
>NZ_JBEXXK010000101.1:0-18512 GCF_040630405.1 Streptomyces sp. NPDC005811
CGTTATCTTATTGTTGTTGTCTTTTTTTCTGGTGTTTGTTTCCGCTGTGTTGCGCGGGGGGGGGGGGGGGGGGGTCTCGCACCCCCCCCCCCCCCGGCCGTCGCCGTTCGATCTACCCGTCGGTAGCATCCTGACCATGGCAGACACGGCAGAAACACAGCAGGCCGACGCGAAGGACGGGCGCCGCATCGCCCGGCTCGCGCAGCAGATCAGCGCCTTCGCCAAGGAGCACGGCGGGGCCGAGGGCCAGGTCGCGTACATCGGCGAACGCGGGGCCCGGATCGTCCTCGTCGGCGAGGACGGCGGCTGGGGCGACCTGGTGGCGCCCTCCGTGGAGATCGCCGGGAAGGCCGTGGAGAAGGCCGGCATCACGGTCCACGAGTCCTTCGACGGCGAGTTCGCGGCCAAGGTGCGGACCGGGCCGTACGAATGGACCCGTATGGCCGGAATCCAGGTGGGCGGACCGGGCAAGGGCTGACCGACCCAACACCTGACACCGGGTTCACCCGTTAGGACCTTCATCGGTACGAGGTCCAGTCACGGGAGTCCCGATGATCGAAACGCCGTCCCTGGTGGACCAGTACTGCCACGGCGTGCTCAGAACCGAGCTGGGTCTCGGCACCTTCGAGGCCCAGCTGGCCCGTACCGAGGGCCCGCCCGCCCCCGGTACGACCCTCTTCGACACCCAGACCGGATTCGCGGTACGCCGCTGGTGCCCCCCGCTCCTCGGCCTGGAACCGCACTGCTCACCCGCCCGCTATCTCGCCCGGCGGCGTGAACTCGGCGTACTGGAGTCGGGCCGCAGACTGCTGCGCGGCAGCGGCGTCACGACCTACCTGGTCGACACCGGGCTGCCCGGCGACCTCACCCGACCGGAGGAGCTGGCCTCCGCCGGGGCCGCCGACGCCCGGGAGATCGTCCGCCTCGAACTGCTGGCCGAGCAGGTCGCCGACACCTCCGGCACGGTCGAGGCCTTTCTCGCCAATCTCGCCGAGGCCGTCCACTCGGCCGCCGCCGGCGCGGTCGCCTTCACCTCCGTCGCCGGGGTCCGGCACGGCCTCGCCCTGGCGCCCGAACCGCCCGGACCCGGTGAGGTGCGGGGCGCCGCGGGCCGCTGGCTGGCCGCCCGCCGCGTCGGCGGCGAGCTGCGCGACCCCGTGCTGCTACGGCATCTGCTGTGGATCGCCGTCGCCTCGGGACGGCCCCTCCAGCTGCACGCCGGACTCGGCGGACCGGGCCCGCGCATCGACCGCACCGACCCCGTGCTGCTGACCGGCTTCGTGCGCGCCACGGCGGGCCTCGGCACCGACCTGGTCCTGCTGCACGGCTACCCCTACCACCGCCAGGCCGCCCACCTCGCCGCCGTCTTCCCGCACGTCCACACCGACTCCGGGGCCGCGCTCGTGCGCACCGGCGCCCGCGCCGCCACGGTCCTCGCGGAGATCCTGGAACTGGCCCCCTTCGGCAAGATCCTGTTCTCCAGCGGGGCACAGGCGCTGCCCGAGCTGCACGTGGTCGGCGCCCGGCTGTTCCGCGAGGCCCTCGGCCGGGTCCTGGGCGGCTGGGTCGCCGAGGGCGCGTGGTCCCTGGCGGACGCCCAGCGGGTGGCGCGGATGGTGGCGGCGGGAAACGCCCGCCGCGTGTACGGGCTGAGCTGAACGTCAGGCGTTCGAGCCGACCGCGGCCTCGGCCGCCGGACCCGGCAGACCGACCGTCGCCGCCGGACGCTCCCGCAGCGCCAGCAGCACCAGCAGCACCCAGATCCACACCAGCGCCGACCCGAGCATGTGCAGGCCCACCAGCACCTCGGGAAGGTTCGTGAAGTACTGGACGTACCCGATGACACCCTGCGCCAGCAGCACCAGGAACAGCTCCCGGGTGCGGTTCAGCGGGCCGCGCGGGGCGTCGACCGCCTTGAGGATGAACCACAGGGCGAAGGTCAGCGTCACCACGATCCAGGCGAGGACCGCGTGCAGCTTGGCCACCGTCTCCCAGTCCAGCGGCATCCGCTCGACCTCGCTGGAGTCACCCGCGTGCGGACCCGCGCCGGTCACCACCGTGCCGACCGCGATCAGCAGCGCCGAGGCGACGACGAGGAACCACACCAGCTGCCGCACCGGCTTGCCGACCAGCGGCCGGGGCTCCCCGTCGCCCTCCCGGGTGCGCTGCCACATCAGCGCGGCGACCGCGATCAGCGCCGAGGCCAGCAGGAAGTGCGCGGCGACCGTGTACGGGTTGAGGCCGACCAGCACCACGATCCCGCCGAGGACCGCGTTGCTCATCACCAGCCAGAACTGCGCCCAGCCCAGCCGGGTCAGCCCCGCGCGCCGCGGCTTCTCCGCGCGCGCGGCGATGATCGCCCAGCCGACGGCGGCGCACAGGACGTACGTCAGCATGCGGTTGCCGAACTCGATGGCGCCGTGGAAGCCCATCGCGCTGGTCGCGGTGAGCGAGTCGGCCGTGCACTTGGGCCAGGTCGGGCAGCCGAGGCCGGAGCCGGTGAGGCGCACGGCACCGCCGGTGACCACGATGATCACCGACATCACCAGCGCGGACAGGGCAGCCCGCTGGACCGTCCGGGGTGCGGGGGTCCAGCGTTCGGCGATGAGGGCGAGCGGGTTGCGCAGCGCCGCTACGGCGTCGGCACGGGTCACGTTTGGCACGCCCACCATCGTAGGCCGCCGCTTGTGCACGCTTTCACGAGGGTCGGGTCTCCGCGACGAGCGCCGGGTCCTCACGGGTGCCGTCGGGCGGCGGGGGAGGGGTGCCGTGCCACCGGGCCGTGCCGATGCGCTCGGCCCGGACCAGCAGGTCCGCGGCCTCCCGCGGGTCGTCGGTGCACTCGGCGAGCCGTTCGTACACCGCGACCAGCGAGGGGTGGTCGGCGCCCAGCCGGGCCCGGAAGATGCGTTCGGCCTCGCGCAGCACCGCCTCGGCACCCTGCCGGTCACCGGCCATCAGCATCACCGGACCGAGCCGGGAGAGGGTCTTCGCCCGGTAGTGGTGATCGATGCCGTACTTCTGGGTGTAGATCCGGTGGGCTCGGTCCAGCGTCTCCAGGGCCTCGGGCAGCCGTCCCTGCGCGGCCTGCAGCGAACCCATCTTGTTCAGGCAGGCGGCGTACTTGTGCGGCTCGGCCTCGCTGCGGTTGTGGTGCAGCTCCAGTACGGGCTCCAGCAGCTCGGCCGCCGAGCGCAGCTTCTCCCGGCCCCGCCGGTGCAGCTCGCGCCGGCGCAGCGGATGCCAGGTGGCCCGGGCCCGCTCGCGCAGGTCCTCGGCCTGCCGGCGGTGGACGTCGGCCAGGAACTTGGCGACCTGGGACGTCTCGAAGTCCTCCAGACCCCGGTGCTCCCGGAACACCGCGAGGGCGTCCTCCAGCAGGGCCTCGGCGGTGCCCAGGTCGCCGCGGTCCTGCGCGACGATGCCCGTGTCCCGCCGCAGCATCGCCTGGAACAGCACATGCTGGACCGGCACCTGACTGGCCCGCTGCGGGATGCGCGCCTCGGCGCGGGCGTACGACTCCAGGGCGAGCGCGAGCCGGCCCGCGTTGCGGTGGATCATGCCGATCTCCTGCTCGGCGACCGCCCACTCCAGGCTCTCCCAGCCCGGCTCGTGGTCCTCCTGGGCCTCGTAGATCCGGACGGCCTCACGGACCGCGTCCAGCGCCTCGTCGAAGAGGATCTTCTCGCGCAGGATGCCCCCGTGCTGGCGGTGGCACAGCGCCTCCAGCTCGACGAACGCGGGGCCGTCGCCGGTGTGCCGGCGGCACTGCACCAGCGCCTTCAGGCATTCGTCGTGCGCGTCGTCGAGGTGGGCCAGCAGAAAGTGCTGACGGGCCACCGCGAGCTGGGCCGTGACCCGGCCGAGCGCGTCCGCGCCGTCCGGGGCGCCGGAGTCCTGCCGCAGCTCCGCCTCCCACTGGAAGAAGGTCAGCGCGCGTGTCCAGTTGCAGCGCTGCTCCTGGTAGACGCCGACGCGGTGGAGTAACTCGATCAGCGCCCGGCGGGCCGTCCCGCCGGCCACCCGGTCGTCCGAGGCCCAGGACACCTCGGTGATCACCGCGTCGGCGTGCGGCATCAGACGCTCACAGGCGCTGCGCACCTCGGGCTGCTCCGGCCACGCCGGGAACGCCGCCTCCACCACCCGCACCGCGACCCGCGACCACAGGACCCGGTCGTCCTGGTCCATCCGGCTGCGGATGAACTGCCGCACCCGCGGATGCACCCCGAACGTCATCGAGCCCTTGCGCTGGTCGCCGCTGACCGTGAGCAGCGAGTGCTCGACCAGCTCACGGACCATGGGGTGGAAGACCCGCTCGTGCTCCATGGCCCGCCGCAGCCCGTCCGGCAGCACCGCCCGGTGCTCGTACAGCGCGGAGTGCGGTACGTCCTCGGAGGCCAGGTAGGAGCAGAGCCGCAGCAGGTTCTCCGCCTCCGGCGCCTCGCGCGAGATCCGCTCCACCGACAGCCGGAACGTCTCGAACCCGCTCGTCGAGGTGTGGTCGGGCAGCTGCGCCAGATAGTCCTCGACGCTGATGCCCTCCCGCTCGATGTACGCGCCGGCGGTCTCCAGGTCCAGCGGCAGCCAGCCCAGCTGCCGGCCCAGCGCGTCGAGCGACGCGTCCTCGGTGTCCTCGGCCGCGCCGTCTATGCGCAGCCGCAGGAAGGCGCGGCCCCGGGTGGGGCTGAGGCCGAGCAGCTCCAGCCGGTGCTCGGTCAGCTCGGCCCAGCCCTGGCGGACCCGGGTGGTGATCAGGATCGTGCCCCGGCACTGGTCCGACGGCAGGAACTGCTCCAGCCCGTGCGGGCCGTCGGCCGGCGCCCCGGCCTCGTCGCCGTCCGGCTGCACGTTGTCGTACACCAGGAGCCAGCCCGGGTTGTCGCGCAGCCAGCCCCACAGCCGGGACAGCACCACGTACTCGCTCTCGTGGGCGGGCAGGCCGAGGATGGCGGCGAGTTCGAGGAGCCGGTCGCGCAGCCGCTCGGTGCTGGTGGCGGGCAGCCACCAGGTCAGCGTGGTGGTGTCGGCCTGCGCGTGGGTGCGGGCGTGCGCCACCGCGAGCTGGGTCTTCCCGGCACCGCCCATGCCGTGGATGACGACGATCCGCCGCGGGGCGCCCTGCTGGTCGCCGTCCGTCAGCATCCGCCGGATGTGCCCCAGTTCGGTGTCCCGGCCGGTGAAGTAGCGGGAGAGGGAGGGCAGGTTGTGCGGCGGGACGTACGAGGCCTCACCGGAGGCCGGCTCCTCGGCGGACGATCCCGTGCCCCGCCCGAGCGAGTGCCGGGTGAAGAAGGCGGAGGCGGCGCCGAGCAGACCCGTCACCGAGACGACGGCCCACAGCGCGGGGCCGTTCGCGTGATCGGCCACGATCGGCAGCACCGCGACCGAACCCGTCGTGGCCGTGTACAGGCCGACCAACCACCTCTTGCCCGAACCGTCCCCGTTGTTCCTGGACACTCCCATGGCGGCTCCCCCGGTGTCACATCCCCTGCCCGCGCCGTGTGTGCGACGATTCCCGCGCCGGTCGAGGTTGAACCCCTCATTGTCCAAGGGCCATACTCCGTCTTCCATATTTGTGCAGCAGAATTATTCCTACGGAGGATCAGAGAATGCATGTAGGACTGGTGCACTGGTCCTTTCCCCCCTGCGTGGGCGGGGTGGAGACCCATCTGTGGCAGTTCTCGCGCCTGCTCGCGGCCCGCGGGGTGGACGTCACGGTCTTCACCGGGACACCCGGGGCGGCGGTGCCGGGCCGGTCCGGCACCCCGGGCGAGGGCACGATCACGATCGAGCGGCATTCGGCACTGGACCTCTCACCGGACGCGCTCCCCGCTCCCGGCGAACCCGAACTCACGCCCTGGTTCAGAGAGTTGATCACCCGTCGGGGGATCAGGATCGTCCACGGGCACAATCTGCACCATTTCTCGGAGGCCCCCGCCCGCGCGCTCGCCGGACTCCGCGAGGAACTCGGCCTGCGGCTGCTGCACACGTACCACAGCATCTGGCGCGAGGAGTCGAATCCGGCGGCCGAGGCCTGCCGGGACTGGCATCTCCACTTCGCGGTCTCCGACTTCCTCAGCGAGGCCTGCACCCGGCAGCTCGGCTTCAAGGTGGAGCGCCGCTACCTGGGCATCGACACCGCGGCCTACCTCGACGTGCCCGTCCTCGGGGTGCAGGAACCGGGGATGGTGCTGCTCCCCGCGCGACTGATCCCCGACAAGGGGGCCGAGCTGGCCATCAGGGCCGTGCACCACATCCTCCGCACCCGTCCGGGACTCCGGGTGACGCCCCGGCTGGTGCTCATGCGTACGGGTGTCGAGAATACGGTCGATTTCCATGGCGAAACGGTCGGATTCCATGGGGAATTGCAGAAACTCATTAAAGAACTGAACATTCCGGAGGGGGTCGTCGAATTCACCGAGGCCGGCGTGGACCATATGCGGGCGCTCTACGAAAGAGCCTCCGTCGTGGTGTATCCCTCGATGTTCGACGAGCCCATGGGACTGGCCCCGCTGGAGGCGATGTGCGCCGCCCGGCCCGTCGTCGTCACCCGGATGGGCGGACTCGACGAGGGCATCGAGGCGGACGAGGAGATCGGCTTCCTGGTGCCCGACCGCAACGTGGCCCGTCTGGCCGACCGCATCGCGCTGCTCCTCGACGACCCCGCCCGCGCCGAGGCGGTCGGCCGACGCGCCCGGGAGCACGTCGTACGCCACTTCGACCTGAGGCGGTTCTATCTGGAACCGATGCTCGACCTGTACCGGGATCAGCTCACCCCGTCGTGACGGTCCACCCCTCCGGCAGCCCCGACACCCCGCTGCGGCCCTCCCGGTCCACCCGGACGGAGAGTTCCCGGCCGGCCAGCCGCAGCCCCGACACATGCAGCGCACCGAACGGCGTCGGCCGGACGTGCAGCGTCCGGCGCCCCGCGTCCGGCCGCAGCCCCAGCAGCGCCGACAGCACGGCCACGCCCGACGCCGCCGACCAGCCCTGCGGCCGGCAGGCCGCCGGATAGGCGAGCGGGGCGGGGGAGCCCTCGGTGCGGGCGTCCCCGCCGTACAGCTCCGGCATCCGGTGGGCGAAGTGGGCGGCCGCCTCCAGGAGGCCGTCGGTGAGCCGGGCGGCCTCGGCGGCGCAGCCCGCCGCGCACAGGCCCTGGATCGCGATCGCCGTGTCATGGGTCCACACGGAACCGCCGTGGTAGCTCATCGGATTGAAGCCCGGCAGCGCGGCCGAGCGGCTGCGCAGACCCCAGCCGGAGTTCAGCTCCGGGTGGGCCAGCCAGGCCGCGACGTCCCGGCAGCCCCGAGGGTCGAGGATCCCCGTGGACAGCAGCTGGCCCATGTTGGACGCCGGCCCGCTGACCGGGTCGAGGCCGCGGCCGACCGCGATGGCCACATAGCGCGGGGCGGGCCCCTCCGGCGAGTCCAGCCAAAACGCGTCCGAGAAGCGTTTGCGCAGCCCGGTGGCCCACAGCCGCAGCCGTTCCGCGTCCTCCTTGCGGCCCCGGCCCGCCAGCAGGTCGGCCAGTCCGGTCGCCGCCTGGTAGGCGTACCCCTGCACCTCGCACAGCGCCAGCGGCGGCTCGATACGACGGCCCGCGGCGTCCCGCACCGCGTCCTCGCTGTCCTTCCACGACTGGTGGCGCAGCCCGCCCGGACGCGGGTAGTAGCGCAGCAGCCCGTCCTCGTCCCCTGCGCTCGTCTCCAGCACCCACTCCATCGCGCGTTCGGCGTACGGCAGCAGCGCCGCCACGTCCGCCTCCGGCAGACCCCAGTGCCAGGCCTCCACCAGCAGGGTCACGAACAGCGGCGTCGCGTCGACCGAGCCGTAGTAGCGCGAGGGCAGCCGCAGTCCGTGGCCGTGCTCGGCGTCGGCGGGGCGCAGCTCGTGCAGGATCCGGCCCGGCGCCTCCTCGCGGAACACGTCGTGGGCCGTGCCCTGGCGGCGGGCCAGCGCCCACAGGGTGCCGCGGGCCAGCCCGGTGCCGAGCGGCAGCATCATCCGCGCCGACCAGATCGAGTCCCGCCCGAACAGGGCCAGATACCAGGGGCAGCCCGCCGCGATGAACTGGTCCTCCGGGCCGTCGGGGGCGGTGCGCTCGGGGTCCGCGAGCCGCAGGGCCCCCAGGTCGCCGAGCCCGCGGCGGACCAGGGCGACCAGCCGCCGGTCCCCGCGCACCACCGGTTCGCTCCAGGGCGCGCCCGTGCTCGGGGCCCCCGGATGCCCGGGCGGCGCGGGCACCGCGCCCCCCTCGACGGTCAGCCTGATCTGCCGGCTCTCCCCGGGCCGCAACAGCAGCCGCGGCCAGGTGAAGGTGCCCCCCTCGGGGCCGTCGGCGACCCCGGGCGGATCGGCGGGCCGGGGGCCGACCGGGCCGGCGGGGGTGCCGGGCCGGCCGCCTGGGGTGCCGTGACGACGGTCGAGGGCGCCTGGGCCGTTGCCCGGATCGGTGGGGCCGGTACCGGCACCGGCGTCGGCCCCGGTGTCCGGCGTCAGGGCGTCGGCCGGGGATTCCGGTGCGGGCGCTTCCGGTGCGGGCGTCCGGACCTCCGCACGGCCCGTCGGGGTCTCCCACACCAGGCCGCCCGCGGCGTCGGCGGTGCAGCGTACCGGGGGACCCGTCCGGCCGCGCTTCACCTCGGCGATGTCCGCCAGGTCCGTGGCGAGGGCCAGCTCCACGTGGAGGAGCCGGGAGACCGTGCCGACGTTGCGCAGCAGGATGCTCTCGCCCCGTCCGGCCGTGCGCACCCGCTCGATGATCACGGTCGGGTCGTCCGTGCGGTCGGCCGGATAGCGGTGCACGGAGGTGAACCGCACCCGGTCCGGCCCGAGAGGCTGGACACCGATCGGCTCCGGCTCACGGCGGTCGATCAGCAGACAGGCCGTGTGCAGCAGCCGGCGGTCATGGCCGTAGAAGCCCTCCGCCCGCAGACCGCGCAGCTGCCCGTCGCGGGGCGAGGCGGCGAAGGCCGGGGCCGCGACGCAGATCACCACGTCGTGCAGAAGGGGCTGCAGCGCACGCACACCCGAGGAACCCGCGGACTCGTACACGGGGCGTCTCTTCCCCCTTCGCCCGCGCGTCACTCGCACGGCGTACCGTGCCGGACACCCCAGGGGCCGGATCCGGCCCCATCGCCCGCCTCACTCCCAGCGGAAGAACCGCCCCGCCGCCGCGAGCCCCGCCACCGCCCACACCGCCAGGATCCCCAGGTCCCCCCAGGGCATGCCCGCGCCGTGCTGGAGGACGTCGCGCAGGCCGTCGGAGAGGGCCGAGATCGGCAGCAGGCCGAGGACGTCCTGGGCGGCGGGCGGGAACTTGTCCAGCGGGACGATGACCCCGCCGCCCACGAGCAGCAGCAGGAAGACCAGGTTCGCCGCGGCCAGGGTCGCCTCCGCCTTCAGCGTGCCCGCCATCAGCAGACCCAGCCCGGAGAAGGCCGCCGTGCCGAGGACGAGCAGGAGCAGGACGGCGAGCGGGCTCCCGTGCGGGTCCCAGCCCAGCGCGAAGGCGATCGCCGTCAGCAGGATCACCTGGAGGACCTCGGTGACCAGCACGGACGCGGTCTTCGCCGCCATCAGCCCCCAGCGGGGGAGCGGGGAGGCCGCGAGCCGCTTCAGCACGCCGTAGCGGCGCTCGAAGCCCGTCGCGATGGCCTGTCCGGTGAAGGCCGTGGACATGACCGCCAGGGCGAGGATGCCGGGGGCGAGGAAGTCCACCGCCGCGCCCGCGCCGGTGTCGATGATGTCCACGCTGCTGAACAGCACCAGCAGCAGCGTCGGGATCACCACGGTGAGCAGCAGCTGCTCGCCGTTGCGCAGGAGCATCCTCGTCTCCAGCGCCGCCTGCGCCGCGATCATGCGGGGGAGCGGGGCCGCGCCGGGCCGGGGGGTGTAGGTGCCGGTGGCGGTCACGAGCGCAGCTCCTTGCCGGTCAGTTCCAGGAAGACGTCCTCCAGGGTGTGGCGCTCGACCGAGATCCGGTCCGGCATCACCCCGTGCTGCGCGCACCACGAGGTGACGGTCGCCAGCAGCTGCGGGTCGACCTTGCCCTCCACCCGGTACGAGCCCGGCGTCAGCTCGGCCGCGGAGGAGTCGGCGGGCAGCGCCTTGAGCAGGGACGCGACGTCGAGGCCGGGGCGGCCGGAGAAGCGCAGGGTGTTCTCGGCGCCGCCGCGGCACAGCTCCTCGGGGGAGCCCTGGGCGATGACCCGGCCCCCGTCGATGATCGCCACGTCGTCGGCGAGCTGCTCGGCCTCGTCCATGTGGTGCGTGGTCAGGATGACCGAGACGCCGTCCGCGCGCAGGTCCTCGACCAGGTCCCAGGTGGCGCGGCGGGCCTGCGGGTCGAGTCCGGCGGTGGGCTCGTCCAGGAAGACCAGTTCCGGGCGGCCGACGACCGCCATCGCCAGCGCGAGCCGCTGCTGCTGGCCGCCGGAGAGCCGGCGGTACGCCGTCCGGCCGCAGGAGCCGAGCCCGAGCCGCTCGATCAGCGCGTCCACGTCCAGCGGATGCGCGTGCAGCTTCGCCACGTGCCGCAGCATCTCGTCGGCCCGCGCCCCCGAGTACACGCCCCCGGACTGGAGCATCACCCCGATCCGGGGCCGCAGCTGCGACGCCTGTCCTACCGGGTCGAGGCCCAGCACGCGGACGGTGCCGGAGTCCGCTCTGCGGTACCCCTCGCAGATCTCGATCGTGGTCGTCTTGCCGGCGCCGTTGGGTCCGAGGACGGCGGTGACGCCCGCCCGGGCCGTCAGCTCCAGGCCGTCCACCGCGGTCTTCGTCCCGTACCGCTTCACCAGGGCCTGGACCCGGACGACAGGCTCAGTTCGCATGGCCCCAGAGTCTAGGTTCGCCGCCGGGCGCTCCGACCGCCGGGTACCGGAACCGGCCGAAAGCGACCGCGCACCGGGCCGCCGGAGGTCAGAACTCCTCCTCGCGGGGGCGGTGCAGCGCCAGCCAGCGCTCGGCGTAGGCGACCGCGTCCGCGACCGGGAACAGCCGTACGTCGGCGGCGCCCGCCTTCCCCCGTACGACGGGCCGGTCCCGCTCGAAGTCGTGCCCCAGCTCGTCGAAACGGTCGGAGTCGATCGACACCTCGGTCACCGCCTCCCACCCGTGCGGGCCGGGCCTGCCGACCTCCACCAGCGGGGCCGGGATCCGGTACTCGGCGAGGTGGAAGCTGGTGCACGAGTCGTACCCGGCTCCCAGCAGCAGCACCCGCGCCCCCAGCCGCTCCAGCCGGGCCAGCGGACTGCGCTCGCCCAGCCGGCAGTCGACGGCGTGCCCCTCGACGATCTCCGCGGCCCGTGGGCCGAGCGCCGCGAACGAGGTGTGCGGATGGGCGCTGCGCAGCGCTCCGGGCCAGGTGCGCACGGTCTCCGGGATCACCCCGAGGCCCCGGCTGGGGGTGACCAGGGGGTCGTAGAGCGGCAGGGCGGCGCGGATCGTCTCCCACCACTCCCGCGGCACCGGCGGACGGCTCCACTGCGCCGGATCGGACAGCTCGCCGGTCTGCGTCGGGACCACGAGCGTGCCGTCCGGCCCCAGGGCGTCCCGCAGCGCCTGGACCACCGCGACGGAGCCTCCGCACACCCAGCCGAGGGAACTGAGGGAGGAGTGGACGAGGAGGGTTTCGCCCGGTTCGACACCCAGGTCCCGCAGCTGCGCCGCCAGGGTCTCCCGGGTGACAAGTGGGCCGGTCGGAGGGGGTGTGGGCATGGTCGTGCAGTGTCCCCTGAGCGGGCCGCCGGTGCCACTGGTTTAATCGGGGCTTTGATCGATCAGTGATCGTTTCCGCAGGTCAGATTAGGTATGCCTAAGTGACGCAGGGCACCGCGGGGCGGACCGGGCGCGGCTTGCCTGCGTTCGAGGAATTACGCAACAATGGCGTTGTGAAAAACGTCGGCGAGGCTCGGGAGACCCCCATGGGGGCCCCTCATGAGGAGCTCGCGACCGGTGAGCGTTCGACACGCAACCGCGTCGCGCGGTCCATCCTGGACCACGGGCCGTCGACCGTCGCCGAGCTGGCCGACCGCCTGGGGCTCACCCCCGCGGCCGTCCGCCGCCACCTCGACGCCCTGGCCGCCGACGACGTCGTACAACCCCGCGAGCAGCGGGTCTACGGAGCGCGCACCCGCGGCCGCCCGGCGAAGGTCTTCGCCCTCACCGACTGCGGCCGGGACGCCTTCGACCAGTCCTACGACACCCTCGCCGCCGACGCCCTGCGCTGGATCCAGCAGCAGTTCGGCGGGGACGAGGCCGTCGTCGCCTTCGCCCGCGCGCGGATCGCCGAGCAGGCCGGCGCCTACCGCGAGGCCATCGAGGCGGCCGCCCCCGAGGAGCGCACCGAAGCCCTGGCCAGGGCCCTGAGCGCGGACGGGTACGCTGCTACGGCGCGCAGCGCACCGGTCGGCGAGCAGCTGTGCCAGCACCACTGCCCGGTCGCCCACGTGGCGGAGAAGTTCCCACAGCTCTGCGAGGCCGAGACCGAGGTCTTCTCCAAGCTGCTCGGAACGCACGTCCAGCGACTGGCCACCATCGCCCACGGCGACGGGGTCTGCACGACGTTCATCCCCAAGATTTCCCACAACGCATCTGCAAGCACGGCCGGGAGGAACCCCGCATGACTCTCCCCACGGAGACTGCCCACCCCGAACTCGAGGGCCTGGGCAAGTACGAATACGGCTGGGCCGACTCCGACACCGCCGGTGCCTCTGCGCGGCGCGGCATCAACGAGGAGGTCGTCACCGACATCTCCTCGAAGAAGTCCGAGCCGGAGTGGATGACGAAGCTCCGCCTCAAGGGCCTGAAGCTCTTCGAGAAGAAGCCCATGCCGAACTGGGGCTCCGACCTCTCCGGCATCGACTTCGACAACATCAAGTACTTCGTGCGCTCCACGGAGAAGCAGGCGGAGTCCTGGGAGGACCTGCCCGAGGACATCAAGAACACCTACGACAAGCTGGGCATCCCGGAGGCCGAGAAGCAGCGCCTCGTCGCCGGTGTCGCCGCCCAGTACGAGTCGGAGGTCGTCTACCACCAGATCCGCGAGGACCTGGAGGAGCAGGGCGTCATCTTCCTCGACACCGACACCGCCCTGAAGGAGCACCCGGAGCTCTTCAAGGAGTACTTCGGCACCGTCATCCCCGCCGGTGACAACAAGTTCGCCGCGCTGAACACGGCCGTGTGGTCCGGCGGCTCCTTCATCTACGTGCCGAAGGGCGTGCACGTCGAGATCCCGCTCCAGGCCTACTTCCGGATCAACACCGAGAACATGGGCCAGTTCGAGCGGACCCTGATCATCGTCGACGAGGGTGCCTACGTGCACTACGTCGAGGGCTGTACCGCCCCGATCTACAAGTCGGACTCCCTGCACAGCGCGGTCGTCGAGATCATCGTCAAGAAGAACGCCCGCTGCCGCTACACGACCATCCAGAACTGGTCGAACAACGTCTACAACCTGGTCACCAAGCGCGCCGTCGCCTACGAGGGCGCCACCATGGAGTGGATCGACGGCAACATCGGCTCCAAGGTGACGATGAAGTACCCCGCCGTCTACCTGATGGGCGAGCACGCCAAGGGCGAGACCCTCTCCATCGCCTTCGCGGGCGAGGGCCAGCACCAGGACGCCGGCTCCAAGATGGTCCACATGGCGCCGAACACCTCCTCCAACATCGTCTCCAAGTCGGTGGCGCGAGGCGGCGGCCGTACCTCCTACCGCGGTCTCGTCGAGATCGGCGAGGGCGCCCACGGCTCCAAGTCCAACGTGCTGTGCGACGCGCTGCTCGTCGACACCATCTCCCGCTCGGACACCTACCCCTACGTGGACGTCCGCGAGGACGACGTGTCCATGGGCCACGAGGCGACCGTCTCCAAGGTCTCCGAGGACCAGCTCTTCTACCTGATGAGCCGCGGTCTCTCCGAGTTCGAGGCGATGGCGATGATCGTGCGCGGCTTCGTCGAGCCCATCGCGAAGGAGCTGCCGATGGAGTACGCGCTGGAGCTCAACCGGCTGATCGAGCTGCAGATGGAAGGCGCGGTCGGTTAACCACCGGTCCGCACCCCATCAAGCCCATTACGTAACGGAAAGCGAGCATTACGACAGCCATGGCTGAGGCTCAGAACATCCCCGTGGGGTCGACCACCGCGGGAGCGATCGCGGTCGCCGCCGAGTCGACCGTCGCCACGCGCATGAGCGCGCCCCCCTCTTTCGACGTCGCGGACTTCCCGGTCCCGCACGGCCGCGAGGAGGAGTGGCGGTTCACCCCGCTGGAGCGCCTGCGCGGTCTGCACGACGGCACCGCCGTCGCGACCGGCGAGGGCGTCAAGGTCGCCGTCGAGGCCCCCGAGGGCGTCACCGTCGAGACCGTCGACCGCGACGACCCGCGCCTCGGCAAGGCCGGCACCCCCGTGGACCGGGTCGCCGCCCAGGCCTACTCGGCGTTCGAGAAGGCCGGCGTGATCACCGTCCCCAAGGAGACGGTCCTCACCGAGCCCATCCGCATCGCCGTGCACGGCGAGGGCGGGGTCTCCTTCGGCCACCAGGTCATCGAGCTGGGAGCCTTCGCCGAGGCCGTCGTCGTCATCGACCACACCGGTGACGCCGTCCTCGCCGCCAACGTCGACTACGTCCTGGGCGACGGCGCCAAGCTCACCGTCGTCTCCGTCCAGGACTGGGACGACAAGGCCGTGCACGTGGCCCAGCACAACGCCCTGGTCGGCCGCGACGCCTCCTTCAAGTCGGTCGTCGTCACCTTCGGCGGCGACGTCGTCCGCCTGCACCCGCGCGTCGCCTACGCCGGCACCGGCGCCGAGGCCGAGCTGTTCGGCCTGTACTTCACCGACGCGGGCCAGCACCAGGAGCACCGCCTGCTGGTCGACCACAACGTCCCGCACTGCAAGTCCAACGTCGTCTACAAGGGCGCCCTCCAGGGCGACGACGCGCACGCGGTGTGGATCGGTGACGTGCTGATCGAGGCCACGGCCGAGGGCACCGACACCTACGAGATGAACCGCAACCTGGTCCTCACGGACGGCGCGCGCGTCGACTCGGTGCCGAACCTGGAGATCGAGACCGGCGAGATCGTCGGCGCCGGCCACGCCTCCGCCACCGGCCGCTTCGACGACGAGCAGCTCTTCTACCTGATGGCCCGCGGCATCCCGGCCGACGAGGCCCGCCGCCTGGTGGTCCGCGGCTTCTTCGCCGAACTGGTCCAGCAGATCGGTGTCGAGGACATCGAGGCGCGGCTGCTCGAGAAGATCGAGGCCGAGCTGGAGGCCACGGTCTGATGACCTTCGTACGCGCCTGTGGGCTGAGCGAGCTGGAGGACGACACCCCGAAGCGGGTGGAGCTCGACGGCACGCCGGTCTCGGTCGTCCGGACCGAGGGAGAGGTGTTCGCCATCCACGACATCTGCTCCCACGCGAACGTCTCGCTCTCCGAGGGCGAGGTGGAGGACTGCCAGATCGAGTGCTGGCTGCACGGCTCCGCGTTCGACCTCCGCACCGGCAAGCCGTCCGGTCTTCCCGCGACGCGCCCCGTCCCCGTATACCCCGTCAAGATCGAAGGGGACGACGTGCTCGTCTCCCTCACCCAGGAGTCCTGAGGCCACCATGGCAACGCTTGAAATCCGAGACCTGCACGTCACCGTCGAGGCCGACAACGCCACGAAGGAGATCCTCAAGGGCGTCGACCTCACCGTGAAGCAGGGCGAGACGCACGCCATCATGGGCCCCAACGGCTCCGGCAAGTCGACCCTGGCCTACTCCCTCGCGGGCCACCCGAAGTACACGATCACCAGCGGCACCGTGCTGCTCGACGGCGAGGACGTCCTGGAGATGTCCGTCGACGAGCGCGCCCGCGCGGGCCTGTTCCTGGCGATGCAGTACCCGGTCGAGGTCCCCGGTGTCTCGGTCTCCAACTTCCTGCGCACCTCCGCCACCGCCATCCGCGGCGAGGCCCCCAAGCTGCGCACCTGGGTCAAGGAGGTCAAGGAGGCCATGGAGCGCCTCAACATGGACCCCTCCTTCGCCGAGCGCAACGTCAACGAGGGCTTCTCCGGCGGTGAGAAGAAGCGCCACGAGATCCTCCAGCTCGAACTGCTCAAGCCGAAGGTCGCGATCCTCGACGAGACGGACTCCGGTCTGGACGTCGACGCCCTCCGTATCGTCTCCGAGGGCGTCAACCGCGTCCGGGAGACCGGCGAGGTCGGCACCCTGCTGATCACGCACTACACGCGCATCCTGCGCTACATCAAGCCCGACCACGTGCACGTGTTCGCCAACGGCAGGATCGTCGAGTCGGGTGGCCCCGAGCTCGCCGACAAGCTGGAGGCCGAGGGCTACGAGGCTTATGCGAAGCAGGACGCAGTCCACACGAAGGGTGGCGCATCCGAGTGACACAGCTGCCGGGCCTCCTCGACACCGAGGCGATCCGTAAGGACTTCCCCGTCCTGGACCGGCTGGTCCACGACGACAAGAAGCTCGTGTACCTGGACAACGCGGCGACCTCGCAGAAGCCGCGCCAGGTGCTGGACGCCCTGAGCGAGTACTACGAGCGCTACAACGCCAACGTCCACCGCGGTGTGCATGTGCTCGCCGAGGAGGCCACGGCGCTGTACGAGGGCGCGCGCGACAAGGTCGCGGCGTTCATCAACGCGCCCAGCCGCGACGAGGTGATCTTCACCAAGAACGCCTCCGAGTCGCTGAACCTCGTGGCGAACATGCTCGGCTGGGCCGACGAGCCCTACCGGGTGGACCGCGAGACCGAGATCGTCATCACCGAGATGGAGCACCACTCCAACATCGTGCCGTGGCAGCTGCTCGCGCAGCGCACGGGCGCGAAGCTGAAGTGGTTCGGCCTCACGGACGACGGCCGCCTCGACCTCTCCAACATCGACGAGATCATCACGGAGAAGACGAAGATCGTCTCCTTCGTCCTGGTCTCGAACATCCTCGGTACGGTCAACCCGGTCGAGGCGATAGTGCGCCGCGCCCAGGAGGTCGGCGCGCTGGTCTGCATCGACGCCTCGCAGGCCGCGCCGCACATGCCCCTGGACGTGCAGGCCCTCCAGGCCGACTTCGTGGCCTTCACCGGCCACAAGATGTGCGGCCCGACCGGCATCGGTGTGCTCTGGGGCCGCCAGGAACTCCTGGAGGACCTGCCCCCGTTCCTCGGCGGCGGCGAGATGATCGAGACGGTGTCGATGCACTCGTCGACGTACGCTCCCGCTCCCCACAAGTTCGAGGCGGGCACCCCGCCGATCGCCCAGGCGGTCGGTCTGGGCGCGGCGATCGACTACCTGAACGCCATCGGCATGGACAAGGTCCTCGCCCATGAGCACGCGCTGACGGAGTACGCCGTCCGCCGTCTGGCGGAGGTGCCGGACCTGAGGATCATCGGCCCCAGCACGGCCGAGGACCGGGGTGCGGCGATCTCCTTCACGCTCGGCGACATCCACCCGCACGACGTGGGCCAGGTGCTGGACGAGCAGGGCATAGCGGTCCGTGTCGGCCATCACTGCGCCCGCCCGGTCTGCCTGCGGTACGGAATTCCCGCGACCACGCGAGCGTCGTTCTATCTGTACTCCACGCCGGCCGAGATCGACGCACTGGTCGACGGCCTGGAGCACGTACGGAACTTCTTCGGCTGAGGGGCGTGCTGAAACCGTGAAGCTGGACTCGATGTACCAGGAAGTCATCCTGGACCACTACAAGCACCCGCACGGGCGTGGTCTGCGGGACGGCGACGCCGAGGTGCACCACGTCAACCCCACCTGCGGTGACGAGATCACCCTGCGGGTGAAGTACGACGGCACGAAGATCGAGGACGTCTCCTACGAGGGCCAGGGCTGCTCCATCAGCCAGGCCAGCGCGTCCGTCCTCAACGACCTCCTGGTCGGCAAGGACGTGTCCGAGGCGCAGAAGATCCAGGAGACCTTCCTGGAGCTGATGCAGTCCAAGGGCCGGATCGAGCCCGACGACGCGATGGAGGAGGTGCTGGAGGACGCGGTCGCGTTCGCCGGTGTCTCCAAGTACCCGGCCCGGGTCAAGTGCGCCCTCCTGAGCTGGATGGCGTGGAAGGACGCGACGGCCCAGGCCCTGGGCTCGGACGCCGAAAGGAAGACGGCATGAGCGACACCGTGGAGATGAAGCCGGCCTCCGAGGACGAGGTCCGCGAGGCCCTGTACGACGTCGTCGACCCCGAGCTGGGTATCGACGTCGTCAACCTGGGCCTCATCTACGGCATCCACATCGACGACGCGAACATCGCGACGATCGACATGACCCTGACCTCCGCGGCCTGCCCGCTGACGGACGTCATCGAGGACCAGGCCAAGTCCGCCACGGACGGCCTCGTCAACGAACTCCGCATCAACTGGGTCTGGATGCCCCCGTGGGGCCCCGACAAGATCACGGACGACGGCCGCGAGCAGCTGCGCGCGCTCGGCTTCAACGTCTGAGATCACCCGGCGGACACGACGAAGTGGCGGCACCCCTCGCGAGGGGTGCCG
>NZ_JBEXXK010000102.1:0-18015 GCF_040630405.1 Streptomyces sp. NPDC005811
GTCGATGTCCTGCCCGTGTCCACCGGGTCCGCGGCCAACATACGCCGCTCATCTCCGGGTGAGGCGAGTCGAGTTCGACCACATGCGGACCCTGAAACGGAGCACGCCCACGGAATGGCGGGAGGTGCGGTTCGGCACCTCCCGGGCCGGAGCGAAGGAAGTTGCCGCGGCGTGAGCGGGCGTCACCCGTGCGGGTGACGACAGACGGGCGGTTCGGCAGGACGCTCAGCAGACAGTCGAGAACCCCGCAGACCACTTCAGGGCCCGGTCGCGCAGCGCGGCCGGGCTCGTGGACCGTCTGCTGGCCGTGCGGGAGTACACCAGCAGGCCGGTGCCCCAAAGGTGCAGGCTGTTGGGATGGAGTGGCCCGTGGACGTCGCCCTCGCACGGTCCGTGACGCAACTGCCGACGGGACCGTCGTGGGCGTACGAAATCAAGTGATGGACAGGGTTCACGCGTGTCCGTTGTCCACGACGAACACGCTGTCGGAGGAGCGTCTGTGGCGCCAGGCGTCCGACTGGGCGAGGTCTGGCCGAATGGCTGAGAACCCAGACAAGGCCCGGGCGAGGTGACGACCTTTCGGCCGAGGCGCGTCCGGTGCGGTGCGCGAAGAGTGGACGTCGTCACCGGCTCTCCTCCGAAAGACGTCGTCCATGCGCCCCGTACACAAAGCCTCTCTCGCAGCGGCCGCCCTGCTCGCCACCCTGTGCGTACCCGTCTCCCAGGGAGCACCGACCGCGGCGGCCTCCGATCGCCCCTCGGACCTGGCCCGCTACTACGATCAGCACCCCGCTTGGCACCGCTGCGGAAGCCCCGACCGCTACCCGGCCTCCTACCAGTGCGCCACCGTCACCGTGCCCCTCGACTACGCACATCCCCGCGGTCGCACTCTGGCTCTGAAGATCTCCCGGCTGCGCACCAGCGTGCCCGGCAAGCGCCATGGCGTCCTGCTGTCCAACCCCGGCGGCCCCGGGGACCTCGCTCTGGACGACCCGGTGGCCATGCAGGACGCCCTGGCCAAGAGCGTCCGGGACCGCTACGACCTCGTCGGCTTCGACCCGCGTGGTCTCGGCGCGAGCAGCCCCCTGCGCTGTGGCCTCACCCAGGACGAGGCGAGCCCCGACCTGTACCCGTACCGCGCGGCCACCTTCGCGAAGGACACCGCCCGCGCCCGGGACACGGCCGCCCGGTGCATCGCCCGCGAGCGCGCCCGGCTGCCGTACATCACCACCCGCAACACCGCCCGGGACATGGACGTCATCCGCGCCGTCCTGGGCGAGAAGAAACTCTCCTACCTCGGCTGGTCCTACGGCACCTACCTCGGCGCCGTCTACACCCAGCTCTTCCCCGGCCACAGCGACCGCATAGTGCTCGACAGCGCCGTCGATCCGAACCGCTTCGGACGCCACACGAACCTCGCCATGGCCACCGGCGCCGAGCCCGCCTTCCGCGAGTGGAGCCGGCTCATAGCCCGCCGCGACCACGCCTACCACCTCGGCGACACCCCGGCGAAAGTCCGCGCCGCCTTCTGGCAGCAGGTCGCCCGCGCCAACCGGACACCGATCCGCTACCGCGGAACCGACGAGGCCCACCAGGGTGCCGCCGTCACCGGCGACGACATCCGCGACTGGCTGCGGGCCGACTTCTCCAACGCGCCCTACCAAGCCGCCCGGGAACTAGCAGACCTGCGCACCTCACCCACCACCCGCCCGGACCCGGCCCCGACCGGCGGCAAGGCGGACCCCGCGGACGACAACGCCATCGCCCTCAATCTGGCCATCATGTGCGGCGACAACTCCGCCTCCTGGCCCCGCAACCCCGTCCGTTACCGCCTCGACGCGATCCGCGACAAGGCCCGCAACCCGCTCTACGGCGACTTCACCGCCAACATCACGCCGTGCGCGTTCTGGCCGAAGGGATCCGAGGCGGCGACCCGCGTCGACAACTGGGTGGGTGCCCTGCTCGTCCAGAACCAGTGGGACTCCCAGACCCCGCTGTCCGAGGGCCTGGCCATGCACCGCGCCCTGCGCGGCTCGCGCATGGTCCGGGTCCAAGACGGTCGCGGCCACGTCATCTACGGCATGCCCGACGCCCCCGCCTGCGTCACCCGCACGGTCAACGCCTACCTCATCACGGGCCGTCTTCCGGCCCGCGACGTCACCTGCCGGTCCTGACGGCCGGAGGCCCAACTGCGGTGCTCGTCCTGGCTCGGTTTCGGCGCGGACATAGCGGTGCTGGCCCATCGCTACTGACCTTGCTTGCGTGATATGTGTCGCGATGGTGTCCCGCCGCCAGGCGGTGGTTCGACGCCTGCGAAGGGCACCGGCTTCGTCCTCGCACGGCAGGGCCGGGTGGAGGACGGGCCGTGGCTGCGGCGGAGGGGATCTGATCGATGGGACGCATGACCAACCGGTATCTGCCGGATACGGACCGAGGAGCACTGATCGTCCTCGACACCGACCAGCTTGAACTGGCCGGCTTCCCTGACGAGGGCGTGTTCAGGATGCTGCACACGACGGCCGACCTGCACGGGCACACCCTCGCGGTGCCCCAGACGGTGGCGGTCGAGCACCTCGCGCACCACCGCTTCGGGGCCCGGCAGCTGACAGGGCGTTCACCGGAAGACGCTGCCCGCCGTCGGCACGAGGCTCTCCATGCGTTCTTCACGGTCCTGCCGACGCCCGAAGGCGCCGAGGAGGAGGCCTTGGACCGGGTGGCCGAACGCCGCCTCCCCGCCCGGGCCGCATCGGTCGACGGAGACGGCGGCAAGGCCGAAGCCCACGGCATCCGTGACACCGTGGTCTGGCTGACCCTGCTCGCCGCTTTCGAGGACCGCAACCAGATGCTCTGGTTCCTCTCCGGTAACCAGGACTTCGCCGCACGCTCCGCGTTTCACCCCGACCTGCGTGCGGAAGCAGAACAGCGTCTGGGCACGGACAGATCGCTGTTCCTGGGTCTGATGAAGGACGGCATTCCCGCGCTGTTGAAGCGATGGGGTACCAAGGTGACGCTAAATGCCAGGGACTTGAACCTTCTGGTGCGGTCGGATGCGGTTGTGCAGCAGGTGCGGGCCGTGATCACGGGGCCTGCGCGGCCTTTCACCTCGGACTTCCCGGTGCCCGGCACGGGCCTCCTGGCCTTCGACGGCCTGCTCGGCAGGCCTCTGGCCTATCAGGTCGACGACAGGCTGTGGGTGCCCAGCCGAATCCGCTGGAGGGCCCGCGGGGAGGAACACACGCGTTCCGGCCGCCCGTTCATCATGACGCGGGTGCTGCTGGAGGTCGGCGTCGAGCCGATGCTCGTGCTGGGCGTGACGGTTCTGGACGTCAGCACCGCCGAACCACCCGCTGCGAGAGGGCGGTATGCAACCTGATGCTCGATCGAGGCCCTGCACGACGATGGCCGCGTCCATCCCACCGGCTGCCAGTTCGGCGACGGACGATCGGAGTCGTCGGCCGGCCGTGACGACCCCATCGAGGGTGTGCTGCCTCGGGGCGTGCGCGGCCGTCCGGGCCTGCATGGGAAGCTGCCCGACGTTCTTCGTGAAGACCAGCGCCACCGGCGGACAGCCGTCCCGGCCGGTGGCCGGCCACACCGTCCGCCACAGCGCCACCTCCCGCCCGTCGCCCGTCCCGGTCGACACACGGCGGGCGAAGAAGCGACGGTAGCGCTCCACCTTGTCCGCGACCAGCGCCGGGCCCTCGGCCAGGCCATCAGCGCCCCCAGCCCCTCCGGCCGTGCGGGCGGGGCCGACGGCGCGTCAGGTGCGGGTGCGGGCGACGGGCTGCGTCGGCTCGGGCGGGGTCTGGAGGAACGCGTCCAGGACATCGGTCACCGCGCGGGCGGGCTTGGCGCCGGAAGCCGGTGCTGCCTTGGCGGTGCCGCCCATCTCCCGGGCCGGACGGTCCAGGACCACGGCCGCCGCCTCCAGCCCGGCCGGGGTCAGCGCCCACCGCTTCTCCGCCACCCGCACCCCGTCCTCACGGACACGGACCGCGCTTCCCGCCGCCGGCACCAGACACTCCATCTCCAGATCCTTCAGCCGCCGCGCGCCGTCGCCGCGTCCTTCGTCCCCGGACACATCAGCCTGCGGATCGGATCCGGCGTCGCGACCTGGACCACTCCCAGCGCGGCCAGACACATCGTGCGCGTCCGCCCCGTCGACCCGTACCTGCGCACCCTCGAACCGCCCCGGCCTGCCTTCCCCGGGCGCACCCACCCACCGGGAACACCTCTCTGTCCAGCCCTGATCATGCAGGCCATCTTCATCCCTCTCGCTGGCCTTCCTCGCCGGAGCTGTTCACACAGCCACAGGCACTCACCCGCCTCACCGACTCCTACGGGGGCGAGATAGGGAACGTCTTCGTCGCCGCCCAGCGCCAGTTCGTCGAGGGCCTGGCCCACTCGGGCCTCACATGAGCCCCGAGACGGATGCCCTGAGATCTACCGGTCGTCACCCGAGCCGGAGATCATCACTCCTATGACGATCACCACGGGCACCGTGTCCCCGCCCGCACGCAACACCCTCGTCGCCCTCGCCCGGGGAATCCTGACCGGAGGGGTCGTCGGGGCGTCGCTGGCCGCCCTCGTCGTCGGTGCCCTCATCGAGAGCGTGCTGCTGTTCGTGGCGGGCCTGGTCCTGCCCGTCGCCTACATCCTGCTCGTCCTCCTGGCCGGGGTGCCGAGGCTGGCCCGGGAGGCGGCGATCGCCCCGCACACGGCGCTCGCGATGGTCGAGAGCCGGGAGGCCGTCGGGGGCGAGGCGACGAGCGACGTGGCGGTGCGGTTCGATCTCACCGTCGCGCCGGACGGCGTACCGGCCTACCGTGTCGCGTTCACGCAGGACATCAATCTCGTGGACCTGGCCGACTACCGGCCGGGTGCCGTCGTGGTGGTCCAGTATCCGCCGGACCGGCCGTGGCGGGTGAGGATCGTGAAGCGGCCGACACCGCTGTGGGAGGAACGGGCGGCCGACGCACGCCTCGACTCGGCGCCCGGTCCGGCCGTGGTGAGCGAGACTCCCAAGAGCTGTGCCGTGGGTCTCGTCATGCTGGTCGTCATGCTGCTCGCCGCGGCCGGTGTGGTCCTGGGGTTCCGCGCCGAGCTGTTCGACGAGGGCTCTTCCGCGGGGTCCGGGTCCTCCGACCGTCCGTCCGTCTCCTCCTCCTCGTCCACGTCCACGTCCACGTCCACGTCCACGTCCACGTCCACCACCGTGGTGTCGTCGGCCTCCGGCTCGGTCGCCCTCGGCCCGGGCCAGTCGTTCCTCGACAAGGGCGAGTTGCGCAGGGCCGTCGGCGCGCTCACCAAGGGCACCGAGGCACGCGCGGCGCTCACCGTCGTCGTACAGGACCGGCTGCTGTCCGTCGTGTACGCGCCCACCGCCTCGAACGCCCCGACGTTCGACCCGGAGTCCCTGCCGTATGACCGCTTCCCCGCTCTGGTCGAGGAAGCGAGGAGCAGCCTCGGTGTCGGTTCCCCGCGGTCCTGGCAGGTCACCGTGGAACGCCTCACCGGCTCGCTGACCATCAGGGTCTCTGTGACGGGTGCCGAGGGGACGGCGTCGCTCGAGGCGGACGGTGACGGCACGGTGGTGCGGCGCACTACGGCCGGCTGAAGAGAGGGAAGGCACATGGACCTGCACGGATATCTGGCGCTGTGGTGCGCGGTGTTCGGCACCGTCGCGGTGGTCGGGTACGGCCGATCACTGGCCGGGGTGACGAAGGCCCAGCGGGCGGTGCGGGTCATGGGGCGGATCGAGGAGGTGCGGGAGCCCCGGCACGGAAGCTCCCAGCGTGACGGGATACCCGTGGTCGTCACGTTCCGGGACCCGTCCAGCGGTGAGGAGTTCACCGTGACCAACGACACCGGCCACGGCGAGAGCATCACAACGGCCTGGGTGGGACGGGAGATCGGTATCCGCTATCCACGCGGGAGACCGCATGCCTACCGCTTCGTGCACGACCTCGCGGAGGGCCGACGCGGGCTCGGGTGGCCGAGCTTCGCCGTCTTCCTGATCTACGTCGGCCTGGTGGTCTTCGCCGCGATCGACTGGGCCTGGCCATGGGCCCTGATCGGTTCGGGCGGACCTTTGGCGATCGTCACCGCGCTCTACCTGCCACAGGTCGCGCCCGTCGCGAACCGCCGTATCGACGCCCTCACCTCCCGCCCCCCTGTTCCGGGCCGTGTCATCGCCGTGCTCTCGGACACCAGCACCGACAGCGAGGGCTTCACCTCCACCAGCCACACGCCGGTCATCGCCTTCACCACGCACGAGGGCACGGCCGTCACCGCCTACTGCCCGGACGGACTGCCCAACCATGCGAAGTCCTACGGCCGGGACGTCACGATCCACTACACGCCCGACGACCCCGCCGTCCTCACCACGGACCTCGCGGCGGAGCACCGCTCCCGCACACACGAGATCACCTTCAGTGTCGTGGCGCTGCTCCTCGGAACCGCGGCGGTCGTCGTCGGGGCGGTACTGCTGTGACGCCCGAGGAGGAGCGGTGTGCACGGGGTATCTTCCCGTCATGGATCCGCTCACGTTCGACTACGAAGACCTGCATGTGCGCGTGGACCGGGGGGTGTTCGAACTGTTCCCACTGACGGGCAGCGGCATGCCGCACACACTCCGGATCCCGCTGCACCGGCTGGGGGTGCTGGTGCACTACAAGAAGCCGAACAAGCCGGGCGAGCTGACCTTCGGTGTCGTACGCGACCCGAACGCCGCCCTCTACGGCACCGACCTGGCGGCCTTCGGGTACACGTCCACGGAGGCGGTCCGGGTACCGCGCGGCGACGAGCCGTTGTTCCGCGCCTATTTCACCGAAGTGGCCGCGCTCGCCGGCCGACGGGTGGTGTGACGCGGAGCCATGGTCCTCGGGCACGGAGTGGTGTGTCTGAGGGTCGATCACGGGACCTTCGAGGTGTTCCGGCTGTACTTCGGCAACATCGCCCAGCTCGGCGAACCGGCCCCGCTTCCTCACCGTCCGCACCAGTGATCTGCCCAACGCCTCTCCACGGGGACCGTCAACGAGCAGCGACGTCGAGGGCCTGGGCCAGCAGGGCACGGGAGTGGGCTCGGTCCGCGGGGTCCGCGATGATGTCCTGGACCATGATTTCGTCGACACCGGTGGCCTTGGTCATCTGCTCCAGCTGATCCCGTACGGTCTGCGGGCTGCCGGCGAGCTGGCGGGGCCAGCGGCCGTCTGTGATGACGGCGGGGGTGTCCTTCTGGTCCTGGCTGAGTTCCCGCTCAGCTTCCTCGACCGTGGGAACCTGGGCCGCGGACCCTTGGCGGGCCAGGCGTGCCATCAGGGCGGTCCTGGACCAGTTCAGCCGCCGTGCCTCGGCGTCGGTGTCGGCGACCACGGCGCCGACGGAGAGGATGCCGCGACCTCCGGCCGGCCTATTGGCCGCGGGTGCGGAGAACGCGCCGTGGCGCAGCAGGGCGCGACTGGCGCCGTCAGGGTTGATGAAACCCGCGAAGGCGTAGCCGAGGCCGAGTTCGCCGGCCATCCGGGCGCTGTTGCCCGAGGAGCCGAGAATCCACACCTCCGGTCGCGAGGCGACGCCCGCGGCCGGGTTCAGGCGGGCGAAGGGGTGGCCCGCGGGGAAGTGGCCGTTGAAGTGGGCGAGTACTTCGTGGACCTGCTCGGCGAAATCGTCGGCGGGCGGTGCGTCGCGGTCGCGGCGCAGGGCGAGGTCGACCACGGGGCCCGCGGTGGCGCGGCCGAGGCCGAGGTCGATGCGGCCCGGTGCGAGGGCTTCGAGCTGGAGGAAGGTCTCGGCGACCTTGTAGGGGCTGTAGTGATTCAGCAGCACCGCGCCGGAGCCGATCCGGATACGGGAGGTGGCGCCCGCGGCCAGGGCGATGAGGATCTCGGGTGCTGAGGAGGCGGCGCTGGCGGCGTCGTGGTGCTCGGCGTACCAGATGCGGTGGTAGCCGAGGTCCTCCACCTGTTGTGCGGCGTCGACGGAGTCCTTGAGGGCCTGGGCCCTGTCACCGCCGGGGGTGACGGTGGAGAGCTCGACGAGGGAGAGTTTCATGGTGTTTGTGTCCTTGCTGGCAGCCCGGTCGAGGGCCGCCGGGCAGCGGAGTTGTCTTGTGCGCACGACGTGTGAGGGGATGCCCGGCAGGCCCGGCGAGGGCTGTGCGGAAGAGCGCGCCGCTCAGGTGGTCAGTGGCGTGTGGGTGCCGAAGGAACGCTGTTGGTAGGTGAGGGGCTTGGAGCCCTTCTTGCCGGGTTCCGCGGCGCGGACGTGGGCGAGCAGGAGGGTGTGGTCGCCGGCGGTGATGCAGTCGTCGACGTCGGCGGTGATCCATGCCGCCGAGCCGGGCAGGCGGGGCAGGTTCGTGCTGGGCGACCAGATGACGTCGTCGAACTTGTCCCGGCCCGATGTGGCGAAGGCGGCGGCGAGTCCGGCCTGGTGGCTGCCGAGGATGTTGAGGCCGAAGCGTCGGGTGCGGCGGATGATCGCCAGGAGTTGGGAGCGGTTGTCCAGGGACACCAGGACCATGGGGGGCGTCAGGGACAGGGAGGCAAAGGCACTGACCGTGGTGCCGTGCGGGCGCGGGCCGTCCATCGCGGTGACCACGGCGACGGGCGACGCGACGGTGGCCATGGCGTCGCGGAACACCTGCAGGGTGGCGGTGCCGGGGAGGTGGGTGGTGGTCATGACCGGGCCGTTTCTGTGACGCGGGGGTCGAGTCCGTACTGGTCGCGGGCTCCGAGGTGGTCACGGAGAGTGGCTCCGGTGTAGTCGTGGTGGAAGAGGCCGCGTTCCTGCAGGGTCGGGACGACCTGGTCGACGAAGGCGTCGACGCCGTCGTGGTAGCCGTCGATGGCGAGCGAGAAGCCGTCGCAGGCCCCAGCCTCGAACCATTCCTGCATGTGGTCGGCCACGTCGGTGGCGGTGCCGGCGACGACCGGGTGGTAGTCGATGACGCCGTGCGCCAGGACGTCTCGAAGAGTCCAGCCCTGCCGCGCCACCTCGAGGGCGCGGGCGGAGCGTGCGTCGTGCGGACTGGGTGCGGCATCGGTCAACTGGCGCTCGGTCAGCGGCTTGTCGAGCTGCTCGTGGCTGAGCGGCAGTCCGATCATTGCGCCGAGGTAGCGGACGCGCTGGCGAAGGTCGACGGACTCGTCCAGGAAGCGGCGCCGCTCAAGGGCGGCCTGGCGGGAGGGGGCGATGGTCGGCATGAATCCGGCGAACACCTTGACCTCGTCCGGGTCGCGCCCGGCCCGCTTGGCGGCGTCCCGCAGGGCGCCCCGCTGAGCGATGGCGTCGCTGATCGTCATCGGGTTGGCGTAGACGCCGCTGGCGCACCGCCCCGCCAGTTCCGTGCCGTAACCGCCGCCGCCCGCCTGGAAGATGACCGGCTGGCCCTGCTCGGAGGGCGGGATGGGCAGCGGCCCGCGGGAGGCGACGTGGCGGCCCCGCAGGTCGACCGGCTGGATCTTGCCCATGTCGGCGAACCGCTTGCCCGCGACGTCGAGGACCCAGGCGTCCTTCTCCCAGCTGCCCCACAGGGCCTGCACGATCTGGACGAACTCGTCGGCGCGCTCGTACTTCTCCGCGCGGGGCGGGATGGGAGAGCCGAAGTTCGCCGCGGCTGCCGGGTGGAAGGTGGTGACCGCGTTCCAGCCGGCCCGGCCGTGGCTGATCACGTCCAGGGCCTTGAACTGGCGGGCGAGGTTGTAGGGCTCGTTGAAGGTGGTGGAGCCGGTGGCGACCAGGCCGATCCGCTCGGTCTCGCGGGCTATCACGGTGAGGACGAGGAGCGGGTCGATGGGGGTGTGCGGGTGCTCGGTCTCCAGGTCCACGTCCAGGGCCGGGGTGTCCGCGATGAACAACAGCTGGATCTTGCCGCGCTCGGCGGCCTGTGCGTAGCGCACGAACTGGTCCATGTCCGTGTAGCTGGACAGGTTAGCCCCGGGCAGCCGCCACGCCCCGGGCTCGGCTCCGTAGCCGCTGTTGAACTGCATGGCCAGGAGCATCTGCCGGCTTGTCATGGGACGCCTCCAACAGGCGAAAGGAAACGGAGGGTTCCTCCGATTACCTTCCCGACAATACGGAGAGTGCCTCCGTATTGCAAGGAGAGTGGTGGCCGGGAGCACCGGGTGCGATCGATACGTCCGGGCCGCTGCGCCTGCGAGTCCGGCGGGCGGCCGCGCAGCGCAGCCGCGCGAGGCCGCGGCACCGGAGGCGCGCGGACGTTGGGCACGTCCCGTGGCGTCTCCGGCGCAGCGGCCCCGCGCGGGCGCCCTCCTGCGGGAGGTGGGTGTCACCGGTGGGCGGCGCGGTTCATCTCGACGAGGTCGTCCAGGGTGGGACTGTCAGGGAGAGCGGCGAATCGCTCGAGCATGCTGTCGCGGACGGCGGTGTCCTTGACGCGGTCGGCCGCGGCCAAGGCGGCGGGGAGCTCGTCGAGGGTCAGCTCGGTGCAGTAGGCAGGGCCCATCGGCTGCTGGCGCCAGGAGTCGGACAGAGCGCCGGCGTCGCAGGGGTCGAAGCCGGTGTCGTCGACGAGACTCATGGCCACCTTCTTCGCGTCCGCGGAGTCGCCGGCGACCGGGATGGCGATTCGGCCCGCCGCGCCTGCCGGAAGACCTCGGGTGCGCTGGGTCTCGGCCAGTGCGGCGTTCCACGCCTTGACGACGGGCCGGCCAAGAAGCCCGGAGGCGTACACGCTCTCCACCTGGCCGTCGTCCACCGCCTCGATCCGCCCGCTGAGGTGCGGGTAGTAGTTCGAGGTGTCGATGACCACGGTCGCGGCGGGGGCGGTGGCGATCAGCTCCGCCAGTTGTCCTTGCACCCCGAACGGGATCGCCAGGACGATCGCGTCCCGGCCCTGGACCGACGCGTCCAGGGCCACCGCGCGGGCGCCCGCCTCCAGCACCTCGGCCGTGACGGCCTCGGGCCCCCGGGCGTCCGCGACCTGGACGTCGTGACCGGCCAGACTCAGCCTGCGGGCCAGGTTTCCACCGATCGCTCCAGCGCCGATAACAGTTATTTTCATGATTTGTCCCTTAGAAGGTTGTGCCACCGCTGCGGGCGGCTTGATGTGATGACGGGGTGGCGGGATCGCCGGGCCATTGCCGGATCCCCTCGGGCGCCAGGGTGTCCCCGTGGTCCGGCCTTGAGCGAGGTGCCGACCGTCAGATGCGGCCGTCCGGCTCGCGGTATCCGCGGGCGACGAGCGCCCGCAGCCGTTCGACCGATTCCCCGGTGGCGCCGGTGCCCTTGATCCAGGCGACCGAGCAGGCCGCGAGGAACAGGTCGTAGCCCGTCACCGACGGGCGTACGTACCCTGTGCGCTGTGCGGCTCGCACATACGCGTCGGTCGTGGCGATGAGCTCGTCACAGGGGACGGTGAGCGGATTGTCCGGGTCCTCGGCTCGGGTCGCCGCCATGAGGGGTTCCGGGAGTCCGCTGTAGGCGCTGAGGTAGTCCTCCATCGCCCGCAGCCACTGCGCCAGCGCCACACCGGCGTCGTCGAGGCCGGCGATGCTCTCGCGGCGGGCCACCAGTTCCTCGGTGCGGGACTGGAGTACGGCCGCCAGCAGGGCCTCCCGGGTGGGGAAGTGCCGGTACAGCGTTCCCGGCCCGACGCCCGCCTCCTTGGCGACCGCCTCCAGTGACGTACCGATCCCGTCCCGCAGGAAGTGGCGCTGGGCAGCCTCCAGGAGGGCCGCGCGATTGCGCTGGACGTCGGCGCGGGGCTTGCGCCCCTGTTGCTCCCTGGCGTTCATGTACCCTCCTGCACTCTTTCGTACGGCGCCCCGATCCGAAGCGGAGGCTACCTCCGAATTGCCTCCACGGTAAAGCGGAGGATCCCTCCGATCAAATCGCACGGGGTGCCCAGCGCGTGAGGTTTGGGGCGCGGTCCAGCAGTGCGGCGTCGCGGTGCGCGAAGCCGACGGCGGCCCGGGACCAGGCCGAAACGCGCAGCGCCCCCGGCCGAGGGGCGAATTCCGGGGGGGAGCCGCCGAACGAGGCAGGAGCCGTGTGGGTCAGGCAGAGCTCACGACGATGCCATTGACGCACGCGACGGACTCGCCCACGCGGACGACGCTCTTCGTGAAGACCAGCGCCACCGGCGGGCAGCCGTCGCGCCTGGTGGCCGGCCACACCGTCCGCCACAGCGCGACTTCCCGCCGGTTGCTGGTGCCGGTGGACACGCGGCGGGCGAAGCAGCGGCGGTAGCGCTGCACCTTGTCCGCGACCACCGGCAGGCCCTCGGCCCCGTTGCCGACCTCCACGAACAGCAGCGGCATCACCTCGTGGCCAGGCACGGCGAACACCATGTCGGCACGCATGCCGTCCAGACGGCGTGGCTGTGCACCCGGCACCTGACCGGTATCCGGGCGCACAGCCTGAAGGGCTGGTGACCGCCAGGCCGACGGTCACCGGCGACAGGATGGGTCAGCGGCGGCCGCCGCGGCGGTGCGAGCCCCAGGATTCCTCGTCGATGACGCGGCCGCGGGCGTTGCTCAGGGGGCGGTGTCGCGGTCGTTGTTCCCCAGGTAGGCGCCGCGCCCCTGGTAGACGTCGGTGCGGGTGTCGCGGCCGACGCCGGTGCAGATCCGGACGGCGGCGCGGCCCGGCCGGGCGGTAGCCGCCGAAGGTGTAGGTGTGGCCGGAGGCGTGCTCCAGCGTCCAGCCGTCGAGGTTGACCGCGCCGCGGGTGGTGTCGGTCAGCTCCACCCACTCCTGTTCAACCCTCGTCCAGCAAGCGGTTGGAGCGGTCGCCACGTCCCGGGGAGTCGTACTGGACGGCCGAGAGTGATCAGCCGGTGGTGGTCGTGGCGGGTGCTGGACGGCTTCGGCAGCGGTGCGCCGACGGTTGCTGAGGCACGGGCCGCACTCCCCGCCGGACGTCAGCCCTTCGTCGGGGTGGGCGTAGCGTTCGCGGATCGGGCAGACCCACATGGCGGCCTCCGTCCGGCGCCATTGCCCTTCCCTCTCCACCCTGGCGCGCTCGTACTCGGCCTCCTGCGCCTTGCCGCGGGCGTCGGCGCGCGCCGAGCAGGGGCCGAAGTCGTCCGGGTTGGCGAGCGCGTCCGCGAGGGGCTCCCAGGGGGAATGGCCGTAACGCCACCACACGGGCCGTGCGGAGCGTGCTCGGCGAGCAGCTTCAAGGTGGTGGACGGCAGCGGCCTTGCGGTCGTAGTCGCGGTAGCCGTCCGGCTTCTGCCCCGGGCCGCGGCTGTCGCCGTTCCACTCGCCGCGCCAGTGCTCGAGCGCGAGTTCGCCGACCTCCCGTATGCGGGTCAGCATGGCGAGCTGCCCGACTCTCTGCGTGAAGACCAGCGCCACCGGCGGACAGCCGTCGCGCCCGGTGGCCGACCACACCGTTCACCACAGCGCGACCTTCCGCCCGTTGCCGGCACGGGCTCCTGTCGAGCCGGCGGGAGCACCCTGCGGCACGGTGGATTCGGTACCGTGCGTGGTTTACCGGAGCGCGGCGGATCAGCTGTGCGCGAGGGCATGCTCGCGTATCTGCCCACTCAGCTCTTCCCGGCGGGGTCTACCGTCGGCACGGTGGGATTCGTGCTGGAGGACCGGCTGATCGACGCGCACCGACGGCTCCGCCTCCGCGTATCCGGGACAACCTCTCCCTTGAGCGGCGGCGCGCCCGCCTCCGGGCGGGACCGGCTCAGGCTCCCGCCCAGAGGTAGGGCGCCCGCGGCAGCCGATCACGCATGTGGTGCCCGGCGAGCGGGGCACGGTCGACCTCTCATGCACCGTCGGTGGAACGCAGTTGACTGTGGGCCGCGCCGGGCAAGCTGCCGGCACACGCTGGTGGTGACGGGCACTGTCCGGCTGCTTCGTCGGCTCTGGCCGACCTTGAGTGGCGGCTTGGCGCAGACCTCCCAACGGCCCCAGCCCTGACCGCCGGGTCTGCGGTACCCCAGTGCACCCGGGAGGCTCACCTGAAAGTGCGTGCCGTCGTCTTCGCTCCCCCGCGGGTCCCGGCGCACAGGGGAACGAGGCACTTCCGCTGCCGGGGCCGGTCAGTCCACGGAGTCGGCTGCGGCGACGATGGCCCGATTGACCGCTTCCGGACTGATCGAAGGAACGTCATGGCCCGAGCGCGTGTGGATGAGGTGGGCTCCCACCCGGTCGGCTTCGAAGTCCTGGGCGGCCGTCGGCACGGCGTGGTCCTCGGTCGCGACGACGGCCCACTTCGGTGTCCTGGCCGGCGGGTTCACCGTTGCCTTGTCGCTGAAGGCCGAGAAGGCGATCGGCTCCTGGGTCACCGAGGCGACGTCGATGTCCGTTGTCGACAGTCCGTTGCCGTACACGGCCCCGTACTTGCCGGGCTTGATGTAGACGTCGGTGTCACCGCCGGGCAGCGGAACGGTGCGCAGGTTCTGCGGAGTGAGCTGTGAGCCGGGGAACTGTCCGATCAGGGAGTTGGCGGAGTCTCCCACCCTGGGGATGAGGGCCGCCACGTAGACGAGAGCCCTGACCTTGGGCGTCTCGGCGGCGACCTGGCTGATGACCTCTCCCGCGTAGGAGTGGCCGACCAGTACCACGGGCCCCTTGACGGTGTTGAGCTGTGCCTCGACATAGGCGCTGTCGAAGGCCAGGCCACGCAGGGGCGTGTCGATCGCGTAGACCGGGTAGCGGTGCCGTCGCAGGTAGGCGACCTCGCTGTTCCAGCTGGAGGAGTCGGCGAACGCCCCGTGGACCAGGACCACCGTCGGCTTCGCGCGGTGTGCCGCCGGCGAGGCGGCGGCGAGGTCGTTCGTGACGGCCAGCGAGGCTACGGCCACGCCGCTCACGAGTCCGGCAGCTGCCCATGCTTTGATTCGATCGGTGGACTTCATGTCGTGTTTATTCCTCTCGAATTGCGCTATCGCGCCGGTAGGGGGAAACGGCGTAATTCGGCATACAGCGTGGCATGAAAGCCAAACGCCTGTTTGCCGCCGTCCGCGGCGCTTCACGACATCGACCATGGCTGCCTCGTCTGCTGTCCCGCCAATGCCGATCCTGCTTCGCTGATGCCGGTCCGGCATGCGCGTCACCGCAGCTGTCGGTTTCGGCTTTCCGAGGCTTCCCGGGTGTCGTGCACACCCCACCGTCCCGGCGTCATGCCCGATCGGCATGACGGTTCGGGCAATCGGCATTGGCGTGCCGCGTCGCGGGCCGCGATGCTCGGCGAAGTCGGAACTCGGCGCAACAGAAGGCGCGGTAGCAGTGAAGTCCCTGTGGCGGATGGTGGATGAAACGCTCCTCGGAGCAGTGATCTATGCACTCACGTGCAGGCTGCGACGCGGCCGCCCCCCAGCACGGCGGGGCTGAAGTGCACGGGCGCCGACACCGGCGTCAGCCTGTGACCGCCTTCTGTCCGACGGGGGGCACGACCATCGAGAAGGATGTTGTTCTATGCCAAGCACTCAGTGGCGCGAAGTGTTCCTGCCCGACGAGAGAACCCGGCACGCGCAACAGGTGCATGTGTTCAGCGAACTGCAACGCAAGCAACTGAAGAAGCACGGCCCGGGGCGGGCGCTGCACCGCAATCAAGTGGCTGCCCTGAAAGCCGCCCTCGTGGTCGAGGACGGACTTCCTGATTATGCGCGACAAGGAATCTTCGCCACCCCCGCGGTCTTTGAGGCACATGTCCGCCTGTCCAACGGGAACTTCTCCGTCGACCGGGCACCCGACATACGCGGATTCGCGATCAAAGTGCTCGGGGCCTCGACGCCGACGTCAACCGATGTCGAGCAGAACTTCACCCTCGTCAGTCAGGAGACCCTGAAGGTCCGTGGCAGCGCCGACGTCGTAGGAATCGTCGAGCTCTCCACGAGTGCGCCCGGCACCGCGCTCCGCAAGGCCGCGATGAAGCCGGAGCTCACGCGCCGTGCCGTCGCGAACTTCCGGGACATGGTGCAGCCGTTCAGTGGCTTCGCCACGCACGACTTCTTCAGCATCATGCCCCTCGCGTTCGGCGACTACGCGGCCCGCCTGAAGCTGTGCGCGGCCTCGGCAACGATCAACAAGGAAGCACGCAAGGATCTGGCCGCCGACCTCTATGCGCGGCTCTCGGACGGCGACCTGGAGTTCCTCTTCCAGGCCCAGTTCTTCGAGGACGAGCACCGTACCCCGATCGAGGACTCGTCGACCCGCTGGGACGCGCCGTGGCTCACCGTGGCGCGACTGCGCCTGCCTCGGCAGGCACCGGACCAGGCATTGGCCGAGGCCGTCGAGAAGAGCAGCTTCAACCCCTGGATCGCGGCGAAGGAGCATCGGCCGCTCGGGGAACTGATGCGCGCCCGCCAGGCAGCCTATGAGCTCAGTCGGCGCAACCGGGACGCCGCTCCCTGAAGCGGCGCCCGGCCTCCCGCCCGGACCGGCCGACAACTCCTTTGCCAGGCACGGCCGTTGAGGCATATGCCGGACAGGCGCGGCTACCATGAGCCTCATGGACCTCGATCTGCGCCGGGTGCGCTACTTCGTGGCCGTGGCAGAGGAGTGCAGCTTCGTGCGAGCGGCAAGCCGTCTGTACATGACCCAGCCCGCGCTCAGCCGCCAGATCCGGGCCTTGGAGGAAGATCTGGGCGTGGTCCTCTTCCTACGGGACCGCCAGGGCACCGTGCTGACGCGGGCGGGTCACCAGCTGCTGGAGGACGCCCGACCGATGCTGGCGATGTCGCAAGCGGTGCAGCAGCGGGTGCGCAGGGCGAACCGGGAGGTGAACCACTTCGCCATCGGCTTCATGCCGGGCATCGTCGTCACCCCCATCGTGCGGGAGTTCGCCGCGATGGCGCCGCAGCTCGACATCGAGGTCGTGCACACCTCGATCACCGACCAGGCCGACTTCCTGATCGACGGGCGGGTCGACGTCTGCTACGTGCGGCTGCCGCTGCCGGAGGGCATGTTCGAGGTGGTACCCCTGTTCCCCGAGCCCCGTGTGGTGGCGCTGTCGAGCGCGCATCCGCTCGCGGACCTCAAGACGGTGCACGTCGAGGATCTGCGCGACATGGTGCTGCTGCAGAACCCCCGGGACGTCCCCGAATGGCGCGGGCGCCTGCCACGCGAGCCCCTCGCGCCGCAGACGGATGCCGGGCGGTTTCCGGTGACGATCGAGGAGTGCCTGGAAGGCGTCGCCTCCGGTGCGGGCTGTTATGTCATGCCCGCCGGCATGGCCGGCTTCTACCGCCGTGATGATGTCGCCTACCTGACCCTGGAGGGTGTCGCACCGCGCATGGTCGCCCTGGCCTACAGCAAGCACCGGACCATGCCCGAGCTGCACCAGTTCGCCGAACTCTCCTGCCGCATGCTCGGCCCGGGCCCGAACTGACATCCGGTCCCGGTATCCCGGCGGCAGGGAGAAGCACGGCGAATGCCCGGTGGCGGGCGAGCCCGTGGTCGGAGCGCCCGGTTGAATCCCCGGGCACCGGGCCTCAAGGACAGTGGCGGCTCAAGCCAGGGGCGGCATGAGGCCGGTCTGTACGAGGAAGCCCGCGAGCGAACTCGAACACGCTCCCAGCGGCGGAGAAGGTCACCGCGTCCTCGCCGACCTTCAGCACAGCGCGGGCGGTCGTCAGGCGGATCCGCAGAGCGCCGTGGACGGGCATGCCGTCGATGTACGGCAGGCTCGGCACCATCCGGCCGACGGCCTGCCCCTCCATCGCCGCCCTGTAGCGGGCGAGCAACTCGGGGTCGTTCAGCAGCCCGGCGAGCCGCTTGCGCATCCCGTCCACGGTGTCGGCCTGGACGTCCGGGACGGCGAGCGGCGGCAGGTCTCGCCGCTAGCGCGTGTCTCTTTGATGGGTTGGTCAGTTGATCGGATGTGTCTGTCCGGTTAGTGATCACTGATGCGATGTGGGACCGGATCGAGCCGCTGATGCCGGCCGATCCGGTCCGCGGACGGCGATGGGCTGACCACCGCCGCATCCTCGAGGCCATCGCGTGGAAGTACCGCACCAACTCGCCCTGGCGGGACCTCCCCGACGAGTTCGGCTCGTTCCAGACCGCCCACAAACGGCTGATCAGATG